>NZ_CP072377.1:1241426-1551782 GCF_018128225.1 Leptotrichia sp. oral taxon 218 | reverse complement strand
CATATCCTATTTCAAGGACTTAGGCGAAACCACTTCCAATACCAATCGCTTGTATTGTACTCCCCTCACGAGGGATAGTCGTTGAACTTTCCTTTTCAGGCTTAGCTGCTGATTGTCTATTATCATAATGTTTAGGATTTAACCTTGCACCATCTAGTATATTTTTTCTGCTTTCGCCACCATCACACTTATACCATATATTATTACCTAGATATTATGTTGTGGTTATACTAGCTTTAAGAGTTCCCAGCAGTTCAGTTTCTTTGTTGTACGGTTTTGCTCCGTGTCTACATACAAGTTTCTCTATATGCTTACTAAAATTTTCGTGCAATTCATCTCACGAATAAAGTTGCGAGTGTTCTTGTACTATTTAATAAAAAAATAATTTAAAAAATTTTGTTTAATTTTGAAAATCATAAATTATGTCGTTTAGTGAATTATCGTTTAAGATATAGTAATAAACACCATTAATCATTCGTCCGTCTCCTTGCAGTTCATGTTGTTCAATTGGATGATGTAATAAAATTGCAGGTGCAGCACTTAGAGCTTTTATAGGATTTACTTGAATTTCCATATTTTTTTTGGCGTAATCCAAAACTTTTGGAATATATTTCCATCCTGAAGGAGTTGAAAGTTTTTGCACAATTCCTTGTATAACTTGTCGCTGTCTTTCATCCCGCTTAAAAGCCGTATCACTTTTTCTATGTCTTGTATAAGCAAGTGCTTGTCGTCCCTTTAAGTTATAAACTTGTCCTTTGTTAAAGTGAAAAACTTCCTGATCAAAATAATCTTGGTTAAATGTGTGATTTGCAACAACATCAACTCCGCCAATCATTGTTGTGATATCCATAACATTTTCAAATCTAAATAAAATATGGTAATCAACTTTTACATCAAGCAATTTTTCTACAGCTTCCACAGTACAAGGAGTTCCTCCAAAAGCGTGAGAGTGCGTAATTTTGTCCATTTTATAATTTTCGCAAGGAATCTCAGCGTAAGAATCTCTGGGAATTGAAACCATTTTAATTTGAGCTGTAAGTGGTACAACTCTAACAAGAATTAATCCGTCACTTCTTGAACCTTTTGTTGGTTGATTTGCATAAGCGTCACTTCCAATTATAAGAATATTAAACGGTACAGAAAGCCAAGCTATAAGACCAGCTAGACTAGCTACAATAGCCAAAGTAATTAATAATATTGTTTTTTTCATTTTACACCTCTTTTTTTTCAAAATTTAGTTTAGTTTCTAAAAAATTAATAAAATTATCTATTTTATTTTTTAAATCTTCTAAATTATCGTTGTTATTTTCAATGACATAATCGCTTTTTTTTATTTTTTCGTCTAAAGAAATTTGAGAATTTATTATATTTTTTGTTTCATTTTCACTCCGCTTATCTCTAGCCAAAACTCTCTTAATTTGGGTATTTTTATCAGACCAAACAAGTAAAATTAAGTCAAATTCACGCTCCCATCCAACTTCAAAAAGCAGCTGAATTTCCACAAATACAATTTTTTCTTTAATTTTTTCAATTTTTTTTCGCATTCTTTTTAAAATTTCAGGATGCATAATAGAATTTAATCTCTCCAATTTATTTTTATCCTCAAAGACGACTTTTCCCAATTTTTTTCTTGAAATCTCTTCTTTGTCAAAAATTTCACTTCCAAAATTTTTAAAAAGTTCTGCTTTTATTTTTGAATCTTGAATAACATCATGAGAAATTATGTCTAAGTCAATAAAACAAAACCCTTTATCTTTTAAAATTCGGCTGACAGTACTTTTTCCACTTCCAATTCCCCCTGTAATACCAATGATCATAGTATATTCCCTTCTTTTTAAGATTTTTATATAATCTATTTTATATCTTTTTTTGTTTAATTGCAAATTTTATTATTTTTTAAATAAAAAAAAATTTTAAAAATAAAAAAATTTGATAAAAAAATATTTTATATTCAAAAAATTTAGGTTATTATATTTTTATAATTAAATATATATTTTTTTTAAAAATACTTGCAAAAATTTCAAAAAAAGTATAAAATAGTTTTGATAAACAAAATATAATATTGAACAAGTATTTTATATTTTGAAAATAAAATTATTTTAGAGAAATTAATTTGTATTTTAGAGGAGTGATTATGATGACTTTATTACAAGGAAAAGTAGGAGACAAGTTTTTTTTGAAAAATATTATTGAAAAAAAGCTTGACACAAGATTACTTAGTTTAGGACTTTGTAGAGGAGATGTCTGCAAAATTGAAAATATTGCAAATGGAAATATTTTAATCAAGACAGTAGAAACAAAAATTGTGCTTAGTGAAAATTTAGCAGAAAAGGTAGAGATTGAGGTGGTAGAATGATAAATGTAGCATTTGTCGGAAACCCAAATGTTGGAAAAACAGCGTTAATCAATCAAATTTCACACGCCAGTCTAAAGATGGGGAACTGGCCGGGAGTAACAATTGAAAAAAAAGAAGTATTTTTTTCAGTTGGAGATGAAGATGTAAAATTAATTGATTTGCCAGGAATTTACAATTTATCAATGAGTACGGCAGAAGAAAGAGTTTCACGAGATTTTTTGCTGGATGAAAAAGTTGATGTGATAATTAATGTACTAGATTCGACATCGCTTGAAAAAAATATTTATTTGACTGCTTTATTAAAGGAACTTGATATTCCAGTTGTGATGGCACTTAACTTTGAAGATGAATTTAAAAGAATTGGCTATCAATTGGATATAGAAAAATTTGAAAAGCAATTGGGAGTTCCAGTTATGTTCACAAGTGGAAGATCTGGAGCTGGAGTAGACAAACTTATGGAAAAAGCTGTAGAACTTTACAAAAAAAATTCTTCAGATAAAAAAATACAGCATAGATTGCCATTTGAAAAGGAAATCGAAGATAATATTAAAAGTTTGAAGGATAAATTGGAAAATGATAAATCATATGAAAAAGTTTTAGAAAAATATCCAGTAGAATGGCTAGCAATTAAAATTTTGGAAGATGATACCAATGTAGCGGCAAGAGTAAAAACTGAATTTGGAGTAAGTGTTTCAAATATCGGAGAAACTGAAAAGAAAAATATTGAAAATCGTTACGGAATCGAACCTCAAGATGCTTTGGCAAGAGAGAGATATGGAATCGTTCGTGGAATTATCTCGATGAACCTAAAAAGAGGTACTGGAGATAAATTTGCATTAACTGATAAAATTGACAAAGTTCTTTTGAATAAGTTTTTTGGTGGAATAGCATTTCTTGCTATAATTTATGCTGTTTTCGTAATCGTATTTGATGGAAGTTCGCCGTTTATCGACTGGATTGATGGGTTCTTTAGTAACTTTGTCATAAAATATGTGGGTCACGCCATTGAAGGGGTGCCAGATTGGTTAAGCAGTTTTATACTTGATGGAATTTTGGCTGGTGTAGGTTCAGTATTGACATTCGTTCCACTTATGTTCTTTATTTACTTCTTCATGGCAATTCTTGAAGAAAGCGGATATATGGCTCGTGTTGCATTTATTTTAAATAAAATGATGACAAAAGTTGGACTTTCAGGAAAAGCATTCATCCCAATGCTAATCGGATTTGGATGTACAGTTCCAGCAATTTATTCAACAAGAACATTGGAAGATGAAAAAACAAGAAGATTGACAGGAGTTATCGCAACATTTATGTCATGTGGAGCAAGACTGCCGGTTTATTCATTACTTGCAGCGGCGTTTTTCAGTAAAAATGCAGCTTTAGTTGTAGTTTCAATCTATGTTTTTGGTGTATTTATGGCCCTTTTAGTAGCTTTTATATTAAAAAGATTTAAATACTTTAAAGGAAACAACACAGAGTTACTTATAGAATTACCGCCATATAGACTTCCAGGTGCAAAAGCTGTCTGGAGCAATATGAGATCAAGAACTTTTTCTTACATAAAAAAAGCAACTACAATAGTTTTAGGAATCCTGTTAATTATCTGGTTCTTCCAATATTTCCCAAATAAAGGAGATGCTGAAAGTTCATATATAGGTCAAGCAGCAAAAGTTGTTCAGCCTGTATTCAAGCCAACTGGTTTTGGTGACAGATGGGAACCTGTAGCTTCTATTGTGCCAAGTATCATTGCAAAAGAAACAGTAGTTGGATTTTTAGGACAAATTTTATTATCTCAAGGAGATGATGAGAAAAAAGAATATAATTTTGTATCAGATTTAAAAGATCAAGTAGTTGGATTGGGAGGAGCAGCAGTAGAGTCAGTAAAATCATTAGGACATATTGCAACCTTCAAAATTACGACATTGGAAATGAAAAGTCAGGAGGAGCTTGACCAAGATGCAGGTGGAAACATCATTCCAGCAATTAGAAGCTTGTGGAGTGACAAATATGGTCAGCTAAGAGCATACTCATTTATGCTGTATGTCCTTTTGGTAGTGCCATGTGCCGTAGCAATGGGAGCTTTAAAACAAGAATTTGGATGGAAATTATTAGCATTTCAAGTGTCAATGTTGTTAGTGTTACCATATGTGGTATCAACATTATTTTTCAACATTGCAAGATTATTAGTTTAGAAAAGAGGAAATATTATGATGATAAAAACAATAATAGTTGGAATAATAGCACTTTTAGTAGCTTTTGCAGTATTTAGAAAAATTTATAAAGATTATAAAAAAAATAAAAATTTATGTGGAACAGATTGCTGCAGATGTTCAGGAACTTCAACTTGTGGAAAACCGAAAAAAAAGTAGTATTCAAATTAAAAACAAATAAATAAAAAGTGATTTTCTAATGATATTAGTGTATAATCATTAGTGACCAATAGAAAAAGTGAAAACTTTTTTCTTCATAACTCCTTTTTAAATATGCTATCACAAGGGTAGCATATTTTTTTTGCCATTTCTTACAAAACAAGATAATACAGTACCAAAAAGGTATTCAGTTATCTTTTTCATTTTTTTAGTTTTTTTATTTATTTGTAATTTTTCATAAAAAGGTACTCATTTACCTTATCCGTTGGACTAGCGTTGGACTAAAACTAATGTCAAGAAAAAAGCCTATAATTAAGGCTTTCTATGAAGTTTTTCTAAAATTTAAACTATTCATTGATAACTTTAGTTTTTGTTTATCTGTCTGAATATAATATTGTTTTGTTGTCGTAATATTTTCGTGTCCCATTATATCTGTTATCACAATATTATTTATTTTTTGATTACTCATAAGTGTCGCTAGTGTTTTTCTGCAATCGTGAGGTTTATGTTTATTAATTTTTAAAGTTTCCAATGTTTTATAAAATTTCTCACGAAAATAATTTTTTCTTAAAGGCTTATTCTCATTCTTTTTTTTACTGAATATCCATTTATCATTGTATATCAAATAATCTGTTGGACTGTTCTCGTAAAGCTCTTTTATAATTTCAACTATATCTTTATGAATAGGTATGCTTCTATTTTTCCCTTTTCTAGTTTTATTTCCACCGTGTATAAATTCCTGCTGTAAATCTACATTTTCCTTTTTCAATTCTACAGTTTCTTCGATTCTCATACCTGTATAAATCATAATTAAAATATATTTTACCCATATTATATCCGTGTTTTCCCATAATTTTTCTATTTCATCATAATTAAAAGGTTTTTTTTCTTTGATTTCAGTTTCTTTTGGTAAATTTATAAATTCTGTTCTATTTTTTTCCAATATGTCTATTTCTCTCGCATAGTCCCAAAAAATTTTTAAAAATCCTTTTGTTATACTTTTAGTTGAAATACTACAATTTAAATCATTTATTAGATTTTGCAATACTGGAGTGCTAATATCTTTAAAAACCAGATTATGTAATTCTTTACATCGTTTAAAACTATTGATGTAACTGTTCAAAGTATTTTTAGCAACAATATCTTTTTTACTGTTTTTAAATAACTCAAACAAATCTTTAAATTTAATTCTATGATTTTCTAAATTGTAAGGATTATTAAAATATTTATTTAATATTTCTGTTGCTTCTTTTTTAGTGCTGAAATATCCCAAAGAATGTCTTTTTTTAGTTACAGGATTAGTAACTCTAACTCTAAAAGGATTCGTTCTATTTATTTTAACTTTTGTTATACTCCCTGTACCATTTGCATTTTTATACTTTTTCATATTTTCTCCATTCTGAAAATCCAACTAAAAAGCATTATCTACTTTATAATTTTAATATTATTTTTCTTTCATTGCAATATATTTATTTAAAAAAATATCTGTATTAATTCAGAATTTTTTAATTTCAATATCTTTTTCAACAAAAATATTTCTTCTTGTGTAAAAAAATACTTTCCATTTATTTTCTTATTAAATCCACTCTCTGAAATTCTCATTTTTTCAGATAACTTTTTATAACTCAATTTTTTCTCTCTAATCTTTTCTTTCAAAATATTATACATTTCTTTTTTTAATTCTAAATTCAATTAAATCACTCTCCATTTCATTTTCAAAAATTTCTTTATTAAATTGGAAGAGTGTGATAGAATAAAAGTGGTTGCGAGGGGCTTTTATAAAGTCCTTCCTTTTATTTTTTATCAACACTCATTCTATTTTTCAACTCCTAACTAATTTACTTAGTAATTTAAAGTTTTTTTTATATTCTTGTCTTGATTCTTAATCATTCGTTGCCTAATTCTTTTATTACTTAATTTATCTGTGTAAATTATTCTTAATAACTTCACATATAGGTTTCACAAATTCTTATTTTTTTGAATTTTTCAACTCTTCTAGTCTATATTTCCACAAAGGACAATCTTTATATTGGCAATCTATAACTTTTTGCTCATCATCATCCCAGCACTCAAGACAATGCTTTTCAATGGACTTCTTCATATCATCTTTTTCATCCATTTTTTTCTCCTTTCCTTGCTTACGTTTAAGTATAGCTATTTAATTTCAGTTCTTTTAATATATTTTTACTCCAAACAAAAAATCTTTTATTCTGAATTACTTCTAAATGAACCTTAACGACATTACTATCTAAATTAAGCAAATTATATAACTGTTTTTTATTATGTCTTGTCAAATAAGAGACCTCCTTTTCTATTTTTTCCTTTGTTCCTAAACTTTTTAAATACACATTTGCATTGAATCCTTTTAAATTTCTCCATTCTTGTGTAATCATATTCTTAAATTCACTCATCTTGAAATGTTTGTATATGCCTCTTATTGTAAATAAAATAATATGAATATGTGGAAGTGAATCATAGTAAGTATAACTAATTTCAATTACTTTAAAATATCCTCTCACAACTTTCTCAATAAAGGGCCTGCTTAATAATATTTTTAACTTTTCATTGTTATCCTTTATTTCCTTATTTATCTTATCAGTTTTAATTTCAACATTATTACCATTTAAGACTAGTATAAACAAGTTATATTTCTTTTCTAGCTTTAAGGCCCTGTCTTTATGCTTATAGTACATCATTCTTTTATTTTTCATATCACATATAGGACAAAATGATTTTTTACATCTAAAAATTTTATGAGGCCATTCTGGATGTTCATACCAATATAAGTACTCATTATAACAATTTTTCACATTCAATAATTTCTTTTTAGAAATAATATCTTTAAAATCTTCTCTTTCATATATTTCAATGCTTTTCTTATAATACCCAATATACTCTTCTTCCCTGTTCAATCCTTATCACTTTCCTTTTTTAATTTTTCTACCCCTACCTTTTACAAAAAAGATTATAATTTTGAGTTAAAAATATTTTAATTTTTCTTTTCCTCTACACCACTATTTAATAATAGAGAGAAAACAAAATTTCTTGACTATTAGTTCAAAACAATATATAATATTCCTATGTGGGTGGATACATTAGGTTCAAAAAATAAAGGTTCTGTTTATATCTATCCACCTATGGATATAATACCACGATTTTATAAAATTGTCAATACTGTATTTAAAAATTAGGAGGAAGAATATGGCAAAAACAAAATTTAAGGAAAATTTTAAGGAAATATTGAAAGAGTTGAGAAAAAAAAAGAATCTTACTCAAAGAGGATTAGCTGAAAAAACTGGAATTTCATTAGCAATGATAACTAAATATGAACAAGGGTTAAATACTCCAAGTATAGAAAATCTAAGAGTTTTAGCTGATTTTTTTAAAGTACCTATACGTAACTTTTTAGAAGATAGAAATAGTGATAGGTTTTTTAAGGATTTTTTCTCAGAAGAAGAACCTAATATAGATATTGAAAATTATGATTTTTCCACTAATGATGAAAAATTTTTATCTATATCAAAAGGAAAGCAATTTATTTATCACATTTTAAAATTTTTAGAAGCAGTTGGATTTGAAATTTACATTGATGAAGAAAAGAATGTTTTTAATATAAGAAGTTCTGACCCTGAATATCTTGTGAATATTTACTGGACAATCAATAATCTTCAGTTTCAAATACAATTTTTAAGAAATATTCTTATTGACTATTCTTATATGTTTTTTAAAGATATGGATAACCATATAAAAAAAATTGATAATGATACACAAGTACGTTTACTTGAAAATGATAATACAGAAAATAATAATACAAAAGATTTTGATTTTTTTGAAGATTTTGAGGATAAAAAATAAGTTAAAAAAAGAATATAGAAAAAATAGAGCATTACTTATTATTAAAAAAATAAGAAAAGATATTCAAAAAGAGTGTAGTCTGTATTTTTACACTCTTTACTTTTAACTTCTAAATTTATTTTATTGATTTACTTTTTCTTATTTTCTTATATTTTCTAACCAATTTTTTTTTAAATAAGTTGCAAATTTTTGTATCTCATTTCTTACTTAATATTCAAAATAAATTACTTATTTTTAATTTCTAATAACTAAAAATTTATTTTATAAAATTATTTTTTGCTTGATTGCTTTTGACCAAAAAGGTTAAGTATGAGAGGATTTCTTTTTGTCCTTAATTCGAGCGGAAATGGGGGTAGAAAGCGATTCAAAAAGTTTTTGGATAAAATGTACCAACAATTATTTTAACGCTCTAAAATGCTAAAATTTATCCTATTTTATTTCAAAAAATTTATTTATTAGATAGATTATATAATAAATTTAAAATTGCTAAATGAAAAAATATTTGAAAAAACCAAGCCTTTATAAAGAAATCATTGAAAAATTGGATGAGAAAACTAAAAATAAATAAATTTGCAACAAAATACAGGGCCTTTCATTTTTTAGAGGCCCTGTTGATTAAGATATGCACTTGTAACTCCGTATAAGCCCTGTAGAGAGCATTTAAACTCATTTTTGATATTTTCCTCGAATAACAAAAATAAGCTCTTAAATCGGCTGTTACAATAAAAAATTTTCTCTTTTGTTTTCTATTCTGAATATTCAGCATCGCTTTTATCTGAATTTGTTGAACTATTATTTTGAGTTTGGTCAATTTGATTTGTTGTTCCATCAATTTGATTTATTGTTTCGTCAATTGTTCTTTCAATTTCAATTTCTCTTTCATTATTTAGATTTTTTTCTTTTCTTTTAAGAGTGGAACTAGCATTATTTTTTATACCGTAACCGTGATTATTAAGGTATTTAATTATAGAACGATCATAAAATTGTTTTGCTTTATACTGTGAATTTGCATTATTCCAATGAGTTCCAGTATAATGACAACCTGCTCCATTTTCCAAATCATTATCATTTCCATAAATTGTATCAAATACTTGTCTAATTTGTGCTATTTTTTGTAAATGTTCTCTATAAGCGTCATCTACTTGAGTATAGGTTACTTCTTCAAAAGGTTTAGTTGTACCTGGCATTATTCCATTATCAACCTTAACAATTTCGTTTACTGTTCTACAGTATTCTTCTCTTAAACTGTCGTATGAAACTTGATTATTAAGTAGGCTTTCAGCATATCCAAGATTTCTCGGAGTAAAGGTTGAACTTTCTCCATTAGATTTTTTGTATTTATATCCTGATTTTATTTCATATTCAATATCATTTTCTGTATTATTGTTATTGTGTTTATTAGTTTTCTTTTTTATTTTTTTAACTTTTGAAACTTTTGGATTTTGCTTGCTATACTTAATTATAAAATTAGTCCACTCAAAAATATTAAATATAGCAATCAATCCCATTATAATTCCAAATATTAAATTACGAATATTTGTTTTATTATTCATATTTTTTATTCCTTTTCTCCATATTTTTATTCCGAAGTATTATTTTCATTTGAATTGTTAGTATTAGATTCCTGTTTTGAAATAGTTTCAATTTGTTCTTGTTTTTTGATTGTGTATACTTTAGAAAACAAACTAAATAAAATACCTATAATTATTATGATTTTTTGAATTTTACTAAAATCTGTATAAGATTTTATTTTAGGGTAAATAACTCTTAAATTCACAATTATTGTGATAATTAATAGCCACAATCCTGTAAAACTAACTAATTCATATTCATAATCTAAAATTTTAGTTAAAAAGCATATTTCGGTTAAAAGTAAAAAAACATAATTTAAACTTGGAACTTTATTTATTTTTTTACTATATAGATAAATACTTGATATTGCTAAAATTCCTAGTAATGAAACTAAAATTTTAAAAAAAGAGTTATCAATCTTAGATAATAACATTGAAGTAAAGAAAATAGTAAAAAAACCTAATATTGAAAATAACAAGTTTTCTTTATTTTTTGAAAATGTTTTAGCAAATTCAAAACATTTATAAATACTTATGATAAAAGAAACCATAAATATTGTGCTTAATGAATAAAATCCCATTGTTAGAACTAATAGTATGTAATTTAGTTTAAAAAATTTATCTATTTCTCCATTCACTTTAAATTTTAAATAGATGATTATTAATGTGTTTTCAAATAAAAAGTACACTAAAAAATATGATAGAAAATACATTGGATAATCCATTAAATAGAAAATACTAGCTCTTTCATATTTACCGATATAATAATGAACAAGATGAATAGATTCCGAATTTACCAACATCATCGTATGTACAATAAAACATAGAAGTGTTGCTATTTTCAATAAAGTCATTTTCTCATCTTTTTTAGCCAATTTGATAAAAAAATCATTTTTCATAATTTCTCCTTAAATTTATAATTAATTTTTTGATTAATTTTATTTCAAATGAGGAATCCTCTTTTTTAAAGTTTTCCCTAAATATTCACAATAGAAAAAACTTTTTTCTATAATTTTTTCAGAATTTTCAATTGTAAAATTTCTGTCTTCAAATATTATTTTTTGAATATTTTCATTATTGTCTAAATACGATATTTTCAATTCACTCCATAAAAATATATGTTTTACAAGAGTATTTGAAATGACATCTTCATATTCTTCTTCTCTTATATTAAAATCAATCATTTTAATTTTATCAAAATCTAAAAATTCTTTTTTATCCGAATTTCCAATTTCTAATCTGTTATTTAAAATTTTAGCATAAACTTTTTCTTCTTTTTGAAATTCTAATCCCTCGATATATTTTAATTCATAATAGTTACTTTTATTAACTTCTCTCATCTTTTTCATAATAAAATTATTTAACTCATTAAGATTGTTTTCTTTTTCCATTTCAATTTTTTTAATTATAAAAAACCAAACAATAAAAAATACAATAGTGAATAAAAAGTAAAAATCTAAATTCAAATCCATAAAAAGTTCCTTTCTTTAAAGTTATCCTTTTAATTACATTTTTTTTAAATATCTTATAGTTTGACTTACAGTTTTTAAAAATAATGCTAATACAAACACATCAATTACCCACAAAATAATAGCAATAAACCAATGACTATCATAACCAGTTAGACTCGCAAATATTCCAAAACCAAGAGCAGTCATAATATTTAATAATATAACATCAACAAAAACTAATCCTATATATTTTAGCCCTACATTCTCATCGCTTAAGTCCTTATTTTTATCATAATACTGTTCTAATATCTCTTTTCTTTTAACATCTGATTGAGTGCTATTTTCTTCTCCATTATTTTTATTATTCTCATCATTATCGTTATAGTATTGCTCCCAAATTTTTCTTTTATCCATTTTTTCACTCCTATTCTAATTTAATTTTCTATTTGATATAAAAATATGTTTCGATTAAATTATCATCTCCTTTTTTAAAATTTACCAAATAGCAAATTAATTATCAAAAAAAAATATCCAAAAACTCAACATCACTCAACTCATATTCTTTCCTAATAAATTTCATTTCTTCAATAGTAAAATTACTAGTTCCATTTATTTTTCTTGAAAATGCTGAAGGAGTTATTTTTAATTTATGTGCAAGTGTTTTATTGTTGTCTTCGTGTAAACTCATTTTTGATTTTAAAAGATTCTTTTTCATCTCTATTCTCCTTTTTGCTAATTGGTAAAATAATTATACCATAAATTAAAAGTTTGTCAAGACAGCTTCAATTAAATTGATAAAATATCAATTTTATGATTAAATTTATTAATTTTAAAGTAGAATTATTATGAAAAATTTAGAAAAATAATGGAGTATTCTATTCTTGTACAATATCTGCTATTTTATTTAGTAATTTCAAAATTTCAGAAAATTGTATATTATCAACATATTTATTTTCATTTTTATAAATATTCCATTGTTTATTCAAATATTCATCATTTTTAATATCTTCTAAAATTTCCTTGCTTTCTAATATTTCTTCTGTTGAATTTCTATTTTTTGCCGTTTCCCTAATCGCTTGTTTCAAGTTATTTACATTTATTTTATCATTTTTCAATTTAAAAATCATATAAATATCATAAAAATCTCTCAATCTCGTTGTTGTAATATTTCGTTTTATTATAGTTTCATACTTTTCAGCAATCAATGTTTCCAATGAATAAACCAAAATATTTAGTTTTTCTTTAAATATTGTTTCGTATGAATATTCTATTTCTGATGGAATTATGACATCTCCTGTTGTAATATCAATTTTTAATGGATTCTTTATTTTCTCAAAATTTGCTGTCAAATGTAATCTATAATTTTCATATTCCGATATTTCTCTTATATTTTCTATTTTTCCCAATACAAATTCTATTCCATCATTTACTTCGATACTTAAAATTTTCAATATTATTTCTTTAATAATTTCCTCTTTTACTGGAAGTCCTTTTATTGTTGTATCAATATCCATCGTTGTTCTATTTTGTATACCAATAATTGATGAAATTAAAAATCCACCTTTTATTATAAATTTCGCTCTATATCTTGATTTTTCTAATCGAGTCAAAAATCTTTCAAAAAAATACATTTGTAATACTTCCTGTGCTTTTAAATTATTTTTTTCTGAAAAACTTTTTATTTTCCCTTTTAACTTTTCTGATGTCATATCAAAACCTCCAAATATTCTCTTACTTTTTTCTCAACTTTCAATTCTTTACTATATTTTATTAATTTTCTTACTTTTATATCTTTATCTTTAAAAAATAATTTTAGTGCCTTTGAGAATACATCTACATCAATTTTTTCTTTATTTTTTATAATATCACATATCGTTCTCTCTTTATCATAAATATAAATTTTAGCACCCATTTTACTCAAAGTTTCAATTTTTCCACTTTCAAATATTTCCTTTTTCACATAATGAATTTTCAAATTTTCAAATTTTTTCGTAATATGTAAAACATTGTAACCTTGTGGAACTGTTATTGAAATCGTATTTGGCACTCTATCAGTTAAATTATGAAAGTATAGAGCGGTTGTGTTTGAAAAAATCACATTATTATTTTTTTGTATTTTCATAAATTCATCTGTAATTGTATCACTTTTCTGATAAACCCCTTGCTTTACTCTCTCTAAAATCCCTTTTTTACATAAATTAGAAAGTGTCTGTCTTTTTATACCAATTTTTTCTGCTTTCTTAACTGTTATTATAGTACTATTTTCAAAAAAATTATTTAATTTATCATTTGTAATTTTTAACATAATTATCACTACCTTTACTATTACACTTTAATTTTAATATTTTAAAGAGTAATTGTCAAGATTTTATTCAAATTTTATATCTTTTATTTATTTGGTAATTAGTAAAATAATTGTACCATAAAAATAAAATTTATCATTATTATTTCAATTAAATTGATAAAATATCAATTTTATGGTAAAATTTATTGATTTTAAAGGAGAATTACTATGGAAAATGTAGGAAAAAGATTAAAGAGTTTGAGAGAAAAGTATAAATTTTCTTTGGAAGAAGTGGCTAGAAAAATAAAATCATCTGCTGGTGCTATTTCACGATATGAAAATAACGAGAGGAAAATAAATAGTGAGAGTTTAATTAAGTTATCTAATTTATATAATGTTTCACCTGAATACATATTATACGGTATAAATAAAGATTCCAGTAATTTAGAATCATCTATTATATCGTTCTTTAATAATGAAAATATAGATTTTAAGGAAAAAGAAGAGTTATTCAATAAGATTCAAAATGCCTTTTTTAAAGAAAAATTTAAATAAAATTTATTACATTTAAAGTTATAAAATAAAATTAAGAAAATAGTGATGTGTTTTCTAAAAATAGATTTTAAATTTGGGCCTTATTTTTTGAGTAAGGCCCTTTTGTTATTCGCTCGTATATCCGTGTAACAGCCTTATAGCGTTCGTTAAAAAAAATACCTTGCCTTGAAATGAAAAAGTCTACCAAAACGATACTGTTTGATTTTTTTGATTTATAAAAAATAATTTTTAGAAAAAATCACAGCTAAATTAATAATTGTGATTCCAAATTTTTTATTAAAATAAACTGCTCGGAGTTTTTGTTTTCGTTGTTAGAAATATTAATTCCTCACCTTTTATTTTATATACTAACAACCAATCAGATGTTATACAGCACTCACGATACCCTAAATATTTATTTTTTAAAGCATAATCTTTATTTTTTACAGACAATTTTTCACGATTAATCAATATTTCAACTACTTTTTCAAGTAATTTTAGATTATACCCACGCTTTTTTATTAATTTTAAATCTTTAGAAAACCTATTTGTATATTTTAAATTATACTTATTCATCTTCATCTTTCAAAATATCCTCTATCATTTCTCTAGCACTATGATAAGACTTGCTCAAATTCTTACCTTGTTCTACATCTTTCATAGCTTGATAAACTTCTTCCTTATATTTTGGCTCTCCAACATAAAAAGGTATTCTCTGCTCTCTTACTGCCTGTTTCAAGAATATATTTATTGCTGCAGTTAAACTCATTCCCATATCTTTAAATAATTCTTGTGCTTCTTTCTTTGTTTTGGCATCTATTTTTATACTTGTACTAACCGTTGGCATAAAAAAATCACTCCTTTGAATATTTTATAAAAAAACATTACCATATAATAATCAGTAGTATTTATTTTTCATCCAACTTCATTATCATAACAACAAATCCATCTTCAGAAATAAAATCATCTACTTTTTCAAATCCAAACGTTCTATAAAAATTTATAAGTTTTTCAGAATTTTCACATTCTAGCCAAACATAACGTGCCGTCATTATTTTTTTTACTTCCAGCAATAAATTGAATCCAAATGAGAGCAAGTCTTTTCCTTTTATTTGTTCTTCTTTTGCTAAATTATAGTTCTTTCCTAATTGTCCAATTAAGTAACTATTTACAGCTAAATGTCCATTTTCAAGTATTTGTCCACTTTGCATTAATTTTTTCTTTCGGCTATTACTTAATTTTTCAAATCGTTCTTTGGATAAAATTAAACTTTTATTTGACAACGATAAATAACCAACTAATTTTTTGTTGTTAAATACTAAATGAGTTGTTGAAACAGATTTTTTCTCAAATTCAATTGCTCGGTTATGTAAAAATTTTTCTATATCATTGTTTTCTAAACTTTTAAAATTATTTAAAAATTTATTTTTTATATTTTCCTCTGTATCATATTTCAACAATTCACTCAACGTTATCTTTTCCATCATTTAACCCCAATAATTCCTTTATTTCCTTTTCATCAGTAATTGTTCTTATTTTTACATCTGTTAAATTAGGCTTTCTATCATTCTCTAAGGCTTTTATTAAACCATCAATTTCTTTATCTGTCTTAAATTCTGGTGTTCTAAAAAAACTTATTGTAGCCATAAAAATCACTCCTTTTATTAAAAAAATACCACTATAATAGTGGCTCTGTGGCTGGTATTCTTACATAACACTTAAACTTTCATTCAGTTACACAGATATACAGTCTAGTCTCCTATCTGCAATATAATTGTATAATAAAAAAATATAGAAGTCAAGATTTTTAATTTCATAATTTTTACAACAATTTATACAAATTAAATTAATGGTTGCTAATTTTCTCAAAAAAAATTATTTGTATTTCAAAGCCACACTAATTAGAATCAAGAAAATAGTGCCATACTTATAGGGATAGCTTTGCAAAATACTGTGCCTTTATCTCACAGACTATGTCAAAAATACAATCTCGGATAACTCTGTATAAGCCCCGTAGAGAGCATTTAAACTTATTTTTGATATTTTCCCTTGAATAACAAAAATAAACTCTTAAATCGGCTCTTACAAGAAAAAAACTCACTATCTAAATTAACATAGTGAGAAAAAATGATATAATAACTAAATTTAATATTGTTTCTAGTTGGATTTTCTGTTTTTAAAATTTACAGATAATGTTGAATTTTTTTATAAAATTAGAGATTTTGTTCTCATAATTTCTTGTTGGACTAATGTTGGACTATTTTTTAAATTTAGCCCTTATTTTACTAGGTTTTCTTTAAAAAGGATGTTGTTTCTTCATAACTCCTTTTTAGATATGTTGCCATATGGGTAACATATCTTTTTATTACTGATAATATGTGTGTATATTTATATAAAATTATGAATATTCTCAAAAATCGATTATTAAATCACAAAATTTTTGAAATATTTATTTTAATTCATAAAAAATATAGCTTTCTATGTATTTTTTTATTTATTTAAGGTAACATTTTTAAATAAATTGTATCTTGTATAGGTTTGTTGTTTAAAACACCGCTATATAAATAATTGGATGTAATGTCGGCTAATCTTATCATAGGTGTTTTTTCGGAATTGCAATATTTTACTTCTAAATGTTTTAAGTTTTTAAAAATAGGTTTTGTGTATACTTCATAGCTTGAATTAAAAGTTCCGCTTTTAAATTCTTGTATTAATCCTTCTTTAAATTCATATTTTCCATTTATTGTTGTTGAATGTTCATCAACGAAAATATAAATATTTTCTACTTTTTCTTTTAATATTTTTTTCTCGGCTATCAATTTTTTTAAACAATTTTTGACTCCAATTTTGTAAGCGTAATCTAGGTATCGTTGTTTATTTTTTTTATCTTCAAAAATTTTTGGGTGTATTTCTTTTTGGTTTATTATAACGCCAAATTTTATAACTTTTTTTGTTGCATTCATAATTTTATACTTTTGTTTTCCAGTTAATATACAAGCTTTTATTTCTTTATTTTTTAAATAGTTATTATTTTCTCTTAAACTTTTTTCAATATTTTTATATTTTCTGTTTTCCACATCTTTATCATTTTTATTCAAAAAAATTACTCCGCCGTAAACATAATATTTATTATGTTTAACATCAAAAACTCCAGATTCATCCGAATAGACAAATATATCCATAAAAAAAATCCTTTCAAAAAAAATACCACCTAAATGGTGGCGCTCTGTGGCTGGCGTTCTTAAATAACGCTTAAACTTTCATTCAGTGACATCACAGATATACAGCGTAAGTCTCCCTACCTGCAATATAATTATATAATAAAAATATATAAAAGTCAATGTTTTTGAGTTAAATTTGCCTGTTTTGACATATTTTATATATTCATAAAAAAGTTTTAAAAAAATTAAAAAAAAGTCTTGACAAAAAGTAAAAAATATATTATTATATATTTGTGATTAGCACTAGCTATGTTAGAGTGCTAACAAAAAAGGAAAGGGTGTTAAAATGAATGAGAGAGAGCAATTAATTTTAAAGGCGATTATCAAGCATTATTTAGATTTTGGTGAAAGTGTTGGTTCGAGGACGCTTGAAAAAAAATATAATATTGGTGTTTCGTCAGCCACAATTAGAAATGCGATGGCAGATTTAGAGGATAAAGGGTTAATTGTGAAAACTCACACTTCTTCCGGAAGAATACCTACGAGTGAAGGGTATAGACTATATGTCGAAGAGCTTTTGAAAATAAGAGATATTTCTCAAGAAGAAAAAGCAAAAGTTTTTGAAACTTACAACAAGAAAATGAATCAAATAGATGCGATTTTTGAGGAGACTTCGAGGTTATTGTCAAAAATTAGCCAATATGCGGGGGTTGTATTAGAACCTTCAATTCGGCAGGAAGTCATAAAAAAAGTTCAACTTGTTTATATAAATGACACAAATATTTTAGCCGTAGTTGTAATGGATACATTTTTGACAAAGAGTCTTAACATTTATTTGGAAAATCCTGTAAGTGAGGAAGAAATCGATAAAATAAATAATTTTTTAAATGAAAAAATAAAAAATAGTAATTCAGTTTTTACTTTGTCGGATTTAAAAGATTTTTTAGTTAATATGGATTTATTTATTCCAGAAGAGCTGGAAGAAGAAAAGTCTTTAAATGAAGGAAAGCTATTTTTTGAAGGTAGTTCAAATTTATTTGAGAGCAACGATATTTTAAAAGTTGTAAGTCGAGCAAAATTGTTTAATAGTCCAAATGATTTGAAAAATATTTTTTCACAATTTATTCAAATGGATAAATATAAAGATGGTGAAGTAAATGTTATTTTCGGAGAAGATTTGGGAATTGCTGGACTAGAAGATTTTTCTTTTGTATTTTCAGTTTACACTTTTGGAGATGCGAAAGGAATGATGGGAGTAATTGGTCCAAAGCGGATGGAATATTCAAAGACAGTTGGACTTGTTGAATATGTTTCAGAAGAAGTGCAGCAGTTGTTAAAAAAAAATAAATAAAAGAAAGTGAGAGGGGAATGAAAAAAGAAAAATCAAAAGACAAAGAATCAAAAAAAACACTAGATAAAGAAACTAAAGAAGCTAAAGCTGATGATTCTGAAAAAGAAGTTAAAGAAGAAAATCCTTGCGAAGTAATCGCAAAACTTGAGGCGGACTTGGAAGAATGGAAGAGTTCTTATACAAGAAAATTAGCTGAATTTCAAAACTTCACAAAAAGAAAAGAAAATGAAGTTGCTGAAATGAAAAAATATGCTTCGGAAGGTATTATTACAAAATTATTAGATAATATTGATAATTTAGAAAGAGCTGAACAAGCTTCTGCTGAAACTAAAAACTTTGACGCATTGGTTGAAGGAGTTAATATGATTTTGAGGAATCTGAGAAATCTTTTGACTGAAGAAGGTGTTGAAGAATTGGAAGCAGCAGAAGGTGTGAAGTTTAATCCTTATGAACATCAAGCGATGATGACTGAAAATGTGGAAAATTTAGACAATGATGTTATTGTGAAAGTGTTCCAAAAAGGATATAAATTGAAAGGAAAAGTTATTAGACCAGCGATGGTAACAGTTAATAAAAAGTAATTTTGTAAAAGTTATAATTTGAAAATTCAAAAAATTGGATTTAAAATAATACTTTTATAAAAAAATTAAATAAATTGAAAATTAAGGAGAATGATATATATGAGTAAAATAATAGGAATAGATTTAGGGACAACAAACAGCTGCGTGGCAGTTATGGAAGGTGGAAACTTTGCGATAATACCAAATAGTGATGGAGGAAGAACTACACCTTCAGTAGTAAATATCAAAGATAATGGAGAAATTATAGTTGGGGAAATTGCTAAAAGACAAGCAATTACAAATCCTGATTCAACAGTAATTTCAATTAAAACACAAATGGGATCAGACTATAAAGTAAATATTCATGGAAAAGATTATACACCACAAGAAATTTCAGCAATGATTTTGAAAAAATTGAAAAAAGATGCAGAAAGCTATTTAGGAGAAACTGTAACAGAAGCAGTAATCACTGTACCAGCTTACTTCACTGATGCTCAAAGACAAGCAACTAAAGATGCAGGAGAAATTGCAGGACTTACAGTAAAAAGAATTATTAATGAACCAACAGCAGCAGCATTATCTTATGGATTAGATAAGAAAAAAGAAGA
Source organism: Leptotrichia sp. oral taxon 218 (assembly GCF_018128225.1). Taxonomy (NCBI): domain Bacteria; kingdom Fusobacteriati; phylum Fusobacteriota; class Fusobacteriia; order Fusobacteriales; family Leptotrichiaceae; genus Leptotrichia; species Leptotrichia sp. oral taxon 218. The sequence goes on along the minus strand of NZ_CP072377.1, from coordinate 1,531,682 downwards.
AAAAGTGTTAGTATTTGACTTAGGTGGAGGTACATTTGACGTATCAGTACTAGAAATTGGAGATGGAGTAGTAGAAGTTATTTCAACTTCAGGAAATAACCACTTAGGTGGGGATAACTTTGACCAAAAAATTATTGACTGGTTAGCTGATGAATTTAAAAAAGAAACTGGAATTGATTTAAGAAATGATAAAATGGCAATTCAAAGATTGAAAGATGCAGCAGAAGACGCTAAGAAAAAATTATCAACTACATTAGAAACACAAATTTCATTACCATTCATTACAATGGATGCAAGTGGACCAAAACATTTGGAAAAGAAATTAACTAGAGCAGCATTTGATGAACTTACCAAAGACTTGGTTGAAGCAACTAAAGGGCCTGTTAAACAAGCGTTGGAAGATGCAAACTTAGATCCAAGCGGAATTGATGAAATCTTATTAGTTGGTGGATCAACAAGAATCCCAGCAGTTCAAGAATGGGTTAAATCATTCTTTGGAAAAGAACCTAATAAATCAATTAACCCTGATGAAGTTGTAGCAGCAGGAGCAGCTATTCAAGGTGGAGTATTAATGGGAGACGTTAAAGACGTATTGTTATTAGATGTAACTCCATTGTCATTAGGAATTGAAACAATGGGTGGAGTATTTACTAAGATCATTGATAGAAATACTACTGTGCCAGTTAAAAAATCACAAGTGTTCTCAACAGCAGCAGATAATCAACCAGCAGTATCAATCGTTGTATTGCAAGGGGAAAGAGCTAGAGCGGCTGACAACCATAAATTAGGAGAATTTAACTTAAACGACATCCCACCTGCACCAAGAGGAGTACCTCAAATCGAAGTAACATTTGATATTGATGCAAATGGTATCGTGCATGTATCTGCTAAAGATTTAGGAACAGGAAAAGAAAATACAGTAACAATTTCTGGTTCATCTAATTTGTCTAAAGAAGACATCGAAAAAATGAAAAAAGATGCTGAGGCAAATGAAGCTGAAGATGCTAAATTTAAAGAATTAGTAGAAGCTAGAAACCAAGCTGACCAATTAGTAATTGCAACTGAAAAAACTATAAAAGAAAATGAATCTAAATTGCAAGGAACTGAAAAAGAAGACATCGAAAAAGCAATTGAAGAATTGAAGAAAGTAAAAGATGGAGACGACATCGAAGCAATCAGAAAAGGAATTGAAGAATTGTCGAAAGTATCTCAAGGATTTGCAACTAGAATGTACCAAGAAGCAGCAGCGACTCAACAACAAGCACAAGGTGGAACTGAAGGAAATGCAGATAATGGTTCTTCTGAAGATGATGTTCAAGATGCAGAAATTGTTGATTAATTAGCTGATTGATTAAAAAATAAGAAATTTAAATAAGAATATTATGAAGGAAGGGGAAGTTTTTCTCCTTCTTTTGTAGAAATAGTTGATTTTTAAAAAAGTATCTGGAATTATTGGATTTGGAATTAAAGTTATATAAAAATAAATTCTTTATAGAGGATGTGTTAAAGATGGAAAGTACAATAAATACCCTAAAATATGGAAATATTGAAATTGCAGTTGCAAATAGAGGAGCAGAATTACAAAGTTATAAAGTAAATGGAGAAGAGTTTATGTGGGACAGGAAGCCTGAGTTTTGGGCTGCTAGTTCGCCTGTGCTATTTCCGTTTGTTGGGACTATAAAAAATGGGGCTTATAGTTACAACGGAAAAGAATATAAAATTTCTACACGGCATGGGTTTGCTCGGACTGAGGATTTTGAACTGGTTGAGAAGACTGAAAATTCTTTGAAATTTAGATTTTCTTCAAATAAGGAAACTTTGGAGAAGTATCCATTTGATTTTGAATTGTTTATAACTTATACAATTGTTGGAAATACTTTGGAAATTGAGTACAATGTTGTAAATAAAAATAATTCTGATATGTATTTTTCACTTGGAACACATCCTGCATTTGCACTTGATGTAAATGATGACATAAAATTGAGTGATTATTATTTGGAATTTGAGAAAAATGAGACTTCAAAGAAATATAAATTGAATGAAAAAGGGCTTGTTTTAGATGAAAAAGCTGATTGCTTGAACAATGAGAATAAATTGAAGATTACTGAAAAGGTTTTTGATGATGATGCGATAATATTCGATGATTTGAAATCAGAAAAAGTTACAATAAAAAATAGTAAAAATTCTAAAAAATTGAGTGTTGAATATAACGGATTTCCTTATATTGCATTTTGGAGCAAGCCAAAAGCACCGTTTGTGTGCATAGAACCTTGGTATGGAATTTCAGATTTTGAAGATTGCACAGGAAAACTGGAAGAGAAAAAAGGAATATTAAAATTGGAAAAAGATAAGATTTTTACTGCAAAATTAGTGATTGAAGGGAAATTATAAAAAATTATACAGATAAAAAAGAGAGAAACTCTTTTTTGAAACATTGAAATAAAAGCAAAATAATGCGAAAGAAAGGAGTACATCTCTGAAAAAAAGGAGGTGTAATTGAAAAATGGCAAAAAGAGATTATTATGAAGTGCTTGGAGTAGCAAAAAATGCAAGTGAATCAGATATAAAAAAGGCGTATAGAAAAGCGGCGATGAAATATCACCCAGATAAATTTGCTAATTCGTCAGATGCTGAAAAAAAGGATGCGGAAGAAAAATTTAAAGAAATAAATGAGGCTTATGAAATTTTGTCAGATGCACAGAAAAAAGCAGCTTATGATCAATATGGACATGCGGCATTTGAAAATGGTGCTGGTGGAGCCGGAGCTGGTGGTTTTGGTGGCTTTAGCGGATTTGGAAATGGTCAAGGATTTGATTTTGAAGATTTGGGAGATATTTTTGGAAGCTTTTTTGGTGGAGGTGGAAGAAGCCGAAGTCAAGGTCCAAAAGTTAATCAAGGAGAAGATTTACGATATAATCTTACTTTAATATTGGAAGAAGTTGCAAATGGTGTAGAAAAAGAGATTAAATATAAAAGAGATGGGAAATGTAAACATTGTCACGGCTCTGGAGCAGAAGCTGGAAGTCATATGAAAACTTGTACTAAATGTAATGGTTCTGGACATATAAGAGTGCAGCAAAGATCTATTTTTGGAATGCAAGTTATGACACAAGAATGTGATATGTGCCACGGAACTGGAAAAGTACCTGAAAAAGTTTGTAGTCATTGTCATGGAACTGGAGTGGAACATGAAACAGTTACAAGAAAAATAAAAATACCAGCTGGAGTGGAAACTGGTCAAAGACTTGTTGTAAGAGATGGCGGAAATGCTGGAAGAAATGATGGAATCTACGGAGATTTATACATATTTATAACGGTTAAAAAACATGAAATATTTGAGCGAGAAGGACTTGATATTTATTGTGATGTTCCAGTTGGAATTACAACAGCAATTTTAGGGGGAGAAATTGAAGTGCCAACTCTTTCTGGAAAAGTAAAAATAAAAATAGCTGAAGGCACACAAAATGGAAAAGAATATAAATTGAGGGATAAAGGAATAAGTTATGGAACTAGAAAAGGTTCTGAAATAATTAGAATAAAAATTGAAACTCCAACAAATTTGTCTGAAAAACAAAAAAATATTTTAAGGGAATTTGATGGTTCGCTAGAAAATAAAAATTATAAAGAAGGTAAATCATTTAAAGATAAAATAAAAAGATTTTTTAGTAAATTTGAAAATTAAATAAAATTTATTAAATTAAAAAAATAAAAAAATTAAAGTTTTGAAAATATAATTTAAAAAAATAAAAAAATCTGGGGGGATTTGATTATGAAAATAAAATATATTATTATTTTTATTGTGCTTTTAATTGTGGGAAATTTTTTTAGACTTTTTATTGAGGATAAAAATAAGCCGAATGTTGAAATTAGTAAAGAAGTCAATTATAAAAAAGAAAAAGCTAAAGAAAACAGCGATTTGACTAAAAAAAAGAAAAAATTTGATGTAAACAGTGTTGAATATGCGGATTTATTGAAATTAGGATTTTCGAAGTCAAAGGCGGATAACATTATAAAATTTCGAGATGAAACTGGAATAATTTTAGATATTGAAGATATGAAAAATGTTGAAAGATTTGGAAAATCGGGATTGGAAATTTCTAAAAAATATCTTTTTGTTGATAAAGAAAAAATAAAAAATCCAAAAGAAAATTATGGCAGAGAAATTGCAAAATATAATATTAATAAATGCGGTGAAAAAGAATTAAAAAGAATTGGATTTACAGCAAAAGAAATAAAAAAAATACTTTTGGAACTTGAGAACGGAAGTATTCGCTCAAATTTAGATTTAGAAAAAATTATCGGAAGTAAAAGATATTCAGAAATAGAAAATAAAATAAAATTTATTGATTAAATTTAAGAATAAAAAATTTAAGAGTGTATATAAAAAATTACACTCTTTTTTTATTTTAATTTGAAAAATTTATTTATTCGTCAAATTTTGAAAATAGTCAATAACAAATTCAGCACATTTCACTCCATCAACGGCAGCAGACATTATTCCACCAGCATATCCAGCACCTTCTCCACAAGGCATAATTCCTTCAATATTGGCAAAAAATTTTTCATTTCTTGGAATTTTTACAGGAGATGAACTTCTACTTTCCACACCAGTTAAAATGGCATCATAATTTGCAAATCCTTTTATTTTTTTGTCCATAAGCGTGATTCCTTCTTTTAGAGAAGAGTTTATATATTCAGGAAAAATCTGATTTAAGTCGGCAAATTTGTAATCTGCAAGGTAACTTGGCTTTACATTTCCTAATTTTTTTGAAACTTTATTATTTAAAAAATCTCCAAATAGCTGAACGGGAGCTTTGTAGTCACTTCCACCAAGAATAAAGGCTTTTTCTTCCAATTTTCGCTGAAACTCAATCCCAGCAAGAACTGAATTTCCTTCAAAATCATCTGGAAAAACATTTACTAAAATTGCCGAATTTGCGTTTTCTAGATTTCTTTTAGAATAACTCATTCCATTTACAACTAACCTATTTTCTTCGCTTGCAGACGGTACTACAACTCCGCCGGGACACATGCAAAAAGTGTAAACTCCTCTTCCATTAGAAGTTTTGACATTTAATTTGTACTCGGCAGATGGCAACTTATCAGCAAATTTTCCGTATTGAGCTCTATTTACCATGCTTTGCTTGTGTTCGATTCTAACTCCCACAGAAAAAATTTTTCGCTCCATTTGAACTTTTTCTTCGTTTAACATATGAAAAGTTTCTCTTGCACTATGTCCAATTGCCAAAACTGCAATATTTGTTGAAATAGTATATTTTTTTTTATTTTTTAAATCTTCAACTTCAATTTCTTTCAATTTATTATTTTTGTAATTAATTTTTGTAAGTTTTGTGCAAAATCTATATTCTCCGCCAAGACTTTCAATTTTTTTTCTTATGTTTTTCATAATTCCAATAAGTTTGTCCGTTCCAATGTGCGGTTTTGACATGTAACTTATTTTTTTCTCGGCTCCTGCTAAAATTAGTTCATCATAAATTTTTTGCATTCTAAAATTATTTGTATTAGTGTTTAATTTTCCGTCAGAAAAAGTGCCAGCTCCACCTTCACCAAATTGTACATTTGAATATTTATTCAATTTTCTTGTCTTAAAAAAATTGTAGACATCTTTTTTTCTCTCGTCGACATTTTTTCCCTGCTCAATAATAATCGGTTTAAGTCCAGCTTCAGCCATCACAAGTCCCGCAAAAATGCCAGCAGGTCCGCTTCCAACTACAACGGGTCTTTTTATTTTCTCATTTTCAGAAAAATTTTCTATTTTTGAAATAGAATAAATTTGTTTTTCAAATTTTTTTATATTTTTAATATTTTCAAATTTTTTTTCGTTTTCAAGCTCGATATTTATAGCATAAACAAAGACAACATTATTTTTTTTTCTGGCATCAATCGCCTGTCCTGCAATTTCAAAACTTTTTATCTCATTTTTATTAATTTTATAAAGTTTGCAGACAACATTTTTTAAGTCGTTCTCGTTATGTTTTACAGGCATTTTTATATTATTAATTTTAAGCATTTCTTTTCCTTTCACATTTTTTTCATTAAACATTTTCTCCAGCAAATTTTCCACTCGCCCAGGCCCAATGTAAGTTAAATCCACCACATTCACCGTAGACATCCATAACTTCTCCAGCAAAATAAAGCCCTTTTGTTTTTTTTGACTCCAAATTTTCTAGATTTATTTCGCTCAAAGGAATTCCGCCGGCGGTAACTTGTGCGTTTTTAAAGCCGTTTGTATCCAATATTTTTATTTTATATTTTTTTAAAATTGTACATATTTTTTTTATTTCATTGTCGGTAAGTTCTGAAATATTTTTTGACAATTTTGGAATTCCCGACATTTTAGTCAAAAATTGACCTAATTTTTTGTTAATCATTCCATTAAAATATTGCTCCATTGTCATATTTTTTAGTATTTCCCGTCTCTTTTTCAAAATCGTAAAAAGATTATTATAATCAAATTTTGGCATAAAATCAACTTCAAATTCAACTTCTTTGTAAAGTGGAAAAACAAAAGAAATATTAAAGACTACATTTCCTGAAATTCCGTAATCAGTAAATAGCAGCTCTCCTTCATAGGTACAAATTTTCTCAAATTTATCTTCATTTTTTCCAAAAGCGCTGACTTTTGCATCTAATTTTATTCCACGCAATCCTTTTATTTTGTGCTTTTCAGTTTTTAGCTGAACAATTGTTGGCACAAGTTTTGTTAAACTGTGACCAAAATTTTCTGCAATTTGGTAGCCACTTCCGTTTGAACCAAGTTCAGGATAAGAAATTCCGCCTGTTGCAAGAATTATTTTTTTCGAGTTAATTTGTCTTTTATCTTCGGAAAAAATTTTAAATTCAAACATTTCTTTTGTGACTTTTGTGACATAAAAATCAGTATAAATTGGAATTCCAAGATTTTGTGCATAGAATCTTAGTCCATCTACAATTGACGCAGCTTGTCCGCTAAGTGGATAAAGTTTTCCACGACTTTCTTCGTTGCAAATGATTCCAACTTTATTTTCAAAAAAGTCAATTACATCAGTTGGCAAAAAATTATTTAAAATATGATTTATATCCTGTTTTTGTTTTTCAATCCCAAAGTAATTTTCATTTGTTGCATTGACATTACTCAAATTACATCGTCCATTTCCCGTGACCAAAACTTTTTTCAAAATTCTATCTTTTCGCTCTAAAATAACGACATCTCTTCCATTTTTTTTAGCAGTAATCGCTGCCATAAGTCCAGCTGCTCCACCGCCAATAACAGTTACTTCTGTTTTCAATTTTATACTCCTTATCAAATTATTAAATTAAAATTTTTTATTATCAAATAAATTATATCATTTTAGTCATTTTTTTTCATCAAAATTTTAAAAGTTTTATTATAAATTTGATTATATTTTCTTTGACAATATATTTTTTTTGTAGTAAAATTTATGCATTGAGAAAGTTTTGATTATTTTTAGAAGAAATTTTAATTTGAAATTTAGGAGGAAGAATGAAAAAAAGGACATTAGTTTTAGTGTCGCTAGTATTGACAATTTTAATATTTTTTACAGCTTGTGGAAAAAAAGATGCAAAAAATCCAAATGCAAAGACAGGTAAAAAATATATTATTGCAGTAGATTTGATTTATCCGCCGTTTTCTTTTAAGGAGAATAATGTGGATAAGGGAATTGATGTGGATTTGATGAAGGCGGTGGCGAAAACTCAAGGATTTGAAGTGGAAATTCAGCCGATGGATTTTGGAGGAATTATTCCTGCGATGGAATCTGGACAAATTGATGGTGCGATTGCGGGAGCGAACATTACCGAGGAAAGAAAAAAGGTTGTTGATTTTTCTGATCCATATTACGATACAGGAATTGTTGCGATAGTTCATAAAGATAATAATACGATAAAAACTGGAAAAGATTTGGTTGGAAAAAGACTTGCGGTTAAAAGTGGAACTGCAGGAGAAAGATATGTTCAAGAAAATTTGAAAGGGAAATCTGAAGTAAGAATTTATGATGATACAGTTTCAATGTTAAAGGCGGTTGAAAATAAACAGGCTGATGCAGGATTTGAAGATTTGCCAGTAGTTTTGTATACTTTAAATCAAGATCCAGATACGCAGTTAAAAGTTGGAACTGGAAAGTTGACAAATGTTGGAAATGGATTTATGGTAAAAAAGGGGACTCACAAAGAGTTGCTGGAAGAGTTTAACAAAGGTTTGAAGACTTTAAGACAAAATGGCGAATATCAAAAAATTGTGGATAGATACACTAAAGGTGGAAAAACTGTGGAAAAAGGCGGAATTGCTGGAGTTATTGATTCCTACAAGGGAATTTTGACTGGTTACGGACTAAAGTTTTTAAGAGGACTTGCAGTTACTATTTATATTACAGTTGTTTCGTTATTTTTTGCAACATTGATTGGTTTAGGAATAGGATATTTAAATTTTGTGCCGACAGATAAAAAAGGTTTTCATTCTAAAATGATAAAAGTTTCGCAATTTTTAGGAAAAGAATATATTGATTTAATAAGGGGAACTCCGCTTATGGTTCAGACAATATTCTTTTATTTTGGAGTTGTGCCATTACTTCCAAAACTTTTAAAATTCACATTTCATTTGAGCAGTGAGCCAGGAATGCTGTCTCCTGAAGTTTCTGGAATAATTATAATTGCATTAAATGCTGGAGCATTTTTAGCTGAAATTTTTAGAGGCGGAATACAGGCTATTGACAAAGGACAAATGGAAGCGGCTAGAAGTTTGGGGCTTTCTTTTAACAAGTCGATGACCAAAGTAATTTTGCCACAGGCTATTAAAAATATGATTCCTGCCATTTTAAATCAGTTTATAAGTTCACTAAAAGATACTTCCTTATTAGTTGTAATTGGAGTGGCAGATTTGATGAAAGAAGGGCAAGTTGCTTATAAAACTAATTTTAAAACATTTGAAACGATGCTTATAGTTGCGGCAATTTACTATATAGTAATTAAATTATTGTCTAAATTGTTCAAGAAAGTGGAGGATAAGTTAAAAGTATGATTAAAGTAGAAAATTTGAAAAAACAGTATGGAGATAATGTTGTTTTAAAAGATATAAGCCTTTATGTAGAAAAAGGGGAAGCAATAAGTGTGATTGGGCCGTCAGGTTCGGGGAAAAGTACATTTTTAAGATGTATAAATGGGCTTGAAGAACTATCTGACGGACATATTTGCGTGGATGAATTTGACCTTGCGGATAAAAATTTGAACATTGACAAATTTCGTGAAAAAGTTGGAATGGTTTTTCAAAATTTTAATTTATTTCCACATTTAACAGTTTTGCAAAATATAATTTTAGCTCCAGTAACGCTAAAAAAAGTGACAAAGCTAGAAGCTATAAAATTGGGAAAAGAACTGCTTGAAAAAGTTGGACTTTTAGATAAAGCCGATGTTTATCCATCAAGTTTGTCTGGTGGGCAAAAACAAAGAGTGGCAATTGCAAGAGCTCTCGCTATGAAACCGGAAGCATTACTGTTTGATGAGCCGACAAGTGCATTAGATCCTGAGATGGTTGGAGAAGTTTTGAAAGTTATGAAGGATTTGGCTAAAGAAGGAATGACAATGATTGTTGTGACGCATGAAATGGGATTTGCAAGGGAAGTTTGTGACAGAGTCATTTTTATGGCTGATGGTGAAATTGTGGAGCAGGGAAAACCTGAAGAAGTGTTTTTGAATCCAAAAAATGAGAGAACTCAGAATTTTTTAAAAGTTTTATAAAAAATTTATTTTTAAAATTAAAAAAGATAATTATGAATATATTTATTTAAGAATTATTGAGAAAATAATAAGATTTTATTCTTATTATTTTTTTTATTAATTAATTTTTGAGTTTTTTGTCAATGTTAATAATTAAAAATTAAAAAAACATTGACAAAATTTAAAAAATATTGTATAAATAATTAATAAAAAATTAAATAAAAAGGAGGGCAAAAAAATGAATGGGAAAATTGAAAAGATTAAGAGTGAAAAAACCTTTGGCAAAAAAGCAAAAAAAGGTTTTACGCTTATTGAAGTGATATTGGTCGTGGCAATTATTACGATAATTTCTGCGATTGCAATACCGCAAGTTGGAAAATACTTGAACAAAGCTAATAGGAGTAAAGTTATTGGTGCGATTTCTGAGTTAAATAACACGACAACATCTTGGAGCATTGATCATAGCGGAGATGCACCCAAAAATTTGCAGGAGATTTTGACGGAGCAGGGAAATTTGAATAAACTTGGAATTGGACTGGATAATAGTGGAAAATTTAAAATTGGTAATATTCAAGGACAAATAATTTATCAGGATGGTGAAATTTTTGCTAAAATTGACGCTAGCAGTAAGGCTTTTCCTGGAGAAGAGATAAAGAGATGATAGTAATTTTTTTGTTGATTTTAAAGTATTTTGCATTTTTAGTATTTTTGTAAATGATGTGAAAAAAAAGCTGATATATGACAGAGATATTTTGTTTTTAGTTCTAATAGGATTATTTTCTGCTGTTAAATTTAATGATCTGGGAAATTATTATTTGGGAGCAAGTGGATATTTAATGCCATTGTTGGCACTTTATATTTTGGAAGATTATTTTAAAAAAAGTTTGATTGGCTTTGGAGATGTGAAACTTATGATGGGAATAGGTGGATTATTTCGATACAATGGAGTAGAAAATATTTTTAAATTTTATACAGTTTTATATATTTTTTCAGGAATTATTGTATTATTTTTATTATTTTTTAAGAAACTTCAAAAATATGAATATATTCCGTTTGCACCGTTTATTATTGTGAGTTACATATTTTTTAATCATTTTAAAATATTTTTTGATTAAAAGAAAAATTAAAAGAGAAAATAGAAAAGATAAAGAAGGGAAAAGGGGAAAAATAAAAAAATGAGAAAAGATAAGGGGGAAACTTTAGTTGAAAGTTTGATTTCAATGTTTTTTGTAACACTTGCAATTGTTCCACTATCAAATTTATTCTTAAAAACCTTAAAGATAAATACTAAAATAGATAATATAAATACTCAAAATATAGAAATTTCAAATATGATTGAGCTTATAAAAGATAAAAAATATGAAGAAGTGAATAATTTTTCTGGAAAATATGAAATTTCAAATACAAACGATTTTTATAATAAATTTTTGATTGAGAGAAAATATCAGATTTTAAAAAATATTGATTTTACAAAAAATAAAATTCAAATAAAAATTGAAAAAACAGATGGATTTTATTTGAATGAAAAAGGCGAAAAAGAATATATTTTTAAAATAATTGCAAATAAAATGAACGATTATTATTTTCCAAATTTTTTATAGCGCAAATTTAAAATAAATTTAAATAAATTTGAAAAGAGGAAAATTGTGAAAAATAAAAAAAGAGGTTATTTGCTTTTGGAAATTATGCTAAGTATGTTTTTATTTTCAGTCATAGTTTTTGTAGTTTCGATTTTTTTAAAAAGAGTTGTCATAATTGAGAAAATGAAAAAAAATAATCAAAAAAGTTATGAAAATTTGTATTTTTCGTTGGATAAAATTGTGGAAAATTTAAAAAATAGAGATAAAGATGAATTTTTTTATGAAAATGAAAATAAAAATATTCATATTTTTAAAAATAAAATTATTTATAAAACAGATGGAATCTTATATAAAATTGAATTTGAAAATAAAAAAATGTATATTTCGGATACGGAAAATAAAAGTAGTTTTGGAAGTAGAACAGTGATTTCAAATTTAGAAAATTTAGAATTTGAAAAAATTGGCGAAATTCTTGTCATAAAAATAAAAAATTTTGGAAAAGATGAAATTAGAGTTGTGAAAATATGATAAAAGGGGATTTTTTAAAATGAAAAAAAAATTTAGGAGCAAGTCTTATTTATGTGTTAATTGCACTCTCGATGATAACTGTGTTTTCGACAAATTTTATATTTTTTGTAAAACAGAAATCGGATGTAGTTTTTTTGAAAAATACAGAAAAAAAATTAGATAAAAAAACTTTTGTTGAAAAAGAGTTGGAGAATGCGAAAAGATTTGTGAAAAATGGCGTGACTTTTGAGAATAATCAGGTTGAAATAGAAAAAGAAGAATTTTATTTTGATACGAATTTACAAAAAGTAGAAAATAATTTGAGAGCAGAAAATTTGATATTTTTGCCAAAAAATGCGCAAAGTATTGGTGGATTTACTGTAAAAAGTATTAAAAACAGTAGTGAAAATGAATATTTTTTGCCACTTGATAAAAATACAGTTTATGGTGATTTGGAAGTTATTTTTGAAAGAAAAATTTTGGATATGGAAATTTTTTATAAAGAGAAAATTTCTTTTAAGCGAAAAAATGCAACACTTGTGGAAATGAGTGTTTTGAGCAGTGAAATTTTAAAATAGAGGAGGAATTTTTTGGAAAGTTTGAAGATATATTTAAGAAGCGAAAATAAAATTTATCTTTTTTATGAAAATGAAATATATTTTTATGAAAATCAGGAATTATCAAATGTTTTGGAAAATTTTTTGGAAGAAAATAGTTTTGACAAAACGGAATTTAAAAAAAATGTGGAAGTCAGTTTTATTTTGCATTTTTCATATTTTGATTTTGAAAATTTTCAAAATTTTGAAAATTATAAAGAAGAAAAAAATAAAAACAAAAAGAAAAATAATTATGAAGAAGATAAAAACGAAAATAAAGAAGAAAATAAAAAAGAAAATAAAAATAAAAATAAAAATTATGAAACAAAAAAAATTTTTAAAAATAATAAATTTGTTTGCAAAAAATTTATTTTGGATTATGTAAACGATGAATATTTGAATCTTTATTTGGAGAAAAATAAAATTTCAAGATTAAAAAAAATAGTAAAAAAATATTTTTTGAAAATTTCAGAAATAAAAATTGATTTTCAAGCAATTTATAATTTTTATAAAAATAAAAATTTAGAATTTGAAAGTGAAAGTCAAAATCAAAATCAGAAAGAAAACAAAAATAATTATGAAGAAGAAAAAAATAAAGAAGAAAATTTATTTTTTGAAAATCAAAAAGAAAATAAAAATAAAAAAGAAGATGAAGAAATTAAAATTGTTCAAATAGAAGATATTGGTGTTGAACAAACTATAGACAAAGAAAGTTTGGAAAATGAAAATTTGAAAAGTGAAAAAATTGAAATTTTTCAAATTGGGGAAGAAAATAGTTTACGCATGGTAATTTTTGATGAGAAGATAACGGAATTGGAAAAAGTTGAGTTAAGACTTTCTGATATTGAAGAAATTAGTGAATTTGACTTTGGAGATATGATTGTTTTTACTGATACGGAAGAAGAAATTAAAACAATTTTTTCAGGTAGTGAACTTTTTGAAACTCCAAATTTCGTGGAAAATGAAAGTTTTTTTGATGCAAAAAGTTTGAAAGAGATAAAAATTTTGGATGTGGCGACAGTTTTATTTTTGTTTCTTGGATATTTTCTTTTGAGTAATTTTATGAATAATGAAAAATTAAAAAAAGAAAACGAAAATATAAAAGTTCAGACGAAAATTTTGGAAAAAAATTATTTGAAAAAGAAAGACGAAGAAATTCCTGATTATACGAAAGAATTAAAAATATTAAAAGATATTGATAATTCGATTGAGCGAGATGAGTTTTATTCATATATAAAATTTTTAGTTGAAAACAGTAAAAAAGGGGTAGATTATACAAAAATTAATTATGAAAATTCAAAGTGGACGGTTTCTGGCGAGTTAAAAAATTTTGAAAATTTTGAAAAATTTGAAAATAGTATTTTGAAAAAATATCCCAATTCTGAACTTGGATATTTAAAAGATAACGATGAAGCGACGATGTTTGAATATGTCATTAAATAATTTTAGGAAAAGTGGGAAAAGTATAAAATGAGAAAAATAAATTTAAAAATGATGATAATTGCTGTAATTACAGTTTTTTTGGCGATAAACTTAAATTTAAAATATAATGAACATAAAGAGCTTTTGGAAAATAAAAAAATGCTTTTGGAGAATAAAGAAAAGTTTGAGAAAAAAATTATTGAAATAGAAACTGAGAAATCACTTGAAAAAGAAAAAAATATAGCTGATTATGACAAAATTATAATGCTTACAAAAAGACTTTCTTTTTTTTCAATAAAAAATGAATCGGAGTTTAAAAAGATGATTTATATTTTTGCTCACGAAAGTGATTTAAAAATGAAAGAAATTTCAAAAGCAGAAAATGTTTGGGAGAAAAACGGATATAAATTAAAATATATCCATTTTACAACTTTTGGAAGTTTAAATGATTTTGGGAAATTTTTGTATTTAATTAATAAAAGTAAAAGATATATTGATACTTCAAGATTGTTTATTGAGCTTACAAGTGATGAATTTAAAATTTCGATAGGGTTTATTGAGAAAAAATTGTAAAAGTAAAAGGGGGAAAGATGAGGAAAATAAGTTTTATTTTATATGCCATTATTTTTTTTAGCAATACTTTTTCAGCAAAGGTTACGGATTATGTAAATAAAAATGATGCGCAAAATATGAAAAAAATATTTATTTACAAAGTGCCGAAAGAAAATAAAAAGATTGAAAATAATAGTGTAAATAATAAAAACATACAACAAAAGCAAGTAAAGACTTCTGAAAATAAGACACCTAAACAGATAAAACAAACTTCAAAGATTGAAAATAATAAAAAAGAAGTTCCAAAAATAGAAAGTTCAAAGATTGAAAATAATAAAAAAGATGAAATAAAAAATAAGACAGGAGAAATTGAGTTTGAATATAGAGATGCAAAAGAAATTTCAGAAGCATTAAATGGATTTGAAAAATTTGAAATTATCGGTGTAGGAAATAAAATTATTTTTAGTGGAGATGAGAAAAAATTTGAGGAGATGAAAAAGATAATAAAATCTTTTGACAGTCCAAAAGAACAAGTTATAATAAAAGGAACAATAATTGATACAAGTTCAAATTTATTTGAGCGGCTTGGAATTGATTGGTCAATAAATTCAGATTCTGGAAATGCTGGGAAAAATAATTTGGTTGCAAAATTTTTAAACGGAGAAATTTCAATTGGCTCGATATTTTCTGCGGGAGGAAAATTTTTAGGAGTTGACTTTAATATGTTAAAAGAAAATGGGGATATAAGAATAGAAGCTATGCCGACACTTATGATTATGGAAAAGGAAGAAGGAGAATTAAAAGTTACGGAAGAAGTGATTGTGGGTGAAAAAAAAGTGACTAAAAATAATGAAGATTACATTGAGCCGATATTTTCAGAAGCGGGAATAGTCTTTAAAATAATTCCAGAAATAAAAAAAATAAATGGAGTAAAAAAAATATTGTTAAAACTTGACACAGAAATAAGTAATTTTAAATTGACTTCAACTTATAAAGAATCTTCTGGAGCAAAACAAAAAAATCAGACACGAACTACGATAACATTGAATGATGGCGGTTCAACATTTATTAAATAGTGCAAGAACACTCGCGACTTTAGTCGTGAGATGAATTGCACAAAAATTTTAGTAAGCATATAGGGAAACTTGTATGTAGACACGGAGCAAAACCGTGCAACAAAGAAACTGAACTGCTGGGAACTCTTAAAGCTAGTATAACCACAACATAATACCTAAGTGAATGGTATAGGTGTGATGGTGGCGAAAGCAGAAAAAATATACTAGATGATGCAAGGTTAAATCCTAAACATTATGATAATAGACAATCAGCAGCTAATCCTGAAAAGGAAAGTTCAACGACTATCCCTCGTGAGGGGAGTACAATACAAGCGATAGGTATTGGAAGTGGTTTCGCCTAAGTCCTTGAAATAGGATATGGATAAGATATAGTCTGTGCTTGTTAGAGATAACAAGAAGTTCATAAGAGAACTGCATAAATGGTAGCGTATTTATGTGAACAATGCTTCCCACTGTTGTGGGGTTTTAAAAACTTTAAAAATATTTAAAAATAAACAGATAAAATGTAGAATACATGGTATAATATCTCTGGTGAAAAGGAGGTGATTATCTATGTATTTAACATTAAAACAACAAGTAAAACATCTTAGTAAAAAGGAGTTTAGGAATTTAAAATATTTATCTCATATAGCCAAGAACTTAACTAATGAAGCTATATATAATATTAGACAGTATTATTTTAAAAATAAAAAGTATTTAAGTTATAATGAAAACTATAAAATACTTAAAAACAGTGAGAACTATAAGAAGTTAAATTCTAATATGGCTCAACAAATTCTAAAAGAAGTAGACGGAAGTTTTAAATCGTTTTTTGGACTTTTAAAACTTGCTAAGAATGGTCAATATAATTTTAAAGATATAAAATTACCTAAATATCTTGCTAAAGATGGATTTACAACTCTTGTTATAGGTTTTGTAAGATTAAAAGATGATATTCTGACAGTTCCTTATTCAAATTCGTTTAAGAAAACTCATCAGGAAGTTAAAATTAAGCTGCCACCAGTATTAAAAGGCAAGAAGATAAAAGAGATTAGAATAATACCAAAACAACATTCTAGGTACTTTGAAATTCAATATACTTATGAAGTAGAGGAAGTTCAAAGGGAATTAAACAAAGAAAATGGACTAGGAATAGATTTAGGTATAGACAATCTATGTACTTGTGTTACAAATAACGGAGCTTCATTCCTAATAGACGGCAGAAAATTAAAATCTATTAATCAATACTATAACAAGACAAATGCAAAATTGCAAAGCATTAAAGATAAGCAAAAGATAGAGCATATAACATTAAGGCAAAAGAGAATAGCTAGAAGGAGAAATAATCGCATAAATGATTATCTTTCAAAAGCAGCAAGAATAATTATAAATTATTGTCTTAATAATGATATAGGAAGAATAGTTCTAGGATATAATGAAGATTTTCAAAGAAAATCAAATATTGGAAGCATAAATAATCAGAACTTTGTAAATATACCATATGGAAAATTAAGAGATAAACTAATATATCTATGTAAACTATATGGAATAGAATTTAAACTGCAAGAAGAGAGTTATACATCAAAAGCAAGTTTCTTTGATGGAGATGAAATTCCAATATATGATAAAGAAAATCAAAAAGAATATATATTCAGTGGAAAAAGGATAAAAAGAGGACTATATCAAACAAGCACAGGTAAAATCATAAATGCGGATTGTAATGGAGCATTAAATATATTAAGAAAAAGTAAAGTTGTGGATTTAAGTGTCCTATACAATAGAGGTGAGCTGAACACACCTAAAAGAATAAGGGTAGTGTAAAGCT
This sequence comes from Leptotrichia sp. oral taxon 218, assembly GCF_018128225.1. NCBI lineage: Bacteria > Fusobacteriati > Fusobacteriota > Fusobacteriia > Fusobacteriales > Leptotrichiaceae > Leptotrichia > Leptotrichia sp. oral taxon 218. The sequence continues at coordinate 1,514,413 of NZ_CP072377.1, read as the reverse complement.
ATCAAACTTCTTAGAAAATTTTTAAATATTTTTAGAGATTTTAGAACCCTGTGACTTTAGTCGTGGGAGGTTCAGAGGAGGATTAAAGCAAAATGTGAGTAAAGAGACGCAGAGAAGAGTGCCAATACTTTCAAAAATTCCAATAATTGGACCGCTTTTTAAGTACAGAAGAACAAATAAAGAAGTGAGAGATATTTATATTGAAATTGAAGCAGTTATACAAAATGACAAGACACTTTTGATAAAATAAAAATAAAAAATTTTTTCTAAATTTTTGATGAAAAATATTAAAATATGTTGTATAATAAAAATATATTCAAAAAGAAATAAATTTAAAAAAAATAAAAAATAAAAAAGCAAAAAAAATAAAAGAAAGGAAAAAAATGATTTCAATTCAAAGGCTTAAAGAGATACTTGAGAAGTTTAAAAGTGTAAAAATTGCTGTTATTGGGGATATGATGCTAGACGAATATCTTATTGGAAAAGTTGGAAGAATTTCTCCTGAAGCACCGGTTCCTGTAGTGAACATTGAAAAAGAGCGATTTGTATTAGGTGGAGCTTCAAATGTAGCTAATAATTTAATTTCACTATCAGCAAGTGTGTCGGTATATGGAGTCGTGGGAAATGATGCAAATGGTGAAAAATTTATAAAAGAGCTGGAAGATAAAAAAATTGACTCAGTTGGAATTGTGAAAGATGGTTCTCGACCGACGATAATTAAAAGTAGGGTTTTAGCACAAGGGCAGCAGTTACTTCGACTAGATTGGGAAAAAGATATTGATATTTCATCTGAAAACCAAGATAAAATTTTAGAATTGTTAGAAGAAGATTTGAAAAATATAGATGCAATTTTGTTATCTGATTATAATAAAGGACTTCTAACAGAAAGACTTTCCAAAAAAATTATAAAACTTGCCAAAGAAAATGGAAAAGTTGTAATGGTAGACCCAAAACCTCAAAATTTTAAAAATTATATTGGGGCAACTTCAATAACACCTAACAAAAAAGAGATTTTAGACTATTTTGGAATGAAAAAATTTTCTAGCGAAGAAGAAATTGTAGAAAAATTAGAGCAGTTAAAAAAAGAGTTGGAACTTGAAAATGTTGTACTTACGAGAAGTGAAGAAGGAGTTTCACTTTTTGAGACGGAACATAAAAGAATACCGACGGTGGCAAGAGAAGTTTACGATGTGACAGGAGCAGGAGATACATTTATTTCGACTTTTCTTTTAGCAAGATGTGCAGGAGCTGATTTGTATGAAGCTGGAGAAATTGCAAATATGGCTTCAGGAATAGTTGTGGCTAAAATTGGAACAGCAACTGCGACAAAAGAAGAAATTTTAGATTTTTATGAAACCGTGCAAGAACATTTATAAAATAAAAAGGGAGTTTTATTGTGGGAAATTTAAGTGAGATTAAAATTAAAATTAAAATTTAATTTATAAAAAGAAAGAAAAGGAAGTGAAAGTTATGGCAATTATTGCAGCAATAGAAGCTGGAGGAACAAAATTTATCTGTGGACTTGGAACCGAAGATGGGAAAGTGATTGAAAGAATTAGTATTCCTACAACAACTCCTGAAGAAACAATGGGAAAAGTTATAGAATATTTTTCAGATAAAGAATTTGATGTGATGGGAGTTGGAAGTTTTGGTCCAATTGACCCTGTAAAAGGTTCTGAAACTTATGGATATATAACAAAAACTCCAAAACCTTATTGGAGCGATTTTAATATGATTGGAGAATTAAAGGAAAAATTTAATGTTCCCATGGAATTTGATACGGATGTAAATGGAGCAGCACTTGCTGAATCTTGGTGGGGAGCAGGAGAAGGATTAAAAAATGTGTTGTATATAACAGTTGGAACTGGAATTGGAGCGGGAGCTGTCGTTGATGGTAAAATGGTTCAAGGATTGACTCATCCTGAAATGGGACATATTTCACTAAAAAGACATAAAGATGATAAATTTGAAGGAAGATGTCCATTTCATAAAGACTGCTTGGAAGGAATGGCAGCAGGACCAGCAATTGAAGATAGATGGGGTAAAAAAGGATTTGAGTTAGCAGAAGTTGATGAAGTTTGGGATATGGAAGCATATTATTTGGCACAAGCGTTAGTAAATTATATTTTAATTTTATCACCACAAAAAATTATTATGGGTGGTGGAGTTATGAAACAAAAACAATTGTTCCCAAAAATTAGAAAGTATGTTCAAGAAACTTTAAATGAATATGTGCAAAAGAAAGAAATTTTAGAAGACATTGAAAATTATATTGTTTATCCAGGATTAGGAGATGAAGCTGGATTTGTTGGATCAATTGCATTAGGAAAAATTGCGTTAGAACAAAAATAAAAAAATATAAGTAAAATATAAAAAAGTTTTTTTAAAAGGGGGAAGGTTATTGTGGGGAAAATAACTGAAAAGGAACTTTTGACATTTACAAAAAGTGTATATTATTTGTTAAACGGTAAAATTAGCTTAATTGATACACTTACGATTGTTTCTCAAAATTATAAAAACGAAATGAAAAATAAAATTTTAAAAACTAAAATTCAAATAGAGCAGGGAGTACCTTTAAATAAAGCATTTTATAAAATTACCCAAGAAAGAGAATTTTTAGAAATGATAAAAATTGGAGAACAAACTGGAAATTTGGAATTGGTTTTTAAAAATCTGTATCAAAAATATGAATTTAATCAAAAAATAAAAAAAGATATTATAGGACTTAGTATTTATCCAGTTACAGTGATTATTACAGCAATTATAATAGTTGCAGTATTACTAAAATTTGTTGTTCCAAAATTTGTTTCAATTTATTCGGATATTGGACAGGATTTGCCAAAAATTACTAAAACTGTTATAAATATAAGTAAAGTTTTTGATAAATATTGGATTCTTTTTTTTGGTGCGATGATTTTTATATATTTTTTGTTTTTTTATTTTAAAAAGAAAAATGAAGAAGATTTTGAAAAATTTTTTTTAAAGTTAAAAATAATTGGAAAGATGTATAAAGATATTTGTGTTTTAAATTTTACAAGAAATATGTATTCTTTGACTGATACAAATATATCGTTTGTGAAATCTTTAGAAATGTGTTCAAATTCTAAAAGTAATGTTTTAAATAAAGAATTGAAAAAAATTATTTCAAAAATTGAAAAGGGGGAAAGTATACAAAAATCATTTAAAAATACAACTTTTTTTGATGCGGAATACAGAAGTTTTTTAACGATAGGTGAGAGAACTGGAAAAATGGAAATTTCATTTTTTAATTTGAATGAAATATATTATGAAAGAGTAAATGAAAAGATTAAATGGTTTTTAAAAATGTTTGAGCCATTTTCGATAATTTTTATTGGAATATTAATTGGTGGAATAATATTTTCAGTTATGCTTCCAATTTTTAAAATGGGAGAAATGCTATAAAAATAAAAAAGGAAAAATATGATAGAAAATTTTAATGAATTATCAAAGTATACACAAGATTTATTTTGTGAAAAAAATAAAAAATCAAAAAAATATGAGATTATAAAAGAAATAAAAGAAGAAAGTTTGGAGAAAAAAGTACCTATAATTACAGATGATGTACTTAATTTTATGATATTTGCTGCAAAAAATAAAAAGTCAAAAAAAATTTTGGAAATTGGAACTGCAACTGGGTATTCAGGAATTTTTTTGGCACAGATTGCAAATAAAAATGATGGATTTTTGACTACAATAGAAATTGACGAAATTCGTTATGAAAAAGCAGTCGAAAATTTTAAAAAAATGGGACTTTTTGAGAAAAATAATTTGATTATGGGAGATGCACTTGAAGAAATACCAAAATTGGATAAAAATATAAAATATGATTTTATATTCATAGATGCGGCCAAAGGTCAGTATTTGAAATTTTTTGAGATGTGCTATGAACTGCTTTGCGAGGATGGAATAATTTTTATTGATAATATTGTATTTCGTGGGCTTGTGGCAAAATCTAAAGAAGAAGTTCCAAAAAGATATAAAACGATTGTAAGAAGATTAAACGAATTTATTAAAAAATTAAATGATGAATATAATTTTGTTTTGTTGCCGTTTGGAGATGGAGTTGGAATAGTTAAAAAATAAAAATTAGTGGAAAGAAGTGATGAAAATGAAGTTTCTTTTGTATAATATACGGTATGGGACAGGAAAGTATTTAAATCAGCCATTTAAACATATTAGAGGATATTTAGGCCGCTCAAACTGGCATATTCACAAAATTGGAAGTCTCATAAATAAATATAAACCTGATATAGTGGGACTTGTAGAAGTTGATTTGGGTTCTTTTAGAATGAAAAGTAAAAATCAAGCTACTGTGCTTGCACGAATTACAAGAAGTAATGATGTCTTTCAGTATAAATATAAAGAAAATTCAAAATATATGAAATTTCCAATGGTCCGTAAACAGGGAAATGCACTGCTTTCAAAAGGTGAAATAATTAGGAAAAAATTTCATTACTTAGATAATGGAATGAAAAAACTTATAATTGAAGCGGAAACTGAAAAAGTTGTAGTATTTTTAGTACATTTGGCGCTAGGAGGAAAAACTCGGCAAAAACAGATAGTTCAGCTCTATGATTTGGTAAAAAGTACAAAAAAACCTGTGATTGTCGCTGGAGATTTTAATGCTTTTTGGGGATATGATGAACTTGCAATGTTTTTAAAAGCGTCAGGATTAAAAAATTCGAATATAAATTCGCAACCGACTTTTCCCAGTTGGAAGCCTAAAAAAGAACTTGATTTTATACTTTGCTCAAAAGAAATAAAAATAAATGACTTTAAAGTTATACAAACAAAACTTTCTGATCACTTACCAGTGTTAATTGATTTTAATATATTATAATTTTGCAAAAAATCCAAAAAAAAGTTGCAAAAATTGAATAAATATATTAAAATTATAGTGAAAAATATATTCAGAAAGGAGTTTTTTAGTGAAATCAGTAGTAAAAAAATTGTCATTATTAGCAATTTCGATTTTGACAGTGACATCGCTAAATGCCGCTAATTTAGTAGTTGGTGGAAATAAGAATGCAACAAAAATAGATAATGCAAAAATAGCAAAACCTAAAGAGTTGAGAGGTGTGTGGGTTGCAAGTGTAAGTAATATAGATTGGCCGTCAAAACCAGGTCTTAGTGTAGAAAAACAAAAAGCGGAGTTTATTTCAATTCTTAACAATGTAAAAAGTTGGAATATGAATGCCGTGTTTGTGCAAATTAAACCAGAATCTGATGCCTTTTATCCATCGAAATACGCACCTTGGTCTCGTTATTTAACTGGAACTCAAGGAGTAAATCCTGGATATGATCCATTAAAATTTATGGTGGAAGAAGCTCATAAAAGAGGAATAGAATTTCACGCTTGGTTTAATCCTTACAGACTTACTGCAACTGGTGGAAGAGAAAAGTTATCAAGTGAAAGTATCGGTAAGAAAAAACCTGAATGGACTGTGACATATGGTGGAAAAGTTTACTTAAACCCTGGAATCCCAGAAGTTAATAATTATGTTGTAAATAGTATTGTTGAAGTTGTAAAAAATTATGATGTTGATGGAGTTCATATGGATGATTATTTTTATCCATATAAAGTAAAAAATGAAGAATATCCAGATTTTGAACAATATCAAAAATATGGGAAAAAATTCTCGAATATTGGAGATTGGAGAAGAAATAATGTAAATACTCTGATTGAAAAATTGCACAAAGAAATAAAAAAAGAAAATCCTAATGTAGAATTTGGAATAAGTCCTTTTGGCGTTTGGAGAAATGATTCAACAGATCCTGTAAGAGGTTCTGCAACGAAGGCTGGAGTTCAAAATTATGATGATTTATATGCAGATATTTTACTTTGGATGAATAATCATTGGATTGACTATGTTGCACCACAAATTTACTGGAATCAAGGATTTAAAGTTGCTGAATACAATACTTTAGTAAAATGGTGGAGTAAATATGCAGCTGAAACAAATACTGATTTATACATAGGACAAGCTGCCTATAAAGTAAATGAATGGAAAAATGCAAAAGAATTGGTAAATCAAATTAATTTTAACAGAAATTATCCAGAAGTCAAAGGAAGTATATTTTTTAGCTATAAATCTTTATTGACAAATCCAAAAAATGCGACAAATAGCTTGAAACAAGGACCATATAGTTTGAATAATTAATAAATTAGAGGTTAGTTCTAAAAATAATTCTTTAGAACTGTCTCTTTTTTTTATTTTTAAATTTTAGAAAAAATTTTTTAAATATGTTATAATATAAAAAAGTATAATAAAAAAATTATAAAAAAGGAATTAAAGAAAGATGGGAAAATTAATAATTATTGAAGGAACGGATGGAAGTGGAAAACAGACGCAGACAGAATTGTTATATAAAAAATTATGTAACTTAAAAGGAAAAGAAAAAATAAAAAAAATATCTTTTCCAAATTATGACAGTAAAGCTTCGGAACCAGTAAAAATGTATCTTGCAGGTGAATTTGGAAAAAAAGCTCAAAGTGTGAATGCTTATGCGGCTTCAGTTCTTTATTCAGTCGATAGATTTGCTTCTTATAAAATGGAGTGGGAAAATTTTTATAACGGTGGAGGAATAGTCATAAGTGATAGATATACAATTTCAAATATGATTCATCAAGTTCCAAAAATAGATAATGAAATTGAAAAAGAAAAATATTTGAAATGGTTAGTCGATTTAGAATGGAATAAAATTGGTTTGCCTAAACCTGATATTGTGTTTTTTTTGGATATTCCTTTTGAAATTAGTGATGAACTTATGAAAAATCGGGAGAATAAAATAACTGGAGAAATTAAAAAGGATATTCATGAAAAAGATAAAGAGTATTTGAGAAAATCATATGAAACGGCAAAAAGCCTTGCACTAAAATATAGCTGGGAAATAATTTCTTGCGTAAATAATGGAAAGTTAAAATCTATTGAAGAAATTAATGACGAAATAATGGAAATTGTAAATAAAAAATTATAAAAAAAATTATCTTAAAATGACAGGAATAAAAATATTTCTGAAATTTTAAGATAATTTTTTGTTTCTTTTATTTATTGTTATTGTTTTATTTTTAAATTTATTTAAATAAAATATTATTTAACAAATTTAAAATTTTTATAGTTAATTTGAAGAATTTTTTTTACTGAATTTTTCCAAAATATACAAAGTTAAAGAATTTATTATAAATCCAGGAACGATTTCGTAGACTGTTTTTCCAAGTCCGCTTTGATTCCAGAAAATAACTGTGACAGTTGCGATAAGCATTGAAATTAATATATTTTTCCAATGTAAATTTTTCTTGTATAAAATGAATAAAATAACAGGAGAAAATACAGCTCCAAAACCTGCCCAAGCATATGAAACTAGTGATAAAACTTGTGAATTTGGATTCATTGCCAAAATTGTTGCAACGATAAAAATTAAAATTATACATATTCTTCCAACCCAAATAAGCTCTTTGTGGCTTTTTTCTCTCTTTACAATGTATTTATAAAAATCTTCTGTCAAAGTATTTGAAGCAACCAATAATTGTGCAGAAATTGTTGACATTATGGCTGATAAAATTGCAGCGTATAAAATTCCTGCAACCCAAGGATTGAAAAGTCCACCAATCATGTAAATAAAGATTTTTTCAGCATCACCTGAAATTGTTTTTATATTAGGGTAAAGTGCCATTCCTGTAAGTCCAACTGCAATTGAACCGACAAGGGAAATGATGACCCACACCATTGCAATAAGCCGTGCTTTCCAAAGTTCGTTTACATCTTTAATACTCATAAATTTTACAATTATGTGCGGCTGTCCAAAATATCCAAGTCCCCATCCAAGTCCTGAAATAATGACAGGTAAACTAAGTGCTTCAGGATATCTTAAAAGATTTAAAGAAATATGTTTTTGAACCATGGCAGTTTCAATTCCTTTGTTCCCGCCAACCACGAAATATGCAACGACAGGTACGACAATTATTGCAAAAAACATAAGAATTCCTTGAAAAAAATCAGTCCAAACTCCAGCTAAGTAACCACCTAAAAATGTATAAATAATAATAGTTCCACCACCTATTAAAACTCCCCATTTGTAATCAATTCCAAGTAGTGATTCAAATAATTTCCCGTTTGAAACAAGACCTGAGGCTGAATAAATTGTAAAGAAAAATAATATTACAATAGCAGAAAAAGTTTTGACATATCCTTTTTTGTCATCCGATTTTCTTGATAAAAATGTGGGAATTGTTAGTGCATCATGCTCTTCAGTCTGAGTTCTAAGTTTTGGCGCAACGAATTTCCAGTTCAAATATGTTCCAATGATAAGACCCACAATGACCCATATTTGCTTTAATCCAGACAAATAAACAGCTCCAGGCAATCCTAAAAGCAACCATCCGCTCATATCACTGGCTTGTGCTGACATCGCTGTAACCCAGTATCCAACACCTCTTCCACCTAACACATAGTCTTCGTGGGTGTCTGTTTTTGTATAAAAATATACACCTATTCCTATTAAAAATAATAAATAAACTCCAAATGTTATAAATGTTTCGATTCCAACTTTCATTTTTTCTCCCTTATTTTTTATAATTTTTTATTTAGCTATTTCAGAAAGTAAAATTCCACCTGCAACGGAAACATTTAAAGAATTAATTTTTCCGTTTAAATGAATTTTTACAATTTTATCACAGTGCTCTCTGACTTTTTTTCTCATTCCATTTCCTTCGCTTCCAAGCACAAGACAAACTTTGTTTGGATACTTTTCTTCATAGTAGTAACATTCACCATCAGCTTCTGCACCATAAACTGTGTATCCATATTTTTTTAATTTGTCAATTGTATCTGAAATATTTGTCACTTTTACAATATCCACATGTTCTATAGCACCTGTTGATGATTTTACAACTGTTTCTGTCACTTTTACGCTGTTTCTGTCTTGAATGATTATTCCGTCAACTCCAAAACATTCAGCACTTCTGATTATTGCACCAAAATTTCTTGGATCTTGAACTTGATCTAAAATTACTACTTTTGATTTTTCTTTTCTCAAAACTTTTTCCAAAAATGCGTTTAGATCAACATAGTAGTCAAAATCTGAGATTATTGCGACAACACCTTGTGAATTTTCAATTCTTTTGTCGTTATAAAAAACTTTTATATTTTTTTTACTTGCTAAATTTAAAATATTTTTTATAGTTTCTTTCTTGACTTTTTTATAAATTTCAAGTTTTTCAATATTTTTATCGGATTTTAAAACTTCCGTTACAGGATTAATTCCTATGATTTTTTTCATATTTTTCTCGTTCTCGCTTTCTTTTTGTGATTTATATTAATTATAACAAAAAAAAATGATTTTGTCTTGTTTAAATTTTATCTATTTTAAAGAAAAAAATTAAAAATTTTAGTTTTACTGTTCTTTTACTATGAATTTTAAAAATATTTTATCTAACCATAAAAAATATCATTTAAAAAGCTCATATAACATCTATACAGCTCAAAAAATTCATTTTTAGTATAAAAATTATTCCTTAAATGAAAATTTTAGCTTATAGGGGTTATATGGGCAAATTTGATATAATCAAAATATTTTGTGTTAATTATTTGGAATGTATAAAGTTGAAAGAAAAAACTGGACTTTCATTGTATCTCGGGACAAGATAGTTCTCCCCGTCTGTTTTTCTGTAATATATTTTATTCCTTTGTTAAATGATATTTTTCAATGTATTCTTCCATATATTTCACACCTGTTTTTCTTCTATTTTTTCTGGCTATATCAAGTGAAGTATTCCCATTTTTATCTTTAAATAAAATTTTTAAATTGGGTTCTGAGAATACTATATTGTATAATGGTGCCATTTTTTTATCAGGATATAATATCCCGTATGTTGAAAAAAGACAATTTAGTGAAGATTCTCCTGTATTCATATCTATTGACGATAAACTTTCTCCTCTTTCTAGTAATATTTTGCACAAATCCAATGTAATTTCTAAATCTGTTTTTCTATTATCCAAGGATATATTACTAAACAATGGGAAAAACAGGTTTATTCCCTCCCCTTTCTTCTTTTTGACTGAAGCTCCCTTTTCTAATAAAAATTTAACTATTTTATATTTTTCTTTAGGTTCATAATTGCAAAAAGCAGTATATAGTAAATCTTCCTCATATTGTTGCCCCTCCTCAAATTTTTCCAGAAAAGTTTCATATGTACCAAAATATGCTTCTGAATACACAGTAGGATTTTCATTATCAAGCAATTCAACTATCTCTTCATAATTTAATTCTGGTTCTCTTTCTAAAAATTTAGTCCATTTTTTTAATAGTACTGACATTGATTTCCTTGAAATTTCCGCCTGCGAATATCTATCTTCTGGAGAAAAAATAAATGAAAGATACATGTTGTTCGCTACTATATATCCTGCCCATCCTTCAGTTCCAGTTTTTACATCATATACATCACTTCTCAACATTTTTATATTATGTTTATAATCAATTTTTCCATTTAATATATCTTCTTCAATATCTGCTAAATAACTTGCTACATTTTTTTCCTGTATTGAATTATTTAAACTAATACAATCAGCTCTCGTTTTAATAAGATTATTATTTCCTACAGACACAAATTTAAATTTAAACTTCATTTTAATATCCTTTCTTATTGATTTTTTTTAGGAAATACTGTTGTTCTCGGATATTCGAATCCTTCTACTTTAATTCCTGATGGCGTAATTCCTTCCCATTTTGATTGATTTGTAGGATGCTGAGTTCTTAATTTATACGCCGTATCATTTTCAACTTTTATTCTATTCCCTGTCCACCATTCTGGAAACATAGTATTTATATATCTCTTCGGAAGCCATTGATTAGTTCTTGAATTAAATATCTCAATATTATTTTTACGAACTCCATTTGATGTAACTCCCAAATCATTGATAATTCTAACGGTTGGAGTTAGAGTGCTGTGTCCTCCTACTGGATCTCCATATCTGTTTATTTCTCCGCTTATTATATGATTATCAAAGTCTATTGGAGCTGTCACATTTCCAACATTTCTATCTGCTCTCAGATATGCAACACCCTTTGAAAGATTTTTACATGAAATTAAATTTGAGAAAATTAAAAAAATTTTGCATTTAATATTGCAATTTAGGATAAAAATTACCAATCTATTACATTCTCTGAACGTAATATGTCCAAAAATTTTTTTCTTAATTCTAAATTACCGTCAATAACCTCATCTAATAAATCTTTTTCTATTAATGCCCAATGAAATATCCCTGGAAGATGCCCAGAAAGATAAATTGTTCTAAAATTTATATTTGGGTCAATAATCTCAACTTCACTTTCTGAATAAACATATACTCCACTATATTTATCTGTCATCCCCAAAAAAAGTGTTTGATTTCTTTCTTCATCCCAATAAATACCAAAAATTTCTGCTATTTCCTCTTCATTTTTATCTCTTTTTATTATTCTCATTTTACATCCCTTTCTTAATTTGAAATATTTTATTTGGATTAAGTATATTTCTTTATTATTTTGGTAAATTTCATTTTAAACTTTCACTGTGGTTTCGTTGTATTAACAATTTCTAATAAAAATAGTTTACTTTTTTCTATTTTTCCATTGTTTAAAATTCCAATATTTTGTATTTCTATATTGTTTTCTTCTTTTTTCCGAAAACCTTCCATTATAATTCATCCTTTATTCTAAAAGTTTTTCAGTTCATCATCCATAAGAATGATGGCTTTATCCATGTCATTCTTGTAAGGCTGAATTTACTTCCAAACTTTCCTAATTTTAAAGCCTTGTCTGCTATTTCATTGTTATATGCCTGATAAACTCTTATTGTTTTATCATCAAATACAGCATAAATATTTCTTTCTTCTTCTTTTTTCATAATTAATCTTTTCATTCTACATCTTTATTTGTGAAATCACATCTGTTTAATTGCTCCATTGCATGTTTTCTTATCATTTCTTCATCACTTTGTAATAATAATTCCAATTTTTCTTTCGCCTTAGGAGTGTTTATGTCTCCCAAAGCAAAACAGCATTTTCTCACTAATGCAAAATTATCATCCCATTGATATTTTTCAAAATTTGAAATTGCTAGTTCGTATATACAGTCTATTGTAGAAGGTAATTCTAGTTGCTGGAGATAAAACACTATGTCTTCGTGTTTTCCATGCCATTCTTCTTTTGTTAATTTGCATAAAATATCAACAAATTTTTCACTATGTAATTCAAACATATATATTGCTAAAATCAAAGTGTTTATACTTTTTCCATTTTTTTCATTATATGCTTTCTCCAACTCTGTTTTTATATACTCTATTCTTTCATCATCATTTTTTAAAAATTCCTTTTGTAATTGTTGAAAACTTATTTGTTTTTTATATTTTTTCGACATCAAATTTTCCAATTTTTCAAGATTATTTTTTTCCATTTTTTATTATTTCCTTTCTAAAATTGATCTCTTTTATATTTTTATTAAATATTTCCAGTCCTTTTCCATCACCTAATGTTCTAGTTATTTGTTTTCCTTCTTCTTTAAAAAGTACTTTTTATACAGTTCATTGTATTCTTTTGTTGATAATTTTTCCGTTTTTCTCCTTTTTCATTACATATTTTTTAATTTATTTCAATAAATTTGTCTAACATCTTATCTATTTGCTCTACGTTTTGCTGCAAAGTGGTATTTTCATTATCATAATAAAATAGAATTATCTTTTCATCACTCACTCTATAAACTTCAAAGCAAATATTTTTATAAGGTGCAAAAATAGGTTCTGCAATTATTAGTGAAGCTAAATATTTTTCTTTTTCTAAAATTAAATAATATTCATTTTTATTATTTTTAACGATATCTATTGCTATATTTTTTAATTGAAATTCTTTTATTTTCTTTTTCAATATATCGTCAATTTTATTTTTTAAATTTATAATTTCTGACATTTTATTTTTCTCCCTTTATTTCAATATTATAAACTTTTGGCATCTCTTTAATTCCCTCTAATCCTTTTTTTATGTTAAGCCTATCAACTGGAGAACCTGGTCCATGAATTATCCCCCAATTCTCCTTTCCTCCTGGTTTAATAATATTTTTATCTATATCAAATTCAACAAAGATTGAACTTTTTTTTGCGGCCTTAAAAGCTTCAGGATTGGATGAATTGATTACATATGTTATCCCTCCTTCTGAACTCTGAATCCTTCCTGTTTTTAACATTTTTCTCCTTTATTCCTGAAGTAGAATTTGCAGTTACTTCTCCGCCTAAATGCTCTATTGCACCATATTTTGTGTAATTATTGCTACCCTTACCGAATTTATCTTCGTCACTCAATGACAATGCTGATACATTGAATTTATTTACATCATCAGCTACATTATCCATCATTGACTGAATCAATTCCTCATTAGATTTTCCATTTATGAAGGCTGTACTGTGATATATCTTGTTAGAAACTTTCTTGTGTTAAGCTACCTGTCGTAAAAATATATTTTCGTCTAAAAATTTTCTTTAAAGTTTTCAAACATTTTTTGAACTTCATTATCATTATAAATATCTTCATAAGCATTAACAATAATTTCAAGTTCTTTTAAAAAATCTTCTTTTGAAATTCTTTCTACATTCATTTCATCCCTATTATCTCTATATCGTTCAAAATTTAATTCCTTCCCTTTTAAACTTTTATTTTCAATATCAAAATTTTTCTCTTTGTATAAAAAACCAACATTTCCAAAACTTTCATATTCTAAATCTTTTGAATAATATTCTATTTTAATATCATTTTCTATTTCTATTCTATATATTTCAGAATATTTTTCTTTTTCTTCAATTTGAAAATAATCAACTACATTTATTCTAAAAACTCTCTTTTTGTTAAGCATAAATTCTTTTAACCTATCTTTTCCAAGAAGACAAGAAAAAAATTTCTTTTTTATATTAATATCCCAATAATTTATATATTTTGTATAATAATTAATAAACTCCAAATTATATTTATTTTCTTTCTCGTTATATTTTAATAAGAAATTTCTTAATTTATCTCTTTTAAATAAATCTTCTAAATCAACATTTATTCTAAAATTTTTAAATTTTTCCATATATTCTATATAATTATGCAATTCTTGTTCAACAAAACTTATTAAGTTAGCATAATCAACGATATTTTCAAAATAGTAAATTAAAAAATAAGAAAAAAGTTCTTCATAACCATAATAAACTCTAATTTCACTATCAGAATTACACTCAGAAATATATAATGCTGTTTCATCGGTTTCATTCCAGCCATTATTAATATACATACCCTGATCTTCAACTATTGTAGTTTTTGTTGAATTATCTTCGTATATATTTGAAACTACATATGGAAAATTTCCTATTCCTTTTTATTATATTATATTTAATATAGATTAGTCAAATTTGAATTAATCTTTCTACAACTTACAAAGTAAGTTGTAGCTCGTTACACCAAAAATGACATTACCGAAAAATCGGCAATATCATTTGTTGGTTCACTCGCTCTTGCAGAGAGCTAAAAAATATTATTTTTTACAAAATTAAATAGAAATTTTATAAATAAATATAAAAAAAGGAGAATAACTATGGAAGAAAAAAGTAATCTAAAATCTAAGAAATTTAATCAGAAATCTTATCTTTATGGAATGTATAAAAATAAGTTTTATCCAGTAATTAACTTTGAAGAATTGTTAAATTTTGAAGAAGAACTGACTTTAAAAAAACAATATTTTGAATTTGAAAAGCAATTTAAATTAGAAGAAAAAAATATAAAGAAATTCAGTTCAGGAAAAGAAAATCCTGTTACTAAAATTATGGAATCTGCAACTAGACTTTCCAGTATTCAGAAAGAAGTAAAAGACTATTTTTTAAGTAAAGAATTTAATGAAAAAGTTAAAGATTTAATTTCAAAATTTTTGGAAAGATAAATAAAAAAAGGGAGTGTCCATGTATAATTTTAGGAATTTATATAAAAAAATTTATGTTCCCGAAGAATTAAAAAACAGGATGATGGGGTGTCATCCTGATTTATAGAGTTTGTGAGAGAGTTTACACAAAATTATGGACACTTTCGTATAAAATTATGGACACTATCTACTCTATGAAAAATCATATATTTCAAACACGTCTGATACATAATTTCTTACTATTTCTTCATCACTTTTCAATAATAATTCTAATTTTCTTTTAGCTTTGAGTGTTCCAATTTTTCCTAACGCATAACAACATTTTCCTACCAAAGCAAAATTATCATCCCAACGATACTTTTCAAAATTTGAAATTGCTAATTCATAAACACAATCTACTGTATTAGGTGATCCTATATACTGAAATATATTTGCAATATCTTCGTGTTTATAATGCCATTCTTCTTTTGAAAGTTTACATAATATATCAATAAATTCTTTAGAATATAATTCAAAGCAAAATATCGACATTACAAACAAATCTACTTCATGATAATCCTTGTTATGATATGCTTTTTCTAATCCTATTTTTATTATCTTTATTTTTTCATTATCACCATACAAAAAATTTTCTTTTAAATATTTTATTGTTATTTCATCTTTACAATATTGTTTCAACATTATTAATAATTTTTTCAATTTTTTTTCTATTTCTATCATTTATTATTCATTTACACCTATCCCGTATTTTTTCATTAATCATTGAATTTTATGATATATCTCATCCACAGTCCATCAATTATATATACTTCATTATCTTTATAATTTCTGTTTATCATATTTGAAAACTCATTTATTTCTAATTTCTTTAACAGACTATCATAATAATAAAGTTCAGAAAATACTGACTTAAAACTTTTCACATTAGAAAAAATCAGACATTTATTATTATTTTTATGCCTATAATAAATATATAATTTTGTATCTTTATATCTACATTTTTTTATAAAAATATTTTCAAATTTCTGTTTTAACATTACTTATATCCCTTTCTATAATAATTTCAACTCTTACTTTATCTTTTGATATTATCAAATTTTCATATTTTTCATTTTTATTAAAAATTATATTTGCTTCTTTAAAAAAATTTTCATATTCTTTTGTTTTTTTGATATATATTCCTTTTTCCTCCCCATCTTTTTCAACTATATAGTTTATAAAATTCAATAGCTGAATTTTTATAGTTTTATTCCTATATATTTTATAATTTATGTTAAGATTTTTTAAAATTTGTTCTTCTTCTTTTGAAATATTTAAAAATTTCAGTTCTATTAATTCCATAATTCCTTCTTCTGCATATTTCTTATATTTTTCAAATTCAGAAGTAATATAATAATTAACTTCCATATTATGATTCCTTTCTATTATTGAAATTTAATTTTTGTAACCCATGAACCTGTACTTCCTTTAAACAATTCAATAGTTGGATAACTACCATTTATAACTGAAAAATCTCTATAAGTTAATTTATTTCCAAATTTATCGAATCCTATTTTTATTACTTTTCCTCCAGAATTTACTTTAGTTTCTATTTCCCCGACTACTCTACTTTCGAAAAATTTTAATGCTTCTTCTTTTGTTCCTTTCAACATTTTTATAGCATTACTAGAAGTGGTCTCTGAAGAACCAATTTTTCTTAAATCTTCTAAACTCATTTCTTTAATTTGTTTACTTGTAAATCCATTTATTATTGGAACAGTTTCCTGTTCAACTTTAGTAACCGGTTTAACTACAGGATTCTTTGGTGCTTCCAGTGTTGTTACACTCTTTCCTGATGTAATCAAATTTGAACCAATTGACCCTGTTACCGTTCTTGCAGAAGATGAAGTTGTTACCGTTACTCCGGAAGTTTCCATTTTTTTAACAGAAGTTACAGTATTATTTACACTCCACTCATTACTTCTACCTAATACATGGTTTCCATTAGAGGTTTTTACTGGTGTTCTTGGAATTTCTGGTTTAAATTTCCAATTTGATTTTTCTGAATTTAATGTGTAACTTTTTTCCCCTGTAGATCTATGCGAATTATTTGAACTCCTATGAGTCCTATTATTAATATTTCCTATAGATTCAGATCCTTCTTCAAGAACTGTCGCTCCTTTTCTTGTAGCGACGATTATGTTATTTTTTATTATGTGTTAAAAAAAATTTTAATATTTAACTTTGTAATTTAGATAAAATTTCTCTATATTTTTTTATTACTTTATCTTCTGTCAAAAACTGAATTCCCTTTAATTTATTATGTTCTTTCGATATAATTTCATTTTTACTTATATCATTATTTTGTATTATTTTTTTTAATTTCTTTTTAAAATTTTTCCATATTTTTTTATTATCATGAATCATTTCCAATATCATGTTAATTGAAAATATATCTAGATATTTTAAATCTTTTTCAAACGCACTTATTGTTTTATCTAAAAGATGATTATCTTCTAAAGTTTCAGTTAATATATATAGAATATTCCAGTATTTATCATATTTTAAGTTTATATTCTTCACTTCACTTATTGTTGATAGTATTTTCTCTACTTTTTCTTTTAACCATTTTCTTTCTTCTTTTTTTGAAATATTAAATTTCATATATTGATCAAGATACTCCTCTCTTTGCATATGAAAATAACTTCCATTATAATGTAAAAATATTTTTTTTGCTTCACTATAGTCTTTTATAATCATTATTGTTTCACCGCTTTCCAGAAACCTTTCTTTTTTTACATACTCTTGTCACATATGTATTATCTCACAACAAAAATTTCATCTATTTTAAAGAAAAAAATTAAAAATTTTAGTTTTACTGTTCTTTTACTATGAATTTTAAAAATATTTTATCTAACCATAAAAAATATCATTTAAAAAGCTCATATAACATCTATACAGCTCAAAAAAATCAATATTTGGAATACAGAAAAAATGTAAAAAAAAACTGCATCTCCTATTTTGTGACCCAAATTTAGGTGTAATGTAAAATAATTCTCTGACATCTTTTTTCTTTTTTTTTAATGTAATTTTTTATTTATTATTTAATCTTTTGACTGCTCATTTTTTTCGTCAATACAACTATTAAAAATTCTTGATTTACACCAATATTCTTTTGGAAATTCATTTTCAAATAATATTTTTAAAGTCTTAATCAATTTTTCTTCATCTTCAGAAAGACTGATATCTTTTTTATGCAATATTTTATTAGGAGTAAATATTGTATATTCAAAATTATAATCTGGAACCCAATAATAACTTTCTTCTTGCTTTATTGAATCAATTTTTTCTATAATTTTAAATATTTCATTATTTTTTTTAGATATTTTTCTTATTTCAAAATTATTATAATGTAATTCAAGAGAGACTTTATTATCTTCGATTTCCCATTTTCCAAACAAAATATTACTTTCTTTATCTTTCTTTATTATGCAAGTTGGATATAAATTCATATAATATTTTTCTATGTCTAATGAAAAAAAATTTAATACTTTTGATTTTGACTCTTCATCTAAATTATTTAAACAATGAATTTCTGGATAATTATTCTTTCTAAAATATATCTGAGCTTTTTTTTCAACATAATTTTTAGATTTTAAAACGAAATCATACGAATAATACGTAGTATAATGATTATATACATTATGAATAAAAGTATTTGTTTTTCCATCATAATATAATGGTACATTACCTGTTGTTAGATTTTTTAAACAATCTTTATTATCTGGACTACAAAAAATCTGATTGATTATTGTTTCATCATAAGAATAATCAGGTATTCTGCCAAATATTTTTATTTCTTTACAATACATAATATTATTAATAAAATAACCCTTTTCATTTTTTTAGCTCCGTCTCTTTTAGAATATTCTTTACATTGCCAATTTCATCAAATTCTATTTCAAATTCTTTTTCTAATCCAGAAAATATTATAATTTTTTTTATTTTGTTTTCTTCATAATTATAATATTCTACAACCTTTTCAATACCAGTTTTTATATTTGATTGTTCATTCAGATTTTCTCCATATAAATATCTTGCTATATTCAATTTATAAATATTTGCGTTTTTATAAATTTCTTCTCTTTTTATTTTATTATTTTTATTAAAATAAACGATTTTGTTAATTTCTTTCTTCTGATTAAAAAAGATAATAATATTTCCCGATGTTTCTGAAATAGTGATAAAGTCTTTATGATTAACATTTTTTTAGATAAATTCTTCATATTTTAAATCCATTTTCCTAGTAAAATTGTCATCCATTTTTTTAAACTCACTACCAAGTAAATTTAATGAAATTATAAAAACTATAAATTTTTTCATCATTTTACCTCTCTAATATATTTTTTGCATATTATATTTTTGACGAATGAATGCATCAGGTTTAAATTTTAACTCTGCATATCCAGTTCTTTTTCTGAAACATGAATTAAATTATCCAATGCCTTTGTAATGTCTTTTATTTTATCTTTAATCTTATTCGAATTTTCTTTCAACTTATCAGGATTAGTAGCATACTTAATAGACTAGCTCTCAAACACTGCAATCTTTTGTAACTTCATTAGCTTTCATAACATCCCTATTTATTGAACCTTCAGAAGTTTTACCTATTTCAGCATTTCCAACTACTGTATTTCTAGTTACTTCTTGTTTATTTCTATCATCTTGATTAAATCCAATATTTGTAACTCTAGGAGATTTTCCTAATGAAGCTCCTGTTGTTGTCATTGTATCATAGTTCTGCATATTATGTCCAGGATACTTATTATGAAAAAAATAGAAAAAGTACGATTATGAGGTAAAACTAATTAATTCAAAACAAATGTTATAATTATAATTTATAATTCTATTTTGTTATAAAAAATATAAGTGTGGAAAAATAAAATTAATCGTTGTATAATAATATAAAACTAAAAAATTTTTTTTAAAAATTAAAAGTTATAAATTATTAAATTATAAATTAGAAAGGCTGGAAAAGAATGAGAAAGAATGAAAAAGTTTGGTATAAATTAGACGCTTTTGCAAAAACTTATTCTTCTATCATAAGTGAAGGTAGAACAACTTGTTTTAGACTTTCCATTAAATTTTTGGAAAATGTTGACTTGGAAGTTTTACAGAAAATATTACCTTTTTTGGAAAAAAAATATCCATTTTTTAATTCAGAGCTTAAAAAGGGAATTTTTTGGAACTATCTTCAAGAAAAAAATACTGGATTTATGCTCGAAAAAGAAAAAACTTATCCATGTACAGACATTCAAAAAAATAATCCTTTGAGAATAATTTATTACAATAATAAACTTTCGGTGGAAATTGCTCATTTTTTGACTGACGGCGGGGGAGCTATGATATTTTTTAGAGATTTAATAGAAAAATATTTAGAACGAAAATATTTTTTTATAAAAAATAAAACGAAATTTTTCACAGAAACAGAAGAAGAAAAAAATTTTGAAGAAGTCAAAAATGTTGAAAAAGATGGATATGTAAATTCATATGAAAAGTATTTGCGAAAAGTGAGTAAAGAAGTGACAATAAAATCAGCATTTCATTTGCCACTAAAGATATTAAAAAAAGGTCAGTATCATATAACAACAGGAGAAATTCTTTTAAGTGAAATAAAAAAAGAAAGTAAAAAACATAACACAACAATTGGAAAATATTTACTCGCTGTTTATTTTAAAATTTTACTTGATAGATATTCAAGTGCGAAAAATCCGATTGTTATTGGTGTTCCTGTGGATTTGAGAAAAATTTTTTGTGAAAATACTTACAGAAATTTTTTCATGAACATAACACCAAGCATTGATGCAAGTCTTGGGACTTATTCGCTCTCGGAAATCATCACATATTTGGATAATTATTTTGCTCTTAAAATAAATGAAAAGGAGTTTTACAAAAGTATTTATAAAGCGATGAATCCAGTTGAGAATATTTTAATACAAATAGTCCCGTATTTTATAAAGCGAATGTTTTTTCCATTTATTTTTGACTATTACGGCGAGCGGGGATATACGACGGGATTTTCAAATTTGGGAATTTTTAGAATTGAGCCGAAATACGAAAAATATATTTTGGGATTTAGATTTTTGCCACCACCTAGCAAGAGATGTAAAGTAAAAGTTGGAGTAATTAGCGATACAAAAAAAATATATATAAACTTTGGGAATTTGACTACAAATTACGAAATAGAACGAGATTTTTTTATTTATTTGCGAAAGCGGGGAATAAGGTCAAAAATTATAACAAATTATTAAAAAAATAAATAAATTAAAGAAAGGAAAATGAGATGTATTGTGTAAAATGTGGCGTGGAACTTGAAGATGGCGTAAAAAAGTGTCCTTTGTGTGAAACACCTGTACCACAAATGGAAGATTTGGAAAAAAATATTTATGAAAGTGAATATCCAAAAATAAATATAAATATTTATGAATTAAAAATGAAAAGAGTGAAGAAAACCGTATTTTTGTCTTTTTTTTCAATTTCAATAATTTCAATTTTAGAAGTGCTTTTTCAAAATATTATAATGTATAAAAAATTAAAATGGGGATATTACACAATTCCATCAATTTTAATTTTTGACTTATTTTTATTTATTTTGCTTGATTCTTACAGAATGAGAACAAATTTATTCATTTGCTTTTTCGGACTTAGCGGTTATTTTTTAATTTTGGATTATGGAGATAAAGTCTTGACTTGGAGTTTGAAATTGGGAATTCCGATTGTTGTGGCATTTACAGTAATTGGATTGATTTTTTCATTTGTTTGGGATAAGCATAAATCAGATAAATTAAAAATATTAAATTTTTTTATTTTTTTTGTCGGAATATTTTTACTTGTGCTAGAACTCATAATAAGCCAAAAAATGACCTGGTCAATATTTTCCTCAATTCCGCTTTTTATCTTAAATATACTTTTACGATATTCGTATAAGTCGTATAAAGAGGAATTTAAGCGAAGATTACATTTATAAAAAAATAAAACCCAAAAAACATTTGTATTTGCAAAAAAGAATTTTTGGTGCTATAATAAAAAAATAAAAAATAAAATATAAATATAAAAATATAAATATAAAGGAAAAAATTTATGAAAAAAATAATTTTAAATTCTCTAATTTTACTTGTAATAGTTTCTTGTGGAAGTAAAAATAGTAGTAAAGTTGAAGAATCACAAGGTGTTTCTAAAAATTATGTGGAATATGTAAATAGTTTAAAATCTGAAAATGATTTGAAAATTAAAATGGGTGGAGAGCCAATTACAATCGTTGGAAAAAAATTGAAAGTTGGCGACAAAATAACTCAAGTTCCATTAGTTGTAAATACAAAATTGGAGGAAAAAAATATTTTTGATGATAAAAATATAAAAGTTTTGTATACAGCACCTTCTTTAGATACAAAAGTTTGTTCACTTCAGACGAAAATTTTGAATGATGAAGCTAAAAAAAATCCAGCTATAAAATTTTATTCGATTACAGAAGACACACCATTTGCACAAGCTAGATTTTGTACAGAAAATGACATAAATGGAATAAAAGCTGTTTCAGACTTTAAATACCACCAGTTTGGTCTGCAAAATGGATTGTTTATTAAAGAAAAAGGTCTTCTTACTCGTGCGTTAATCATTTTGGATAAAGATAATACTGTTAAATATATAGAATATGCACAAGATGAAAAAAATGAAGCTGATATAGACAAAGCATTAGCTTTTTTACAAAAAATGAAAAAATAAAATATAAAGTGAAAATATAAATTTAAAATTGGTAGTTTGGACTGCCAATTTTTTATTTTTTGTATTTATTCTACATTATTATTATTTATTTAAAATTTTTTTGTGGTTCACAAATTTTATTAAAAATGATATAATAAAAACAGTCATAAAAAGAAATGAGAAGTGAGAATATTGAATATTACATTGTATAGAAAATATCGTCCTCAAAATTTTGATGAAATAGCGGGACAGGAATTTGTAACTCGTGCTATAAAAAATTCTTTGAGAGAAAATAAATTATCACATGCTTATTTATTTAACGGACCTCGTGGAGTTGGAAAAACTACGATTGCAAGACTTATTGCAAAAGGAGTAAATTGCTTAAACAGTGAAGATGTAACGGATTCTCCTTGTGGAGTTTGTGAAAACTGTGTTGAAATAAGTAAGGGAATTTCTATGGATATGGTGGAAATTGATGCGGCATCCAATCGTGGAATTGATGAAATTAGGGAATTAAAAGAGAAAATAAATTATAGACCCGTAAAAGGAAGAAAGAAAATTTATATAATTGATGAGGTTCATATGCTCACAAAAGAAGCGTTTAATGCACTTTTAAAGACACTAGAAGAACCGCCGTCACATATAATATTTATTTTGGCTACAACGGAAATTGATAAAATTCCAGATACAGTTATTTCTCGATGTCAAAGATATGATTTTTTGCCAATTGATAAAAAAGGTATAATAAAATTGTTGAAAAGAGTCGCTTTTAAAGAAGATATTAAAATTGATGAAGAAAGTCTGGATTTGATATATAAAAAATCTGAAGGAAGTGCAAGAGATAGCTTTTCAATTTTTGAGCAAGTTGTGTCAAATTATTCTGGGGAAGCAATTGATATTTCAAAGACGCAAAAGGCATTGGGAGTTGTTCCAGAAATTCTTTTAAGAGAATTTTTGAATTTAATTTTTCTTGCAAATAAAGAAAAACTTATCGATTTTATTGATAGAATTTGGGAAGACGGAGTAGTGATTGAAAATTTTTTAAAAGATTTTGCTTATTATTTGAAAGAACAGTTTAGAAAAAGTGAAGAAGTCAAAGTAAATTTTTTGCTTGATACGGTAAGTTCGATTTATTTTACACTAAATGAATTTAAGTATGAGGAGGATAAAAGACTTCTTGGGTATGTCTTGATTTATGAATTGTATAAAAATAAGAGAGTTAAACTTTTAGAAAAAAAATTAGAAGATTTTGAGAATCTTGATATTGAGAATGAAAGAAAATCTTACGATAATTTAGAAACTTTTGATTATTTAAAAGAAGCAAATAGAACTTCTAAAAAAGGTTTTGAGAAAAAAGAAAAAATCGAGGATAATTCTAAAAAAGAAATTGCAGAAGAAACAATGGAATTAGAATTAGAATCAGAATCAGAATCTAATGAAAATATTGATATTTCTATTTTTAGAAAAAGAATTAAAAAGATAATGAATGAGTTGGAAAATTTAAATATGGCTTTTCCATTTTATTTTCAAAATGCAAGTTTTTTGGAAATAGAAAAAGAGATGCTTTGTATAGAAGTTGAAAATGACTTTATTAAAAATAAAATTATGGGAGAAGACAAGAGAAAAATAGAAGAAGCGATAAATAAAGTTTGTAAAACTAATATTGAAGTAAAAGCCGTAGTTTTAAGAAATAAGGTTAAAAGCGAAAGTAAAAAATTTTTGGATAAAATGACTGAATTTTTCGAAGGAAAAATTTTGAAACAAAAAAATCAAGAATAAAAAGATTAAATAAATAAAAAATAAAAATAAAAGGAGATTTTTAAAATGAAAATTAAGGTAATTTTGACAGAAACAATTAAAGGAATAGGGAAAAAAGATGAAATTATAGAAGTAAAAGATGGATATGCCAACAATTTTTTGTTGAATAAAAATAAAGCAGTTTTGGCAACACCAGAAAACATTAATAAATTACAGAAAAAAAATGAAAAGATAGAAAAAAATCATGCAAGAGATGTAAAGGAAGCAAATGAATTGAAAGATATACTTGCAAAAAAAGAAGTTGTACTAAAAGTTAAAGCTGGAGAAAACGGAAAAGTTTTTGGTTCAATTGGAGCAAAGGAAATTTCTGAAGCAATAAAAGATCAATTAAATATTGAAATTGATAAAAAGAAAATTTCGACTAGCACAAGAGTGAAAGATTTGGGACTTCATACAGTTGAGTTAAAACTTCATTCGGAAGTAAAAGGAAGTATAAAAGTGAAAGTGGAAGCAAAATAGTTTTTTAAAATTTTTTAGTAAAGGAAAAAAATGGATATAGACGATTTAAATTTGACTGATGAGAGAATGGGATTACCTGAGAAAACATACAGTATAAAAGCTGAAGAAGGTTTAATTGGTTCAATATTTTTAAAACCCAAAATTATGTCTGAAATTTTAGAAATTGTAAATGAAGAAGATTTTTACAAGGGAAGTCATAAAATATTATTTAATGAGATGAAAAAAGCTCATGAGAACGGAAAAATTATTGAAGTTCTCGTAATTGTTGAACTTTTGAAAAAGAATAACCTTTTGGAAGAAGTTGGCGGAGAAGATACCATTTACGATTTTACAGAAGTTGTTTCAACAGCGGCAAATGCAACAACTTATGCCAGAATAATAAAAGAAAAATCAATTCAAAGACAGCTTATTGATGTTGGAGAAGAAATTATAAAATTATCGCAAAATAGTTACAGCAGTATTGAAAAAATAATAGATGATGCTGAAAAGAAAATTTTTGAAATTTCCAAGAAAAAGCAGCATCAAGATATTATAAGAGTTGCAGAATTAGCTGATCAAAAAATAAAGTTACTGGATGAATATCAGAATTCGACAAGCGAGTTGAGTGGAATACCTACAGGATATTTTGCTTTTGATCAGATGACAGGAGGTCTGCACGGTTCTGACTTAATGATTCTTGCAGCTAGACCTGCTATGGGAAAAACGGCATTTGCACTAAATCTTGCGATAAGTGTTGCAAAACAAAATAAGCATGTTTTAGTCTACAGTTTGGAGATGGGAAATGAGCAGCTATTTGACAGAATTTTGTCAATTATGGCAAGAATAAGACTAAAATCGCTTAAAGATAATATGCTTAAAAAAGAAGAAATGTTTAAAATGGGTGAAATTTTTGGTGAAATTACTGAGATGCCACTTTATATATCAGATTCTGCAAGTGTAAATATGATGGAATTAAAATCAACAGCTCGTAGATTAAAATCAGAAGGAAAATTAGATTTTCTTTTGATTGACTATTTGCAGCTTATAAGTCCGCAGGAAGGTTATAGAAAAAGCAGGGAACAGGAAATATCAGAAATTTCTCGTTCGTTAAAACTTCTTGCAAAAGAATTGAATATACCAATTTTAACTTTATCGCAACTTTCTAGGGGAGTTGAGCAAAGAAATGATAAAAGACCGATGCTGTCTGACTTGAGAGAATCTGGAGCGATAGAGCAGGATGCTGATTTAGTGATGTTTTTATATCGTGACAGTTATTACAAAAAAAATAATTTTGATGATGAAGAACAAGGCGAAACTTCTGATGATAGCAGTGGTAGTAACGCTAACAGTAGTGAAGGAAATGAAAAAGGTGAAGAAGTGGAATTAATAATTGGAAAACATAGAAGTGGACCGATTGGAACGATAAAATTATCGTTTGAAGCTTCATATCAACAATTCTTGAATATAAAAGATGAACAACATTTGCCGCCGTCTGAATAAAAAAATTGCAAACAGAAAATAATTAAAAAGTTAAGGAGAAAAGATGGAAAAGAGAAAAAGAGTGGAGTTATTAGCACCTGCTGGAAATATGGAAAAGTTAAAAAGTGCTTTTCATTTTGGAGCGGACGCTTGTTTTATTGGAGGAAACGCCTTTAACTTGAGAGGAATGTCCTCTAATTTTAATAACAAAGAATTAAAACAAGCTATTGATTATGCTCATAGCTTGGGGAAAAAAGTGTATGTGACACTGAATATTTTTGCGCATAACGCAGAAATTGAATATATGCCAAGATTTATTAAAAAATTGGAAGAATATGGAGCAGATGCGGCAATTGTGGCAGACCTTGGAGTTTTTCAGCTAGTTAGAGAACATGCTCCAAACTTGAGAATACATGTTAGTACACAAGCTAACAATACAAACTGGATGAGTGTAAAAACTTGGAAAGAGATGGGAGCTAAAAGAGTTATTTTGGCAAGAGAAATGTCATTAAACGAAATTAAAAAGATTCGTGAAAAAGTGCCAGATGTTGAAATAGAAGTGTTTATTCATGGAGCGATGTGCATGACTTATTCGGGTAGATGTCTGCTTAGCAACTATTTTACTGGAAGAGATTCAAATCGTGGAATTTGTGCGCAAGATTGCCGTTGGAATTATAAAGTTATTGCAGAAGGGCATGAAGAAACAGGGGCGCATGATGTTATAGAAAATGAAGATGGAACATTTATGTTTAATGCAAAAGATTTGTGTACAATTGAATTTATTGATAAAATTATTGAAGCGGGTGTCGATTCTCTAAAAATTGAAGGAAGAATGAAGAGTATTTATTATAATTCAACTGTTGTAAAACAGTATAAAAGAGCACTAGATTCTTATTATTCAGGAAATTATAAATATGATGAAGATTGGTTAAAAGAACTTAAAACAATTAGTCATAGACAATATTCAAATGGATTTTTCTTAGGGCCTACGACTGAAAAGGATCAAAATTATAAGACAGGGCTTTCTTATAGCCAGACTTACAGATTGGTTGCAAATGTACTAGAAAAAGTAGATACGAATAAATATAAAATTCAAATTAGAAATCAGGTTTTTGCAACACAGGAATTGGAACTTGTAAGACCAGAGTCGGAAGTTGTGAAATTTAAAGTGAAAAACTTTTTTAATACAAAAAAAGAAGAATATGAAGACCATGTAAATCCAAATACAATAGCAATTATCAAAACTGATGTTGAAATGGGACCGATGGACTTGCTTAGAATAAAACTTCCTGAGGGAAAATCAGATAGTGATATGGACAAAGAAAATTTTTAAAATTAAATTTTTATAATAATTATTTAACTAAAAATTTAATAAAATAAAAGTAAAATTCGTAAAAAAATAGCTATATTAATTTTATTATAATTATTTTTTATATAAAAATTGTTTAAAAAAAAAGATAAAAGTGTATACAAATTTTAAAAAATAAGGTATAATAACTACAATGAATTAAAATAAATTAAAATAAAAGTGGTGATAAATGATGAAAGAAAAAATATTGGTTGTGGAAGACGACCCAAAAATTTCAAGACTTCTTGAAATTGAATTAAAATTTGAAGGTTTTGATGTGTTTTTTGCATATGACGGTAAAGAAGGATTAAATATGGCTAAATACGGATCATATGACTTAATCTTGCTAGATGTAATGCTTCCAAAAATGAGTGGAATGGAAGTTTGTAAAAGAGTGAGGGAAACTTCACAAGTTCCTATAATTATGCTTACAGCTAAAGATGAAATAAGTGATAAGGTTGTTGGATTTGATTATGGTGCTGATGATTACATGACTAAACCATTTTCAAATGAAGAATTGCTTGCTAGAATAAAAGCATTATTAAGAAGAACTAAAAAATCGGTTGATCATAAAGGACTATTTGAATTTGAAGACTTGACAATAAATTATTCGACTTATGAAATTTTTAGAGGTTACGGAAAAGATCTGATTCAATTGTCAAAAAGAGAATTTGAATTGCTTGACTTTTTAGTTCTGAATAAAGGGATTGTTTTATCGAGAGATAAAATATTGGAAGAAGTTTGGGGATTTGATTATATTGGAAATGATAACATTTTGGATTTATATATCAAATATTTGAGAGATAAAATTGACAGACCTTACGAAAGAAGATTTATTCAAACAGTGAGAGGAATTGGATTTATCTTTAAATAAGGAGTAAATTATGAAAAATTTAAAATTAGAAGATCGTATTTCTTTGAACTATGTTCTTCTATTTTTGGTATTGATATTGTTTTCGAATATTATTTTAGTGTACTCGTTGCAAAGACAGTCAAAAAAGGCTTTGGTGTCTTTGGCACAAAATAAGGTTGAAGACATAAATAGTTTTTTGGATAAAGTTACTGTATTTTCGCAGAAAACAAATGAACTTACATTTGATTTTAATCCACAAGTTATGGAAGGAAAAAAGATTATTTATCTAAAACCTTTTAATCCTGGAGAAGAAGGTTATTTGTATGTTCTTGAGATGAAAAGAAATAATAGTCGTGTAATTCCAATAAATACAATTGGTGGGACTGACACGGAAGAAGCGAGTGCCACAAACGAAGAAATAGTAAAAATGTTAGAAAAATTTAATTTGAAAAAAAATGATGCAAATGGAAAAACTATTGACTTAGGAAGTGAAAATAAATATTTTGCATTTAAAGTTGCAAGAAATATTAAACACTATGATTTCAATGTCTATGTGTTAAAAAATATTTCACAGGAAAATAAAATTTATAAAAGACTGGAATATCTTGTAATTTTATTTACAATAATAGGAGCAGTTCTCACAGCAATTGTTTCAAAAATAGTCAGCAGAAGAATTTTAAAACCAGTTAAAAATGTAATAAAAACAGCAAAAACTATTACAAGTGAAGATTTGAGCCAAAGAATTGAAGTGCCAAAAAGTGAAGATGAACTTCAGACATTGACTCTTATTATAAATGAAATGCTAGATAGAATTGAAATTTCTTTTGGAAATCAGAAAAAATTTGTGTCGGATGCATCGCACGAACTTAGAACGCCACTTGCGATAATAAAAGGTTATGCGGAAATAATTAAAAAGCGTAGACTTACAAATGAAGAAATTTTTGAGGAATCAATTGACTCGATTATAAATGAAACTGACAACATGCGAAATTTAATTCAAAAGTTGTTATTTTTAGCAAAAGGTGATATTACGAAAATTAATACAAAATTTATTGAAATTGATGCGAATGAAATGGTTAAGCAGATTTATTCGGATACGACTGTTTCAACAAAAACTCATAAGATTCATTTGACAGAGGGAGAAAATTTTAAAATAAACGGAGATGAAACTTTACTTCAACAGGCAATTAGAGCAATAATTGAAAATGCGACAAAATATTCGGAAGAAAATACGAATATTTATATTGAATCAGAAATAAGAAATGGAAATGGAGTAATTTCAATTCGAGATGAAGGAGTTGGAATTTCAAAAGAAGATGCGAAACGAATTTTTGACAGATTTTACAGAGTTGACTTGTCGAGAACTAAAGCGACTGGAGGAACTGGACTTGGACTTGCAATTGTGAAAAGAATAATTGAAATTCATAATGGAAAAATAGAAATCGATTCTGAAATGGGAAAAGGGACTAAAATTTCTATAGTTTTGCCAATAAATGGAAAAGAAATTGTAGTTAAAAATGAGAAATCTAATAAAAATGATAAAACAAAAGAAAAATCAAGTTCTTTTTTTAGATTTTTTAAAAAAAAGTAAAGATAAAAGATTATAATAAAAAAATAAAATAAAGAATTAAAACAAAAAAATTAAAAAACAAAAGAAAAATAAAATTGAAGAAAAGAAAGGAATAAAATTAATAAGAATGGCTAGAAAATATTTTGGAACAGACGGAATGCGTGGAGAAGCTAACAAAGATTTAACTATTGATTTAGTTGGAAATTTGGGACTTGCTCTTGGATATTATTTAAAAAAACATAGAAAAAAAGCGGGAAAACCAAGAATTATCTTGGGAACTGATACAAGAATTTCGGGATATATGATAAGATCGGCACTATCTGCTGGTTTAAATTCAATGGGAGTTCACATTGATTTTGTAGGAGTACTTCCAACACCTGGTGTTTGTTATTTAACAAGAAAATTAAAAGCTGATGCAGGAATTATGATTTCTGCTTCACACAATCCAGTAAAAGATAACGGAATTAAAATTTTTAGCTCAAATGGTTATAAACTTCCTGATAAAGTTGAAGAAGAAATAGAAGCGCTTATGGAAGACAGAGAAAAATTATTAAAACATCAAATTGCTGGAGATGATCTAGGAAGATTTAAATATGTTGAAGACGATATGAGAATTTATTTGGACTTTTTGGCTTCAACTGTAAAAACAAGTTTTAAAGGTTTGAAAATTGTAATTGATGCGGCAAATGGTGCTGCTTATAGAGTGGCTTCAAAAATTTATCAAAAACTTGGTGCAGATATTATTGTAATAAATAATATTCCAAACGGAAAAAATATAAATGTAAATTGCGGTTCAACTCATCCAGAACTTTTACAGGAAGTGGTAAAAGTTTATAAAGCTGACTTGGGACTTGCATTTGATGGGGATGCGGACAGACTTATTGCAGTTGACCACGAAGGAAATGTAATTAATGGAGATTTAGTAATTGCTATAATTGCAAAATATTTCAAAAAAAGAGGACTTTTGAACGACAACAAAGTAGTTACAACAGTTCTAAGCAATATGGGATTTGAAAAATATTTGGATGAACAAGGTATTGGATTAATTAGAGCAAATGTTGGAGATAGATATGTTCTTGAAAAAATGAAAGAATATGGTCTAAATGTCGGTGGAGAACAGTCTGGACATATTTTGATGCTGGATTACAACACGACTGGAGATGGAGTTTTATCTTCGATTCAGCTAGTTGCAGCAATTTTAGAAAGTGGAAAAACATTAAATGAATTAGTAAAAGATATAAAATTGTGGCCACAGGATTCTAAAAATATAATGGTTTCTAAAGAGAAAAAAGCAACTTGGGAAACAAATAAAGAATTGACAGATTTTATAAGAGAAAAACAGAAAGAAATTGCTGGAAAAGGTAGAATCTTAGTGAGAGCTTCTGGAACAGAATCGCTTATTAGAGTGATGGTTGAAGCAGAAAAACAAGAAATTGTGGATAAATATATCAAAGAGTTGACAGAAAAAGTCGAAGAAGTTTTGGGATAAGTTAGTTGAATTATGGGAAATAGGCTAGATAAAATTCTAGTCTTTTTCTTTAATAAAATAAAAAAAAGTAAAAAAATAAGTTTAGAGTGATTAATTATCTTAGATTTAGAAAGGACTGTAAGTTAGAATGATTAAAAAAATTTTTGAGTATATAAAATCTAATGAATATATATTTTTTTCTCTATATTCATCAATAAGTCTAATTCTAGTATATTTTTTTTATAAATTAAAATTATTTAGAAAATTCGATGATTTAAGAATTGTATTTTTATGGTATTTGATGTTTTTTGGTATTTATGGACCATATAAAAAATTAAAGATCAAAAATTATTTGGTTAGATTTGTTATATCAATGTTTATTTTAATTATAGTTATAATAGGAGTTTAAGTTATGAAAATATCAAAAACAAAAATATCAACTGTAATAATTTTTTATTTAAGAATATTTATTTTAGTTAAATTACTTTTTTTTACATCTTTTTTGAACACTTCAAAAGAATATGAAATATGGACATATATGAAATTTATAAGTCTTGAATACACGATGTTAATTTTTGGGGATAAAAAAAATAAAGTATTAAATTTAATTGTAAATTTATTTTTTTTCTTTTGGGTTTTAAAAATATATTTTTGTTAATATAAAGTTTATACTTAGAGTAGAAAGAGAGGAAAAATGAAAGTAAATTTTTTTTATTAAATAGTACAAGAACACTCGCGACTTTAGTCGTGAGATGAATTGTACGAAAATTTTAGTAAGCATATAGGGAAACTTGTATGTAGACACGGAGCAAAACCGTGCAACAAAGAAACTGAACTGCTGGGAACTCTTAAAGCTAGTATAACCACAACATAATACCTAAGTGAGAATACGGTATAAGTGTGATGGTGGCGAAAGCAGAAAAAATATACTAGATGGTGCAAGGTTAAATCCTAAACATTATGATAATAGACAATCAGCAGCTAATCCTGAAAAGGAAAGTTCAACGACTATCCCTCGTGAGGGGAGTACAATACAAGCGGTAGGTATTGGAAGTGGTTTCGCCTAAGTCCTTGGAAATAGGATAAGGATAAGGATAAGATATAGTCTGTGCTTGTTAGAGATAACAAGAAGTTCAAGGCTAATCTCCTTAATTTATTAAGGAGTGTATATGCCATGAGAACTGCATAAGTAGTAGCGAACTTATGTGAACGACGCTTCCCACTGTTGTGGGGGTTTAAAAACTTTAAAAATATTTAAAAATAAATAAAAAATATTACTTTTTTGACAGATAAAATGTAGAATACATGGTATAATATCTCTGATGAAAAGGAGGTGATATCTATGTATTTAACTTTAAAACAGCAGGTAAAACATCTTAGTAAAAAAGAGTTTAGGAATTTAAAATATTTATCTCATATAGCCAAGAACTTAACTAATGAAGCTATATATAATATTAGACAGTATTATTTTAATAAGAAAAAGTATTTAAGTTATAACGAAAACTATAAAATGCTTAAAAATAGCGAGAACTATAAAAAATTAAATTCTAATATGGCTCAACAAATTCTAAAGGAAGTAGACGGAAGTTTCAAATCATTTTTTGGACTTTTGAAACTTGCTAAGAATGGTCAATATAATTTTAAAGATATAAAATTACCTAAATATCTTGCTAAAGATGGATTTACAACTCTTGTTATAGGTTTTGTTAGATTAAAAGATGATATGCTGATAGTTCCTTATTCAAATTCATTTAGAAAGACACATAAGGAAATCGCAATAAAACTACCACCAGTATTAAAAGACAAGAAGATAAAAGAAATTAGAATAATACCTAAACAACATTCTAGGTACTTTGAAATTCAATATACTTACGAAGTAAAAGAAGTTCAAAGGGAATTAAATGAAAACAATGCACTAGGGATTGATTTAGGTATAGATAATCTTTGTACTTGTGTAACTAATAATGGAGCATCATTCATAATAGATGGTAGAAAATTAAAATCAATAAATCAATACTATAATAAGATAAATGCAAAATTACAAAGTATAAAAGATAAGCAAAAGACCTCCCGAACAACATTAAGACAAAAAAGAATAACTAGAAAGAGAAATAATCGTATAAATGATTATCTTTCAAAAGCAGCAAGAATAATTATAAATTATTGTCTTAATAATGATATAGGAAAAATAGTTTTAGGATATAATGAAGATTTTCAAAGAAAATCAAATATTAGGAAGTATAAATAATCAAAACTTTGTAAGTATACCATATGGAAAATTAAGAGATAAATTAATATACCTATGTAAACTATATGGAATAGAATTCAAACTGCAAGAAGAAAGTTATACATCAAAAGCAAGTTTCTTTGATGGAGATGAAATCCCGATATATGATAAAGAAAATCAAAAAGAATATATATTCAGTGGAAAAAGAATAAAAAGAGGACTATATCAAACAAGTAAAGGCTATCAATTAAATGCAGATTGTAACGGAGCATTAAATATATTAAGAAAAAGTAAAGTTGTGGACTTAAGCGTCCTATACAATAGAGGTGAGCTGAACACACCTAAAAGAATAAGGGTAGTGTAAAGCTATCAAACTTCTTAGAAAATTTTTGAATATTTTTAAAGATTTTAGAACCCTGCGACTTTGGTCGTGGGAGGTTCAGACTCAAATAAATAAAAAAATAGGAATATATCATTTGGAAGATAGCATACTTTCAATTGGTAAAATAATTAAAGTTTCTAAAAATTATTTATTTTTGA
This sequence comes from Leptotrichia sp. oral taxon 218, assembly GCF_018128225.1. Lineage (NCBI taxonomy): Bacteria > Fusobacteriati > Fusobacteriota > Fusobacteriia > Fusobacteriales > Leptotrichiaceae > Leptotrichia > Leptotrichia sp. oral taxon 218. Next base: position 1,479,995 of record NZ_CP072377.1, on the reverse strand, counting down.
AATCGTATGGAACAGATAATTTGGAAGATGGAATAAAAATTTTTTTGATTGAAAAAATTAAAAGAGTTATTTTGGAAGCTGATTATATTGAGAAATTAGAGAATGTAAAAAAAATTACACAACATTTTGAAAATTTAAGTGAAAAAATAAATTCATTTGAAGATGTATGCGAAGAAATTATAAAAAGAAAATATCTTATTTTATTAAATTTAAAAAATGGAGATATTGAGAAAGGATATCTTGTAAAAAAAGAGATTGATTACTGCTATTTTGAAATAGTAAATCAAGAGTTAGAAGTAATTTCTAAAGAAATTTTTGATGTGAATTACATTGAAAAAATAAGAATTTTCGTAAATGCTATAATTAATGAAAAAAATTGTAGTTCTTTGAATAAAATAGAATTATTTTCAGGAGAAATTTTTCAAGGAAATTTACTAGATAAAAGAGAAAAAATTGTTGTTTTTAAAGAAATAAAAGAATTTTCTGATGATAGCTATATTTCAATAGTGAGAAAACAAGATATCAAAGAGATAACAGAAATTTGTGGGGAAGAAAAAATTAAATATATGAATATAGTAAAATATTTTCAAAATATATCTAGTATAAATTTCTTGGATATTTTAGAAATTTGTATGAGATTTAAAATATTTATTTTTATTGACAATATTTATTTTGATGAAACTAAAGTTGGAATTGTTGAAGAAATATTTGATGAATATATTTATTTGAAAATGATAGATGAAAATTATCATTTTGTTGAAAAAATAAAAATAAAAATTTCTGAAATTGATATTTTGAGAATCAAAAATTATGTTTTAGAAATTTAAAGTAATGGAGATAGAAAAAAATGAAAATCAATGAAATAAAAAAAGTATATATGTTATATCATAGGACAAAACAGGGAGATGAAAAATTAATTGGATTTTTTTCAACAAAAGAAAAGGCGAAAGAAATTATGGAAAAAAGGAAATTGGATAAAGGTTTTAAGGATTTTCCAGAAGGATTTAAAATTAGAACGATGATTGTCGGAAAAGATTACTATACAAAAGGTTTTATATCAAAATGTTTGAAATAAATTTATTTAACAAGAGTTTTGGAAAGTGAAAAAATGGAAGTTTGGATTTTGTCGCATGGCTATGAATACGGAGATGTTTATAATAAATATAAATGGGAGGAAGAAACTAGATTTTTAGGTGCATATTGTACTAAAAAAGAAGCGATGGAAGCATTGCTGAGATATAAGAAAATAAGGGGATTTTGTTCTCATTTGGACGGATTTTATATAGGAAAATATACGCTTGATAAGTATTCACAGTGGGAGGGTGGTTATACTACTACTTATTACAAGAAAAATGAAGAAAAACATATTAAATCAAATAATCGAAAATTGTATTTGCTTTCACATTTTTATTATACAGTTGGTTTTCAAGAAAAAGAAAAACATAGAATTTTAGGTGTTTATCTGTCAAAGTTGGAAGCTAAAAGAAAAATAAAGAAATATCAGAAAATAAAAGGATTCTCTTCACATATTTCTAATTTTTATATTGAGGAATTTATTTTGGATGAATATAAAGAATGATATGACAGAAAAACTAAAAGGTTAAAAAAAATATAAACTAAGAAAAAAACAAATGTGGGAGGGTATAATTAAACAAAATATAAATAGCATTGAGAGAGGTGATTTACTATGTCAAAATATAAAGATGATGATGAAACTAAAGTAGTAACCGATGATGATTTGACTAATTTCTTAGGAACTGATTTGAATCCAAATGATCCAGATGATTAATCCAATCTTGAAGATAGAATTGAAGGCTAGTTTAGCAAATAATTTTTAGTATTATTAAAGAAATATTCTGTTTATTTTATTATGAGCGGAGTATTTTTATTATACAATATTATCATTAAATTTCTCAACTTCAACATATTTTTTAATAAAATTTTGTGGTATAATATACTTAAAATTTAAAGGAAAAATGAAAGGTGAAAAATATGGAACATAAAGAGTTTGCAGAAATTTATGATGTTTTTATTAAATAGTACAAGAACACTCGCGACTTTAGTCGTGAGATGAATTGTACGAAAATTTTAGTAAGCATATAGGGAAACTTGTATGTAGACACGGAGCAAAACCGTGCAACAAAGAAACTGAACTGCTGGGAACTCTTAAAGCTAGTACGACCACAACATAATACCTTCGTTAAAATATGGTATAAGTGTGAAGGTAGCGAAAGCAGAAAAAATATACTAGATGGTGCAAGGTTAAATCCTAAACATCATGATAATAGACAATCAGCAGCTAAGCCTGAAAAGGAAAGTTCAACGACTATCCCTCGTGAGGGGAGTACAATACAAGCGATAGGTATTGGAAGTGGTTTCGCCTAAGTCCTTGAAATAGGATATGGATAAGATATAGTCTGTGCTTGTTAGAGATAACAAGAAGTTCATGAGAGAACTGCATAAGTAGTAGCGTACTTATGTGAACGACGCTTCCCGCTGTTGTGGGGTTTTAAAAACTTTAAAAATATTTAAAAATAAATAAAAGATATTACTTTTTTGACAAATAAAATGTAGAGTACATGGTATAATATCTCTGATGAAAAGGAGGTGATATCTATGTATTTAACTTTAAAACAACAAGTAAAACATCTTAGTAAAAAAGAGTTTAGAAATTTAAAATATTTGTGCCATATAGCCAAGAACTTAACTAATGAAGCTATATATAATATTAGACAACACTATTTTCAAAATAAAAAGTATTTAAGTTATAACGAAAACTATAAAATGCTTAAAAATAGTGATAATTATAAAAAATTAAATTCTAATATGGCTCAGCAAATTCTAAAAGAAGTAGACGGAAGTTTCAAATCATTTTTTGGACTTTTAAAACTTGCTAAGAATGGTCAATATAATTTTAAAGATATAAAATTACCTAAATATCTTGATAAAGATGGTTTTACAACTCTTGTTATAGGTTTTGTTAGATTAAAAGATGATATGCTGATAGTTCCTTATTCAAATTCATTTAGAAAGACACATAAGGAAATCGCAATAAAACTACCACCAGTATTAAAAGACAAGAAGATAAAAGAAATTAGAATAATACCTAAACAACATTCTAGGTACTTTGAAATTCAATATACTTATGAGGTAGAAGAAGTTCAAAGGGAATTAAATAAAGAAAATGCACTAGGAATTGATTTAGGTATAGACAATCTTTGCACTTGTGTAACTAATAATGGAGCATCATTCATAATAGATGGTAGAAAATTAAAATCTATTAATCAATACTATAATAAGATAAATGCAAAATTGCAAAGCATTAAAGATAAGCAAAAGATTAAGCGGACAACATTAAGACAAAAAAGAATAGCTAGAAAGAGAAATAATCGTATACGAAGATTATCTTTCAAAAGCAGCAAGAATAATTGTAAATTATTGTCTTAATAATGATATAGGAAAAATAATTTTAGGATATAATGAAGATTTTCAAAGAAATTCAAATATTGGAAGTATAAATAATCAAAACTTTGTAAATATACCATATGGAAAATTAAGAGATAAATTAATATATCTATGTAAACTATATGGAATAGAATTTAAACTGCAAGAAGAAAGTTATACATCAAAAGCAAGTTTCTTTGATGGAGATGAAATTCCGATATATGATAAAGAGAATCCGCAAGAATATATATTCAGTGGAAAAAGGATAAAAAGAGGACTATATCAAACAAGTGCAGGTAAACTTATAAATGCGGATTGTAATGGAGCATTAAACATATTAAGGAAAAGTAAAGTTGTGGACTTAAGTGTCCTATACAATAGAGGTGAGCTGAATACGCCTAAAAGAATAAGGGTAGTGTAAAGCTATCAAACTTCTTAGAAAATTTTTAAATATTTTTAAAGATTTTAGAACCCTGCGACTTTAGTCGTGGGAGGTTCAGGAAGCATGTAGATTATGACAGCTGGTATAATTTTCTTAGGAGTTTTATTAAGAAAAAAGGAACTTTATTAGATTTGGGATGTGGAACTGGAGAGTTTTTAGTTAGGTTTTTGAGAGATGGGTTTTCAGTAACTGGAGTTGATTTGTCGGAGAAAATGTTGGAAATTGCAAAGAAAAAAATAACTGATAGAAAACTTGAGAATTGCGACTTTAAACTTGTAAAAGAAAATATTGTAAATTTTGAAAATACTTTTGAAAATGGAGAAATTTGCGAAGTTGACAATATTATTTGTAATTTTGACACGGTAAATTATTTGAAAAATGGAAGCGAATTTGAAAAGTTTTTGGAAAAATGTTCTAAAAATTTGAAAAAAGATGGGTTTTTGATTTTTGACGCTGTCACAGAAGATATTTTTTCTGAAATTTTTGAAAATGATATTTTTTTGGATGAAGAACCTGAATATACGAGCATTTGGCGTCATGAAAAACTTTCACAAAGAAAACATCTTGTGGAAATAGATTTATTTGTCAGAGAAAATCTAAATGATAATTTATTTAGAAAATATAACGATATTCAGTACAAATTTATTTATGATTTAGAATGGATAGTTAAAACTGCTAAAAATTATGGATTTGAAGTATTTGACACGGCAAGTAATCCTGAATTTGGAGAGAGTAGAATATTTTTTGTATTTAAAAAAATATAAGTTAGGGAGAAAATGAATATGTTAGAAAATAAAAAAAGTACAGATACAGATACAGATAAAAATATGAATGGAAAAAATATAGAGAAAGAAAATATTGACGAAGAAGAAAAAAGAAAAAAAGAATTTATGAAATTGAAAAAAAACTTGGACGGCATAATGAAAATGAGAAAAGAAATCGAAAAAGAAATAATAAACTTATCAAATATTTTGCACTAGCTACAAATATGGTTTATATTTTATCTGTGCCAGTACTTCTTATGATGGGATTTTATATGCTTTTGAAAAAATTCTTGTTTAAAACTGATCAGCCGATAGTTTTGGTCGTATTTCTTGTGATAGGTGCAGTTTCTGGATACTGGTCTTTGATTAAGCAGATTAATAATATAAAATAAGGAGAGAATATGTCTATCGAAATTAAAAAAAATTACAAACTTTCAATTTATATTACGATAATTGCATTTTTTATTGGACTTGTTTTTAAAATCGTGGAACTTTATTTTGGATTTTTTGTTGGGGGAATAATTTCACTAATAAATGTCAGACTTCTTATTTCAGGAATAAATAAAATTATGTATTTTAAAAGTAATGCAAAATTGCGAGGAAATTTTGAGCTTTGGAAAAGACTTTTGATTTTTTGTATTGGAATGTTTCTTGTTGGGAAAATTAGCCAAAGATATTTTGTGGATCATGTGTCGACAAATCTTTTATTTACTGGAATTGGAGCGACAAATTACAAAATTGCAATTATTTTGAGAAATTGTTCAAAAAAAATTAAAAAAAAATTATTTTAAAATTAATAAAATACTGTTTTTTTTATTAAAGAATAGATTAAAAATATCTAAATTAGAAGATTTTGGCATAATGTAAACTCAATGAAATCAAGCGTAAGTGAAATTTTAAACAAAGAATAAAATTTGCAAAAAGAAAATAATTGGAGTATAATAAATATACGAGTGAAGTTTTTAATCTTTTTACTCCAAAATAAAAAAGAACTCTTAAAAGAAAGGAGGAAAATTGATGAAAAATAAAGTTTTTAAATTTATTGGACTCTTATTTCTTATGATGGTGATTGTAAATGTTATTTTGGCAGTTGTAAGTACAGTTTTGCCGATTAATTTTGAATCACCGAGTTCAGTTGTAGAGCCACCGCATTATTTTAATTTTGTCATCGGAAGTTTTAATTTTTCGTTGAGTCAAACGGTGTTAAACACTTGGGTTTTGATGCTTGTAATAATGTTTATAGTGCATATGGGAACAAAAAATGCAAGTGTTACCAATCCAACTAAGATGCAAATTGTAATGGAAGAGTATTATAACTTTATTGAAAATACATTTCTTACAACTTTTGGAAAATATAAAAAGAAATATGTTCCGTTTTTTGCGGCACTGTTTGCCTTTATAATGTTTTCAAATTTATGTGGATTTTTGTTTCCATTTGTAATAATGGTCTTAAAAGGACAGCATGGAATGGAAGTAAAACCATTTTTTAGAACACCGACAGCTGACCCAAATACGACAATTGGATTATCACTTGTAGTAATTGTTCTGTTTTTGACGGTTTCTATAAGAAAAGGCGGATTTAGAGCGTATTTAAAATCGTTGTTTGAGCCAATGTGGTTTATGTTTCCACTAAATATTGTCGACATTTTTTCAAAAGTTTTGAATACATCAATGCGTTTATTTGGGAATATGTTAGCAGGATTAGTAATTGTGGGACTTTTATACAGCCTTGTAGGACATCAGTTGTTCCAAACTGTGACAAATAATTTATTAAAAGGAAATTTCTCGTTCGCAGTAGGTTGGACAATAATTTTACAACTATACTTGGATTTATTTATAGGAATCGTTCAAGCGTTTGTCTTTACGGTGTTATCATCCGTTTATATTGGTGAAGGACTGGGCGAAGAAGAGGAAAGTGAGTAACAAAATAAATTTTAAGTATCTAAAGAGTACAAAGAATAAAAAAACTAAAAAAACAAAAAAATTAAAAAAATAGGAGGATTTTAAAATGGCAGCAACACCAGAAATCATTAATGCAGCAGCATTATTAGGAGCAGGAATAGCAGCAATAGGAGGAGTTGGAGCAGGACTTGGACAAGGAATTGCAACAGGATATGCGGTAGAAGCTATTTCAAGACAACCTGAAGCAAAACAAGACATTATGCAAACACTAATTACAGGATTGGCAATTACTGAGTCATCAGCAATTTATGCATTGGTAATCGCATTCTTATTGATTTTCTTGAAAGGATAGTTCTTATATTTTTAAAGAAAGGTTGTGATTGTCATAAATTTAAAAAAAATAGCAATAGGATTGTATTTAATCACATTTTTTAATGTATCTTTTGGAGCGGTAAATAATAAACCGAAAAAGGCCGATACTACTAAGACAAAAACTGCAACCCCAATTTCCAAAAAAGTTGATAATAAGTCTAAAGCAATAGATAATAAAAAAATAACAAAAAAAGTAGAAACTGTAAAAACTCCACCTAAAAATCAAAAAAAAACTGACAATAAAATTACAAAGCCAGTGCCAAAAGATTTAAATGGAACTAAAACTCCAGTTAAACCAGTTAAAACTTTAGATAAAAAGAATGTGGATAAAAAAAATCCAGAAAATAAAAAAATAAAAAAGACATCTGTAAAAAAAAATAATTTGCCAAATTCAAATAATGATGAAAATTTGAATGAAGTTGATAAGAAAATAAGAAAAGCTAAAGATTCGATTGAAAAAGGGATTTATACCGAAAAAGAAAATCCAAAACTTTTAAACGATTCACAAAAAAAAGATGAAAGAGTTGACAGAGTGAAATTAGACAAAATAACAAAGGTAAATTCTGAGAAGGTTTTGTCTTTTACAAAGAATTCAGAAGAAATTTTGGCTGGTGGAACAATGGTGTCGACTGATAATTATAAAATATTGTTTACTGGAATTAATGAAACTAATTCAGATGGAAGCGGTGAAATTACAAAGTCCACTAAGTTAAATACAAGTTTTATTTTGGGATTTCAAGTAAAAAAAACTGAAATTGAATTGGAGAGTGTAAAAGTTTATTTAGTTACATCAGAAAGAAATGAAAAACTTTTGATTTCTTCAAAAGTTCCAGAAAAGAGAGAAAAAAGAGAAAAAAATAAACCTTTTGTGGAAGAATGGGTAACTGAAGTTGGGAAAGTTTCTAAAATAAAAGGATTTGGAAGTGAAAAAGAAAGTAATTTAATAAGTTGGAGCGGAGAATCGAGTAATATAGGTTCAGTTAATTTGAAAAATGTGTTAAAAGATACAAAAGTTGATTTGGAAAAAGTAAAAGTTACCAAATTAAAAGATTTGTTTGCTTTAAGTGACAAAAAGTATCGTTATTTATTTAAATTTGTGATAAAAGCAAAAGGAAAAGAAGAGGAAGTTATTTTTCAACCTGGTATTTTAAATGTAAAATTGACGGGTGGTAAAAATATAAAATAAAAATAACTAGAAAATAAGGAGAAAAAATGGATGGATCAAAATTAGTAAACATTGATTTTACAATGGCTATTCAAATAATAAATTTTTTAGTATTAGTCTATTTTTTCACACGGGCATTTTCAAAAAAAATTGGAAAAATTTTGGAAGATAGAAAGAAAATAGCATTATCTGAAATGGAAATCGTCGAAAATGAGAAGGAAAAATTGGAAGAGAAAAAGAAAAATGTTGAAAAACTTAAAAAAGAATCAAAACGACGAGCTAATGACATTTTGATAAAAGCTGAAAGACAAGCTGATGAAAGAAAAGATCAAATTATAAATTTGGCTATGAATAACCGTGAAAGAATGATGATGAAAGCGGAAGCTGATATTGAAAAAATGCGACAAAAAGCTAAATTTGAGTTGCAAAAGGAAGTCGGAGAAATGGCTGTGGATCTTGCGGAAAAAATTATTAAAGAAAATATTGATAAAGATCAAGATAAGACAATTGATAAATTTATTGATGGATTAGGAGATTAATATGGAAGATGAAATCGCAAAAACATATGCACAAGCCATTTATGATGTAGCAAAATCTTCTAATAAAATTGATGAAATTCGAGAAGTTCTTAATATTTTGATGGAAAAATATTCGGAAGAAGAGCAATTTAGAAGAATTTTGGAAAATCCGATGATTAAAATTTCTGAAAAAGAAGAGTTTTTACAAAAATCTTTTAGTTTTGCTAGTGCAGAGTCAATTAAAGTGATAAAGTATATTGTCAAAAAAGATAGATTATCTTCAGTAGCGAAAATAAAAGCTAAATTTTTGGAAATTTATTATAAAGAAAATGATAAACTCCCTGTAACAGCTATATTTGCAAAAAAATTATCAAATGATCAAGAAAAAAGATTAACAGAAAAATTGGAAAAAAAATATAACAAAAAAGTTGTATTGAATTTAGTTGTTGATAAAAGTATAATTGGTGGAGGAATCATAAAAGTAAATGATGAAATAATTGATGGTTCAATAAAAAATCAAATAAGCGATATGAAAAAAGTTTTTTAGAAATGGAGGTGCTTTTTTTGAAGATTAAACCAGAAGAGGTAAGTAAAATAATTCGTAGCGAAATAGAAAATTACAAAAATAAAATTGATATTTCCAACACTGGAACAGTTCTTGAAGTTGGAGATGGAATCGCTAGAATTTATGGATTAAGTGATGCTATGTCTGGAGAACTATTAGAATTTGAAAATGGTGCAACCGGAATGGCGTTAAATTTGGAAGAAAGTAATATCGGAGCGGTTATTTTTGGTGAAACAGTCGGAATAAAAGAAGGAAGCCTTGTAAAAGGGACAGGAAAAGTTGCACAAGTACCAGCTGGAGAAGAATTACTTGGAAGAGTTGTAGATGCGCTTGGAAATCCAATTGATGGAAAAGGTGAAATAAAAGCTAGTAAATATATGCCAATTGAAAGACAAGCTTCTGGAATCATTGCAAGAAAACCTGTAAGTGAGCCGTTACAAACTGGAATAAAAGCAATTGATGGAATGTTTCCAATAGGAAAAGGACAAAGAGAACTTATAATTGGAGATAGACAAACTGGAAAAACTGCAATAGCAATTGACGCAATAATAAATCAAAAAGAAAATGATACAATTTGTGTTTATGTTGCAATTGGTCAAAAAAGATCAACAGTTGCACAAATTTATAGAAAATTAGAAGAAACAGGAGCACTTGATTATACGATAATTGTAGCAGCAACAGCATCGGAATCTGCACCGCTTCAGTATTTAGCACCATATGCGGGAGTCGCAATGGGAGAATACTTTATGGATAATGGAAAGAGTGTTTTGATAATTTATGATGATTTATCTAAACATGCTGTAGCTTATCGTGAAATGTCATTGCTTCTTAAAAGACCGCCAGGAAGGGAAGCATTCCCTGGAGATGTATTCTATTTACACTCAAGACTTCTTGAAAGAGCTGCAAAATTAAGTGACAAATTGGGTGGTGGATCAATTACAGCATTACCAATTATTGAAACGAAAGCAGGAGATATTTCGGCATATATCCCAACAAATGTAATTTCGATTACAGATGGACAAATTTTCTTGGAAACTGATTTGTTTAATTCAGGATTTAGACCAGCGATAAATGCGGGAGTTTCTGTGTCAAGGGTAGGTGGATCAGCTCAAATTAAAGCAATGAAACAAGTTGCTTCAAAAGTAAAATTGGAACTTGCACAATATAATGAGTTACTTGCATTTACGCAATTTGGTTCAGATTTGGATAAAGCGACAAGAGATCAGTTAAATCGTGGTTCTAAAATTATGGAAGTGTTAAAGCAAGGTCAATATAGTCCTTATAAAGTTGAAGAACAAGTAATTTCATTTTACTGTGTAACAAACGGATTTTTTGACGATGTACCAACAGAAAAAGTTCGTCAATTTGAAAAGGAATTGATTGATGAAATTTCAAATAAAACAATTATTTTGAAACAAATTTTGGAGAAAAAACAGATAGATGATGAAATCAAAAATTCTTTAAATGATTTTATTAAAGAGTTTAAAGAAGATTATGTCTGGTAAGTAGGTGAAAAAATATGGCTGCAAATATGAAAGAAATAAAAGAAAGAATTGACAGCGTAAAAAATACAAGTCAAATCACAAATGCTATGAATATTGTTTCTTCTACAAAATTTAAAAAGTTTCAAATATTGACGCTAAAATCTCGTAGTTATGCACAGGCACTAGATATAGCGTTTGATAACTTAGTTGCGGGATTAAAAGGTAATAAATTTGTAATATTTGACGGAAAAACTCAAGTTAAAAAAGTTGGAATTATTGTGATGACTTCAGATAGAGGACTTTGCGGAAGTTTTAATTCAAATACGCATAGAAAACTTGAAGAAATGAGAAAAAAATTTCAAAAAGAAAATAAAGAAATTTCTGTAATTACAATTGGAAAAAAGGCAAAAGATTATTGTAAAACTAGAAATATAGATGTCGACAGTGAATATACACAAATGATACCTGAAACAATGTTTGAAAAAGCGAAAAAAATAAGTGAAGATGTTGTACAATTTTATTTGGATGACTACTATGATGAAGTTTATTTGATTTATTCAAAATTTGTGTCAGCGGTAGAATATAATATTCAAACTGAGAAATTGCTTCCAATTGAAAAAAAGGAAGGACTTCCAACAAAAGAATATATGTTTGATCCATCGGAAGATGAAGTGTTAAACGTTTTTATTCCACAAGTTTTAAATATAAAATTGTATCAAGCGCTTTTGGAAAATTCAGCAAGTGAACATTCAGCTAGAATGTCAGCGATGAAACAAGCCAATGACAATGCTGCAGATATGATAAAAAAATTGGAAGTGCAGTACAACAGAGAGCGTCAAGGACTTATAACACAAGAATTAACCGAAATAATTGGAGGTTCATCAGGAGTACAGTAAAAGTTAAATTTACATAAAGAGAAAGGAGAGCGACATTAATCAATGAATAAAGGTAAATTAGTTCAAGTAATTGGACCGGTTATAGATGTAAGATTTGAGAACGAATTGCCAGATATTTATAACGCTTTGGAAATTCACACAAAAAGCGGTAAACTGGTTGCGGAAGTTCATTCACACAATGGAAACAATGTAGTAAGAGCGGTAGCGATGTCTGGGACTGACGGATTAAGACGAGGACTAGAAGTAATTGACACAGGAAAACCTATTCAAGTACCAGTTGGTAGAGATACTTTGGGAAGAATATTCAATGTTTTGGGAGAAACAGTTGATGATGGAGAACCACTTGACAATGAAAGTGTTTTAAAAGAGTCAATTCATAAAGAAGCACCATCATTTGAAGAACAAGGAACAGATACAGAAATCTTAGAAACTGGAATAAAAGTTGTAGATTTATTGGCACCTTATTTAAAAGGTGGAAAAATTGGACTTTTTGGAGGTGCAGGAGTAGGAAAAACTGTACTTATTCAAGAGTTAATTAATAATATTGCAAAAGGACACGGAGGACTTTCTGTTTTTGCAGGAGTAGGAGAACGTACAAGAGAAGGAAGAGATTTATATAATGAAATGACTGAAAGTGGAGTTATAGATAAAACTGCCTTAGTGTATGGACAAATGAATGAACCGCCTGGTGCAAGACTTAGAGTAGGTTTGACAGCACTTACAATGGCTGAATATTTTAGAGATAAAGAAGGACAAAATGTACTTTTATTTATCGACAATATTTTCAGATTTACTCAAGCTGGAGCAGAAGTTTCGGCACTACTTGGAAGAATGCCATCAGCAGTTGGTTATCAGCCAAATTTGGCAACTGAAATGGGAGCACTACAAGAAAGAATCACTTCAACAAATGCTGGTTCAATTACATCTGTTCAAGCAGTTTATGTTCCAGCGGATGATTTGACTGACCCGGCACCAGCGACAACATTTGCGCATTTGGATGCAACTACAGTACTTTCAAGACAAATTGCTTCACTTGGAATTTATCCAGCAGTTGACCCACTTGATTCAACATCAAGAATTTTGGAACCAGAAATTGTTGGAAATGAACATTATAAAGTTGCAAGAGATACTCAAAAAGTTTTGCAAAGATATAAAGAATTGCAAGATATAATTGCTATTTTGGGTATGGATGAATTGGATGAAGAGGATAAACTTATCGTAAACCGTGCAAGAAAAATTCAAAGATTTTTCTCACAACCATTTTCAGTAGCAGAACAGTTTACTGGAATGAAAGGAAAATATGTACCTTTGCGTGAAACAATCCGTGGATTTAAAGAAATTTTGGATGGACTTCACGATGATTTGCCAGAACAGGCGTTCTTATATGTGGGAACTATTGACGAAGCAGTTGCAAAAGCAAGAGAATTAATGGCAGAATAGAATGAAAATAGGAGTGTTTAATTTGCTCCTTTTTCATATTTATAAAATTTTTTAGTTGTTAAAGGAGGGAAGATGGCTACAGAATTTATTTTAAAAGCAGTAACTCCAGAAGGTCTTGTGTTTGAAAAACCTGTTACTTTTGTGAAACTTAGAACAGAAAACGGAGATATTGGGATTCTTGCCAAACATATAAATTTTATTTCCCCAATCGGTGCCGGAGAAATGGTAGTTAGAGAGAATGATAAAGAAGAGGTCACATATTATTTGGAAGGCGGATTTTTGGAAGTAAGACAAGATAAAGTCGTAATTTTAGGAGAAACTTTGGTTGAATCGACAAAAGCTGAAGCTGTCAAAAGAGCGAGAATTGCGGCAATTGAAATTGCAAAGAAACACAAAATTCAAGAAGAACGGGATATTTTAGGAACTAAAAAAAGACTTCAAAGTAATTTGACAAGAAAGTAATTTTAATGTAAAATATAGGTATAAAAAAATTTATGGGAGGCGGTGTTATCATGATGCAAAAAAATTATAGGACAAAAAGGACACATTATAGAAATTATGTAAACAAAAAATTTACAATGAATAAAAAAATGGAAAAAGAATTGAAAAAAATATCAAGATTCGTTCCAATGGAAGTAATTGAACGAATGATGATAGTAAAATTTTTAAAAAATATTTTTGAAATAAAAAGAAGTAAAGTTTTTTATAGAAATTTTATAAATAAAAAATTAATAGGAAATTTAGGTCAAAAATATAGAAAAATTTTTAGAGAAATATCTTTTAATTATGAAGGTATGACAGTGGAACAGTTAAAGAGAAGACACATTGAAACAGAAATAAATCAGTCAAAATTTGCGATAGGAACAGAATTTGATGGAAATTCTAATCATGAAGATATTTATTTTGATAAATCACCACTTCCATATTCATACTTTGTAGATGAAATAGTTCTTATGCCTAAAAATCCAACAACATTGTTTGTTTATTGGGAAATTAGAGAAGAAACATTTACAAGATTGTCTAATGACAATGGAGTAATTGATAATGTAATTATTAAATTGTTTAAAAATGGACAAGAATATAGAAAAATAGTAAGACATGAAAGAATAGGTTCACATTATATTACTGATATTGATGTAAATGAACATTATGAAGTTTCAATCGGATATGAAGATGTTTATGGAAACTTTTCTGAAGTAGCACATTCAGTTGAAGCAATTTCACCAAATGATAAAATATCTGATAATTTAGATTTGTTATGGGGAACTGTAAAAGAAGATGAAAATACAAATCAACTTATAAAATATATAAATGTTCCTGTAATGACACCAGAAAACAAAGAGTTCTTGGAACTTTCTGGAGAATTTGAAGGTGAAACAGGAGATGAATTTGTTTATGAAATAATAAGAAGATTAAGAAAAGTTGGTTCATCTGAAATTTTAGTCGAAGAAGAAGCATTAAAAGGAAGAACATTGAAATCAAAACCAGATAGGCTTGATATGAGTGGATCTAGAAGTAGTTAATGAGCAATTAATTTTGAGAGAATAAAGTGTTCTCTCATTTTTTTTATCAGTTAATTGTGAAATTGTGGATAAAGGAGATGAAATCAGAAAATATGAAAAATTTAGAAAAAATAAACGAATTAAAAAAAATAATAGAAGAAAGTAAAAAAATTGTGTTTTTTGGAGGAGCTGGAGTTTCCACAGAGTCTGGAATTCCTGATTTTAGAAGTGCAAATGGAATTTATAATCAAAAGTTAAATAGACATTTTTCACCTGAAGAGCTGATTTCACACACGATGTATTTAAAATATCCAGAAGATTTTTATGATTTTTATAAAAAAAATTTAATTTATAAAGAAGCTAAACCCAATTTTGCACACTTTTATTTGGCTAAACTGGAAAAAGAAGGAAAATTGAGTGCTGTTGTAACTCAAAATATTGACTGTCTGCACGAGATGGCTGGAAGTAAAAATGTTTTGAAAGTGCATGGAACAATTGATAGAAATATTTGCACAAAATGTGGTAAAGTTTATAATTTAGATGAGTTTTTGAGTTTTTGCGAAAAGGAAAAAATTCCACATTGTCCCAAATGTGGTGGAGTTATAAAGCCAGATGTGACTCTTTATGAAGAAAGTCTAAATATGGAAATTTTTTCAGAAGCGATAAGACAGATTTCAAATGCGGATACTTTAATTATCGGCGGAACATCTTTAATTGTTCATCCAGCGGCTTCATTGATTCAATATTTTAATGGAAAAAATCTCGTTTTAATCAACAAAAGTTCAACTGACAAAGATTATTTAGCAAATTTAGTCATTCACGATAAAATTGGAGAAGTTTTTAAAAAATTATAATTGACAAAATATATTAAAATGGTAAAATATTATAAATAATTTAAATTTTTTGGAAAGTGAAAATTTTAGATGGAAGATAGAAATAATAATGGAAATAGAGATAAAAATAAAAAAATAAATATAAAAACTTGTGGAAAACTTTATATTGTTGGAGAATATGCCGTATTAAACTGTGGAAATAGTGCGATTATAAAAAATGTTGATATTTTCATGAATGCACAAATAAATTTTTCTAAAAATTCAGAATATCATATATTTTCAGATATGTTTGATTATTTAGTTACACTTAAATACGATAAAAACTATTCGTTAATTCAAAATGCGATAAAAAATGTAAATGATTTTTTGATTTTAAATAAAATTGATCCAGAACCAATTGATTTAAAAATAACTGGAAAAATGGAGAAAAATGGGAAAAAATATGGAATTGGATCAAGTGGAAGTGTTGTAATTTTGGTAATAAAAGCTATGTTTGAGTTATATTATAAAAAATTAAATAATAAATTTTTCTCAAAAGAAATAATTTTTAAATTGGCAGCTTATACATTGTTAAAATTGGGAGATAATGGCTCAATGGGAGATTTAGCCTGCATTTCTTATGAAAATATGGTATTTTACACATCTTTTGACAGGGAAAAAATAAAAGAATTTATTGAAAAAAAAGATTTAAAAGAAGTTTTGGAGATGGACTGGGGATATAGAATTGAAGAGATAAAATGTGGAATTGAATGCGATTTTTTAGTTGGCTGGACGAAAAAGCCGTCAATTTCTAGTGAAATGATTAAAATTGTGAAATCTTCAATAGATAAAAAATTTTTAAGTGAAGTTCAAGATATTGTAAATAATTTGAGAGAAGCTATTATTAACGGAGAAAAAGAAAAAATAAAAAAATTAATTGAAAATAATGGAAATATTTTGAAAAAATTAAATGAAAATATTTATAGTTTAGAATTGATAAAACTTGTCCAAGCTACACAAGGACTTGATATATGTGCTAAAAGTAGCGGTTCTGGCGGTGGCGACTGTGGAATTGCGATTTCTTTTGATGAAAATGACAGTAAAGAATTGATTAAGAGATGGGAAAAATTGGAAATTGAGACAATATTTTCTGGAAAATTATAAAAAATGGATAAATTAAATAAATTAAAATTTAAAAAAAATTAAAATAAAAAATTTAAAAATTTAAATATTAAATAAAAGAAAGGAAAAAATTTATTGTATGAAAAGAAAAGATGATCACATTAAGTTTGCTCTGCGATATAAAAGTGATTATAATAGCTTTGATGATGTTCAGTTGGAGCACAGTTCACTGCCAAAATATAATTTGGATGAAATTGATTTATCGACAAATTTTGCGGGACATAATTTTAAGTTTCCGTTTTTTATCAATGCGATGACAGGTGGAAGTGAAGCTGGAAAAAATATAAACGAAAAATTGGCTAAAATTGCAAATGAATGTGAAATTTTGCTTGTAACTGGTTCATACAGCGCAGCGTTAAAAAATAAAGATGATGATTCTTTCAAAATTGTGCGAAAAAATAATGAAAATTTATTACTTGCAACAAATATTGGAGTTGACAAAAATTTCACAAGTGGACAAAAAGCGATAAAAGATTTAAATCCAATATTTTTACAAATTCATATAAATCTTATGCAAGAGCTTATAATGCCTGAAGGAAGCCGAAATTTTAACGAGTGGGAAAATAATTTAAGAGATTTTGTAAAAAATATAAAAGTTCCGTTGGTTCTAAAAGAAGTTGGCTTTGGTATGGACAGAAAAACTATTGAAAAAGCAATAGAGTTGGGAATAAAAACAGTGGATATAAGTGGTCGTGGCGGCACAAACTTTGCTTATATCGAAAATATGCGCCGTAAAAATCATTTTAAATATTTGAATGACTGGGGAAAGACGACGGTTCAAGCACTTTTGGATGCAAAAAAATTTGATGGAAAAGTTGAAATTGTTGCAAGTGGCGGAGTGCGAAATCCACTTGATGTAATAAAATGCCTTGTATTAGGAGCGAGTGGCGTTGGAATTTCAGGGACAATTTTAAAATTTTTGAGCGAATATTCTACAGATGAAATTATAGAAATTTTGAATAGCTGGAAACATGAGTGTAAAATGATAATGTGCGCTTTAAATGCAAAAAATTTAAATGAATTAAAAAATGTAAAATATTATTTGTATGGAAAAACATTAGATTATTATAAAAATTTATGAAAAGGAGCTGATTTATGAAAAAAAAATTAGTTGTGTATGACTTTGACAAGACAATTTATGATGGAGAAACTGGAGTTAATTTTTCGGTATTTTATTTAAAAAAATATCCACTAAAATCTATTTTATTTTTGATTACTTATTCCAGATATCTATTTTTGTATCTTTTTAAAATTGTAAATTTGACAAAAATAAAAGAAAAATATTTTAAATTTTTAGAATCTCACACAAAAAAAGAAATTCAAGATTTGATTGATGAATTTTGGGAAACGAAAAAAAATAAAATTTATCCTTGGGTAAAAGAAGAGTTACAAAAAAATAGAAAAGAAGCTGATTTTGTTATTGTGACTTCAGCAAGTCCATTGTTTTTAATTGAAAAGTTCTTACTTTCACAAGGATATGACATTGTTTTTGGAACAAGATTTGTGGGTGACAATCAAAAAAAATTTGTTGCTCAAATTAATGGGAAAAATAATAAAGGTGACGAAAAAGTAAAAAAATTAAACAGATGGGCAAAGCAAAATAATTATGAAATTGAAATAGTGAAATTTTATTCTGATAGCCTTGCTGACAAGCCTTTGTATGAGATTGCAAAACGAAAATTTTGGATAAAAAGGGGTAAAATTTTAGAAGGAATGCCAAAGAGAAAAACTTTAATTGATAAATTATTTTGGAACTAAAAAAATAAAAAACTAAAAATATAAAAAATGAAAAGATTGTTCTAATTTTAGAGCAATTTTTTTATAAAAAAGTAAAAATAATGAAAAAACAAAAATAAAAAAAAGATTAATTTATAAAATTAATCCTAATTAATTATAAAAATCTTTTTTTTATCAATTTTAAAGTTAGTTAAAACATCATCTTGTATAGTGTTTCCCCATTTCGCCATCTGTCTTAATGTTATTTTATTTTTCCAGCTTTTCTTATTTCCAACAATCAAAACTTTATCTCCAATTTTTATATCTTGAATATCAGTTAAATCAATAAAAATCATATCCATACATATTTCACCCAAAATATTTGCTTTTTTGTCATTTACAAGCACATACGCACAATTTTTTTTATTCTCAATTTGTTTTGGAAGTCCGTGTGCATAACCTATTGCGACAATTCCAACTTTTGAATCTCTTTTCAAAATTCCTTTATTTCCATACGAAACTTTTTCATCTTTTTTCACTTCACGAATATTTATAATTTTTGATTCCACTAAAATGGCATTTTCCAAACCGACATCGTAAGAAAGCGGCTCTAAACCATAAATTGCCATTCCAACACGGCAAAAATCATAGTTATACTTTTTTTCATATTTAAATAACAGCGGACTTGCTTGTAAATGTCTATATTTATATTTTATTTCGTTATCGTCAAAAATTTTTAAAATTTTTTCAAATTTTTTTACTTGCTTTTCAGTTTTGGTTTTATTTTCAGCTTCAGAAATATGTGAAAAAATCGAGATAATTTCCAATTTAAATTTTTTATCCTTCAAAAATTCAGAATTTATTTTTTTAATTTCTTTTATTATTTCAAAAACTTCATTTTCATCAAATCCAAGTCGATTCATTCCGCTATTTATTTTTATGTGAATTTTTAAACAGATATTTTTTTTAAAATTATTCAAAATATCGATATAATCGTAAAATTGTTTTTTACTAAAAATTGTTATTTCAATTCCATTTTTAATCGCTACTTCCAATTTTTTCGGTTCCACATAATTAAGTGTCATCACATTGCAATTATTTTTTTTATTTAAATTTTTAAAATTTTTTAAAATTTTATAAACTTTAACAGCTTCTTCAAGATAAGCTACTGCAAAATAATTACAGTTATTTTTTATCAAAACAGGCAAAATCTTTTCTATTTTTAGACCGTAAGCATCATCTTTTATAACACAAATCATATTTTTATTAATCGAGCGAATTTTTTCCAAATTTTTTTTTATGCTTGAGTTATTTATTTTCAAATTTACTAACATTATTTTTTACTTTCCAAAATTTTTGATTCAATTAATTTTCTAAAGGCTTTTCCTCTGTGACTCACAGATTTTTTTTCGTCAGGTGAAGCAACTCCAAAACTTTTTTTCAAATCATATGAATAAAACAGCGGATCATATCCAAATCCTCCATCTCCACAATTTTCAAATAAAATTTCTCCGTCGGCTCTTCCAGAAAAAGATTCAACTTTGCCATCTGGAAAAGCGATACTTACAACTGAGATAAAATGTGCTGTTCTTTTTTCTTTTGGCACATCTTTCAAATTTTGTAAAAGTTTTTCATTATTTTTTTTATCATTTCCATCTTCTCCCGCATATCTTGCTGAAAAAATTCCAGGATCTCCATTTAATGCGTCAACGCAAAGACCAGAGTCATCAGAAATTGTTGTAATTTTTATAAATTTAGAAATTTCAAGTGCTTTTTTTTGTGAATTTTCTTCAAAAGTAGTACCATCTTCCACTACATCTGGTATTTCTATGTCATCTAAAATTGATAAAATTTCAATATTCATTCCTTCAGTCAACTTTTCAAAATCTTTAATTTTTCCTTTATTTTTTGTAGCTAAAAATACTTTCATTATATTTTCTCCTAAAAATTGCTTTTTATGTCTGTAATTTTTTTAAATTTAAATTTTATATTTTTTCAAATTTTCTCTTATTATGTCGTTCACGATTTTGTGAATATTTTTTTGTTCTTGAATTGGCAAATTAGCAGGATCAATAGGTTTGTCAACTATTACTTTAATGTTTTTATTGCCTTTCACTTTTAAACTTTTTTTATTTTGAACTTCGTAAGTTCCACAAATTGTTATTGGCAAAATTCTAACTTTGCTATCTTTCGCAAGTTTAAAACTTCCCTTTTTAAATTCGCCAACTTCTCCATTTTCAGTTCGACTTCCTTCTGGAAAAATTACATAAGAATATCCATCTTCTACTTTTGAAATCGCATTTTTCATATCTTTCATTCCTTGACGAGCATTTTTTCTATCCAAAAAGATACAGTTTAACGCTTTCATCCAGCCACCGATTAATGGCCAAGTTTTCATTTCTTTTTTTGCAATAAAAGCAAAATCTAGTGGTAAATATCCAAGAAGAGTTGGAATATCTAAATTACTTTGATGATTTGAAATTAAAATGATAGGTTCTCCAGTTTCTTTTATTTTTTTTATTTCTTTTTCACAGTCATTTTCGTAAATAACTTTTACTTTACTGCCTGAAGCCCAAACTAAATTTTTTCCCCAATTTACTCCAACTTTACGAGCAAAATTATGAGCATCTCGACCTTTTTTAAAAAGTAGTGCCGGAGCTCTAAAAATCATTCCATATAGAAATGTTCCCACAAGTATAAAATGGTAAAATATTGTTCTCATTTTTTACTCTCCTTATTAAATTAAAAATTTTTTAGTATATTTTTTTGTTTATTATAAATTTTAACATAAATTTTTTATAAAAATGATTTATATTCTTTAATTTTTTCAAATATTTTATCAAGTGAAAATCCTTGTCTTGCCAAATATTGTATCAGTTTTTGTTCTTCTTTTAACTGTTTTAAATATTCTTCTTTTGTTAAACTAGAATTTTTGTGTGCTAATTTTTTTTCATTTTTTTTAATTAAAATTTCAAGCCTTTTATCGTCAATATTTCCTTCAGATTCTAATTTTTCGTAAGCAAGTTCGATTGTCTTTTTTTCGAGTCCCTTTTGAGACAAATTATAAGAAATTCTATTTTTTCCATATTTTTTATTTTTTATATAAGAAATTGCGTAGTCTAAATCATTTAAATATCCAAGTTCTTTTAATTTTTTTACAGCTTTTTTTACAGCTTCTTTATTTTGATATTTTTCTGATAATTTTTTATAAATTTCTTTTCTGTTCGATCTTTTAAAGAAATCAGAAAAATTCCTTTTTCCAAAGAAGCCTCATATGAAATATCATCATAGAGGCTAGAAATATCATCATTTACTTTTAATTCATATCTTTGTCTTATAAATGGACTTACATCCATTATTTCTTCTGTAGACAAGTATAGTTTATTTCTTGATATTTTTATTATAATCATTAATCTTCCGTTTCATTAGAATTATTGGAATCATTAGAATCGTTATTATTTTCTGAATTTTTTATTTCTTCAGAGTTTTCTTCTTCAGCATTAAGTCCCAATTTTTCTCTAATTTTTTCCATAACTTGAGCTTCGATTCGTGAGAATAACTCAGTGTTTTCTTTTAACATTTTTTCAACATTAATTCGACCTTGACCTAATTTCTCATCTCCATAAGCAAACCAAGAACCACTTTTTGAGATAACTCCAAAATCAATTCCAGCGTCCAGTATTTCTCCAATTTTTGAAATTCCTTGTCCATACATCACATTAAATCTAGCTTCTTTAAATGGCGGTGCAACTTTATTTTTAGTAACTTTGACTAAAACTTCATTTCCAACCATTTCATCCCCTTGTTTTACTGAACCAACTCTTTTTACCTCCATTCTCACTGTTGAAAAGAATTTTAGTGCACGACCTCCTGAAGTAGTTGTCTGAACTCCTGGAACAAAAGAAAATCCACCAATTTTTTCTCTTATCTGATTGATAAAAATCATAACCGTATCAGATTTTGCAATACTTCCTGTCAATTTTCTAAGCGCTTTTGACATAAGTCTAGCTTGAAGTCCCATTTGCTGGTCTCCCATTTCGCCTTCAATTTCCGCTTTTGGAACAAGTGCTGCAACTGAATCCACTACGACTACATCCATTGCTCCACTTCTTACAAGCATATCAGCAATTTCAAGAGCTTGTTCTCCTGTATCAGGTTGAGAAATCAAAAGTTCGTCAATATTTACTCCAAGTGCTTTTGCATAAACTGGGTCAAGTGCATGTTCAGCATCAATAAATCCTACAACTCCGCCTTCTTTTTGAGCTTCTGCAATGATATGCAGTGCAAGAGTCGTTTTTCCAGAAGATTCAGCTCCATAAATTTCAACGATTCTTCCTCTTGGAACACCACCTACGCCAAGTGCTATATCTAAGTTTATGCTTCCTGTAGAAATGGTTTTTATATTCAGTTTTTGATTTTCCCCAAGTTTCATAATAGCACCGTCACCAAAGTCTTTGTGTATTTGCTTTAGTGCTAGATCTAACATTTTCTCTTTATTTTCTTTGTTTTTTTCGTCAATTTTTTTCTTTGCCATATAACCTCTCCTTTATTTTTTATTTTTAGTTTTTTCAATTTACATTATATCATAAATTTAAATTTTTTATAAATTAATTTTTTTCATATCTTTATTTTTAAAAACTGACCGACTGTACAAAACATTAAAAATTTAGTATAATATATTAAGTGATTTTTATTCAAAAGTTTATTTAAAAGAAGAGGAGAAAATATGAAAATAGTAGTTTATGGTGCTGGAGTTATGGCACAATATGTAAAAGAATCTATAATAAATAGTAAAAATGAATTTGTGGGTTTTGTTGATCCGCTTGGAAAAGGAGATTTCATTAATTTAAAAGGGGAAAATGCTAATGTGGAATATGATGCAATAATTGATTTTTCACATTTTAGCTTAATTGACGATGTCTTGGAAGCGGGAATTGCTAAAAAAGTTCCAGTTTTGGTGGCGACAACTGGTCATACGGAAGAGCAATTAAAAAAAATTGAAAAAGCTGCAGAATTAATTCCTGTGATTAAAGCGACAAATACTTCGTTAGGAGTAAATATAGTAAATGAAATAGTTGCATTTGCTACAAAATTATTAAAAGATTTTGATATTGAAATTGTGGAAAAACATCATAACAGAAAAATTGACGCTCCAAGTGGGACAGCTTCGACACTTCTTGAAATTGTAAAAGAAAATTTAGATGACGGAAATGATTACAGAACAGTTTACGGAAGAGAAGGATATAGTAAAAGAGCTGAAAAAGAAATAGGAGTTCACGCAATTCGTGGTGGGAATATCGTTGGAGAACATACTGTTATTTATGCAAAAAATGATGAAATTATCGAAATAAAACACGAAGCGTTGTCAAGAAAAATGTTTTCAGATGGTGCAGTAAAAGCGGTAGAATTTTTAAAAGGCAAAGATGCTGGGAAATATACTATGAGAGATGTTTTGGGAATAAATAAATAAAATATTAGTTGTAAAATTTGTAAAAAAGTGGTAAAATAGACGAAAATTATAATATACTAAAATTAAAAAGATTTTGAGAAAATGGAGGGAAAATGACAGAATTAGAAAAATCAAAAGCTATTATTCAATATATCGCCGATGCGAAAAAGACTACTCCAGTAGAACTTTACACAGATGAAGAAATAAAAAATCCTTATTCTTGCAAAGTTATTGGAAAAGATGGATTAAAAGTTATTTTTGGAGATTGGGAAGAAATAGAAAAAATCATAAAAGAAAATAACTTACAAAATTATTATTTAAAAAATGATAGAAGAAATTCTGGGGTACCAATGCTTGATATGAAAAATATTAATGCAAGAATTGAACCAGGAGTATTTATCAGAGATAAAGTTAGCATTGGAGATAGAGCTGTAATAATGATGGGTGCAGTTATAAATATTGGTGCTGAAATCGGTGAAGGAACAATGATTGATATGAATGTTGTTTTAGGTGGAAGAGCCAAAGTTGGTAAAAACTGTCACATCGGTGCAGGAGCAGTATTAGCTGGGGTTATCGAACCACCTTCAGCAGATCCAGTTGTGATCGAAGACGATGTAGTTGTAGGAGCAAATGCAGTAGTCTTAGAAGGAGTCAGAGTTGGAAAAGGTTCAGTAGTTGCAGCAGGAGCAATAGTTACGCAAAATGTTCCAGAAGGTGTCGTAGTTGCAGGAACACCAGCTAGAATTATAAAAGGAGTTGACGCTAAAACAGCTTCAAAAACTGAATTAGTTGATGCTTTAAGAAATTTATAGAAATTTATCGTTTAATTATCAAAATAGATAAATTAAAATTAGGAGGAAATTATGAAAAAATTATTACTAATAGGAGCAATATTAGTTACAGGAGCTTTGTCATTTGCAGATTCAAAAGCAGATTATGAAAAAGCTAGAACTTTAGCAGGACAAAAGAAAACAGCAGAAGCAGTTAAAATTTTGGAAACGCTTTCAAAAACTGGAGATGCAGAATATAAACAAAGAGCAAATTTAGAATTAGGTTCTTATTATTTACAACAAAATCAAATAGCTAAAGCAAAACCTTATTTGGAAACAGCTTTTGATGGTGGAAAAGTTGTAAACAGCTACAGTGCTGAATCAGCAAGATTATTATATCTAGTTGGAATTGCTCAAAAAGATAAAGAATCAGCTGAAAAATATATTCTTTGGACAGATGAAAAAACAGATGGAAAAGATGCGGATATAACTTCAAGTTTAATTATTTTTTACTTCGATAACAATGAACAATCAAAGGGAACAGAAAGATATAACAAAGCTATGAAATCAACTGATAAAGCATTTGTTTCAGAAGTGAACTACAATGTAGGACAATATTATTTGACAAAAAATAATACAACTCAAGCCAAAACATATTTGCAAAAAGCATACACAGGTGCGCCGCAAAAAGTAAATGGAGCTGGAATCTTATTAGCTGAAATAGCTATGTCAGAAAAAAATCCTGCTCAAGCTGAAAAATATTTAACTGAAATGAATACAGCAGCAGGTGGAAAAAATTCTCAAATTTTAGGAATGCTTGGAACTTTCTATTTACAAAAAGGAGATGCGACAAAAGCTGAACAATTTTTATCAAAAGCAGTTGCTGCAGAACCTAAAAATGTAGAAGCAAAAGTATTACTTTTAGGAATTTATGAAATGCAAAATAACACAGCAAAAGTAAACTCAACATACAGCCAATTAAAATCAGGAACTCCAAAAGTGACTAACGCTGAAATCGGAACTTATTTTGCTCAAGCTGGAGCTGCGGATTTAGCTGTT
Organism: Leptotrichia sp. oral taxon 218; assembly: GCF_018128225.1. Classification (NCBI taxonomy): domain Bacteria; kingdom Fusobacteriati; phylum Fusobacteriota; class Fusobacteriia; order Fusobacteriales; family Leptotrichiaceae; genus Leptotrichia; species Leptotrichia sp. oral taxon 218. The sequence goes on along the minus strand of NZ_CP072377.1, from coordinate 1,454,513 downwards.
AAATATTTACAAAAATCAATTTCAGAAGATAAAAATAGTGAAGCAAAAGTAATTTTAGGACAAGTTTATGCAGCAGCAGGTAAAAAAGCAGAAGCTGTAAAAGTTTTAGAAGAAGCTGTAAAAGGTAAAGTAAAAGGTGCGGCAGAAATTTTAAAACAAGTTCAAGCAATGAAATAAAATAATTAATTAATTAAAGTAATAAAGTATTAAATTAACAAAATAATAAAAAATTAGAAAATAAAAAATAGTGAGATTATTAAATTTCACTATTTTTTTATAAAATAAGTTTTAAAAAAATAATTTAAATTTTATTTTTTTACAGGTGCAGTTTTTACATTTTTGTTATTATTCTTGTTATTATTATTGTTTAAATTCGGATAAGATTTGTCATTTGAAAAAGCCCAAGAACCGCTATAAAAGAAGTTACCATCTTTATTAACTAAATCTTTTCCAGATTTTAAATGCATAAATTTATATTTTTTTAAAAAATTTTCAAATTTGTCTTTGTCTTGAATTAAAATCCCAACTTTTGCATTTTCATAATTTTCTCCATCAAATACACAGTTTTCAAAGTCGATATCTACACGACTATCTTTATCATTAATTTTTTTATAATCTCCGTGTGATTTTGGAGCTTTACAATAAGCGTCTTTTTCTAATTTTGCAGTTTTTTCATGAGTTTTTTCAGCAAAAGCTGCAAAAGAAAATAAAATTAACATTGCTAATATACCTTTTTTCATTTTAGCATTCCTTCTTTCTATAATTTTTTAATTATAACACCTGTTATATAAATTTTATCATAGTTATTATAACAGATATTCAAAGTCTTTGCAATGATAATTTAAAAAAAACAAAAAAATAAGAAGAAATTAATAAAAAAATAGTAAAGATAATAATATTTATTATTATCTTTACTATATTTAAAATCTTTATTTATCAATATTTTTAACTAAAAAATATTTGTAAATCATTTTCAACATCAGTTATACCAGTCAATCCAAATTGCTCGTTTAAAAGAGTAGCAACATTTTTAGAAATAAATGCTGGTAAAGTTGGACCAATGTGAATATTTTTAACGCCTAAGTAAAGCAGCGCAAGTAGCACGATTACAGCTTTTTGCTCATACCATGCGATGTTAAACTCGATTGGCAAGTCGTTTATATCGTTTGCGTTAAAAATTTCTTTTAATTTTAGCGCTACGACTGCCCAAGAATAAGAATCGTTACATTGACCAGCATCAAGCACTCTAGGTATACCGTCAATATCTCCAAGATTTAATTTGTTATATCTAAATTTTGCACATCCTGATGTTAAAATTACTACATCTTTTGGTAATCTTTTTGCAAATTCAGCATAATATTTTCTTGTTGTCTGTCTTGCATCGCATCCGCTCATAACGATAAATTTTTTAATTGCTCCTGATTTCACTGCCTCAACAATTTTATCAGCAAGAGCAAATACTTGTCCGTGTGCAAATCCACCTGTGATTGTTCCACTTTCAATTTCAGTTGGTGATTTACATCTTTTTGCTAATTCTATAACTTCACTAAAATCAATTTTTCCATTTTCGTCTGTTTTCAATTTTTTCCAGCCAGGAAGTCCTGTTGCATTTAATGTAAATATTCTGTCATTATAAGTCGCATTTTTCTTAGGTGGAACTAAACAGTTTGTAGTAAATACGACAGGTCCATTAAATGTTTCAAATTCAGTTGTTTGATGATACCAAGCATTTCCATAATTTCCAACTAGATGTTTGTATTTTTTTAATTCAGGATAGTAATGAGCTGGTAACATTTCTGAATGTGTGTAAATATCAATTCCAGTCCCTTCAGTCTGTTCCAAAAGCTCTTTTATATCTTTTAAATCATGTCCTGAAATCAAAATTCCAGGATTTTTTCCAACTCCAATATTTACTTTTGTCATTTCAGGCATACCAAAAGCCGAATTGTTTGCTTTGTCTAAAAGTGCCATCGCATCTACACCAAATTTTCCAGTTTCAAAAACAAGATTTGTAAGCTCTTCAGCACTTAAGTCGTTATCTTCAGTTGCAACCAATGCTCTTTCAAAAAAGTCATATAATTCATCGCTTTCAAATTTTAAGTTTAATGCGTGAAAACCATAAGCAGAAAGTCCTTTTAAGCCATATAAAATTATTTCACGAAGTGAACGAATATCTTCATCTTTAGTTCTCAAAACTCCAACTTCACGAGCTAAATCCACTAAGTCACAACTTTCATCAAATTCAAAAGTGGCAAGTCTAGTATTTTTAAATTTAGAATCAAATGAAATTTTGTTATTTTCTAATTCTTGTTCTAAAAATTTTCTTAATTTAATACCTTCGTAAATATATTCCTTGATTTCCTCTCCATCAAAGTTTGCATTTGTTATAGTTGAAAAAAGTGCACGATATAAATATTCATTTACATTTTCATAAATTTTATTATTTTGTCTAAGTTTGTTTGAAAAAAGTGCAACTCCTTTTACAACAAAAATAAGCACATCTTGCAAGTTCGAAACTTCATCATTTTTTCCACAAGTTCCAATAACTGTGCAGCCTTGATTTCTACTTGTTTCCTGACATTGAAAACAAAACATGTTATTCATAATTTTCTCTCCATTTTTAATTTATTTTTTTATTTTTTTATTTTGAAATATTTAATTTTAAAATCTCCACAATTTTAAAATTAATTTTTTATTATTTCAACAAAAAAATTATATAATAAATTAAAAATAAATTCTGTAACTTATATCACACTTTTTAATTTTTTTGAAAATAAATTTTATATAAAATTATTTTTTTAAATATTTTTTTACAATTTCTCTATCATCAAAATGAATTTTTTCTTTTCCAATTATTTGATAAGTTTCGTGACCTTTTCCAGCAATTAAAAGGCTATCTCCTTTTCGAAGCATTCCAATACCTCTTCTTATCGCTTTTTCCCTGTCAGAAATAATTAAATATTTGTCAAATGGATAATCAATTTGAACTAGTCCTTTTTCAATAGCAGCTAAAATTGAAATTGGGTTTTCTGTTCTGGGATTGTCAGAAGTTAAAATTATAAAATCGCTAAATTTTGCGGCAGCTTTTGCCATTTTTGGTCTTTTATCGTGATCTCTGTCTCCACCTGCTCCAAAAATTGTAATCACTCTGTTGTCAGTGATTTTTTGTAAAGTTTTTCCAATATTTAAAAGTCCATCGTCTGTGTGAGCAAAATCTACGACAATTCTGGCTTCTAAATCATTTTTTATAGTTTCAAATCTTCCTGGAATTGAAGAAATATTTGATAATTTTTCTAAAATGTAGTCGATGTCAATTCCTATTGATAAAAGACTGGCAACGCATCCTAAAATGTTATAAAGATTGTAATCTCCAATTAAGTTTACTTCCACAACATATTCAGATTCATTTGAAATAGAATTAATTTTCTCAAAATAATTTTTAGCATTAATTTTTATTTTCATTCCGTCATTTGTGTAATTGATAATTTCTCCGTGAATATCGGCACTTTTATCATTTTTTGAAAATGAGATATAGTTTCTTCCACGATTTTCTTCAAAAATTATTTTTCCATATTTGTCGTCAATGTTTATAATTCCAGCGCCATCATTTTTTAACAGTGTAAATATTTTTTTCTTGGCATTAAAATAATTTTCCATCGTTTTGTGAAAATCTAAATGGTCTTGAGTTAAATTTGTAAAAATTGCACTGTCAAATCTTAACATATCCACTCGTCCAATTTGAAGAGCATGGGAACTCACTTCCATTATAAAATATTCTGCACCCATTTTTACGCTTTTGTCTATTAATTTTATTAATTCAAGCGATTCTGGAGTTGTATTTACAGTTGGGAAATTTTCGTTTAAAATACGATTTCCAGTAGTTCCAATTCGAGCAGTTTTTTCTAAAATATTTTCTAAAATGAAACTTGATGTAGTTTTTCCGTTTGTTCCAGTGATACCGATTATTTTTATTTTATTTTGTGGAAAATCATAAAAATTTGAAGCGATGATTCCTAATTTTTTTCTTATATTTGAGATGAAAACAAAAGTAACATTTTTTGAATTTTCATATCTTTCAGGATTTACCATTTTTTCAACAACAATCATTTTAGCACCTTTGTCAATTGCACTTTGAATAAATTCGTGTCCATCAACGACACTTCCAATCATAGCGATGAAGACAAAGTTATTTTCTATTTTTCTGGAATCATATTCTATACCTTTTATTTCAAAAGTTTCTCCTTCGTGAAAAACTTTGTAGTCAACATTTTCAAAAATTTTATACATTCATTATCATCTCCTATTTATTTTTTTAAAAATTTTAAATATTATATTTTTATTATAACACTTTTATCCAGTTTTTTTAAGTTCAAAAATTTTATTTCGAACTTTTTTTGTTGAAAAAAAATAAAAAAAATTGTAAAATATATTAAATAAAAGTGAGGAGAATTTTATGAAATATAAAAATTTGAAAGACAGATTTTTTAGATATGTTAAATTTGAAACAAGGTCAGATGAAAATAGCACTTCAATTCCATCGACACCTTCACAAATCGAATTTGCCAAAATGCTAAAGCGTGAATTAGAAGAAATAGGACTAGAAGATGTCAACATAGACAGCGCTTGTTTTGTAAATGCAACTCTTCCAGCCAATTTTGATGAAAAAGTTCCAACAATAGGATTTATCGCTCATATGGATACAGCAGATTTTAACGCAAAAAATGTAAATCCAAGAGTTTTTGAAAATTATGACGGAAATGATCTTTTGTTAAATGAAAATTTAAAAGTAATTTTGTCAGCAAAAGAATTTCCAAATTTGAAAAATTATATTGGAAAAACTTTAATTACGACTGATGGAACAACGCTTTTGGGAGCTGATGACAAAGCTGGAATTGTGGAAATTATTGAAGCAATGAAATTTTTGATTGAAAATCCGCAGATTAAGCACGGAAAAGTGAAAATAGCTTTTGGTCCAGATGAAGAAATAGGCAGAGGCGCAGATAATTTTGATGTAAAAAAATTTGGTGCAGATTTTGCATATACAATGGATGGCGGACCAGTTGGAGAACTTCAATATGAATGTTTTAATGCGGCACAGGCAACTTTTAAAATAAAAGGAAAAAGTGTTCATCCAGGAACGGCAAAAAATAAAATGATTAATGCAAATGTTGTAGCAATGGAAATTGCAAATAGTTTTCCAAAAGAAGAAGTACCCGAAAAAACAGAAGGTTATGAAGGTTTTTATTTGCTTGAAAAAATGACTTCAAATATTGAAGAAGCGAAAATGTCATATATTTTGCGTGATCACGATAGAGAAAAATTTGAAGCAAAAAAAGAATTTGTAAAAAAAGTTGCTAAAAAAATAAATGAAAAATATGGCGATAAAATTGTAGAAGTTGATATAAAAGATCAATATTATAATATGCGAGAAATTATAAAAAATCATATGAATGTTGTAGAAATTGCTCAAAAAGCTATGAAAAATGTTGGAGTTAAGCCAGTGATTGAGCCAATTCGTGGTGGAACAGATGGATCAAAAATCTCGTTTAAGGGTCTTCCAACTCCGAATATTTTTGCAGGTGGAGAAAATTTTCACGGAAAATATGAATTTGTTGCGCTTGAGAGCATGATTTTAGCGGCTGATGTCATTGTGGAAATCGTCAGATTGAATGGAGAAGGGGAATAAACGATGAAATCAAGGTTTAAATTTATTTTAGGATATGGAGTTTTAATATTTCTTGGTATATATGACGGATCTATATTTATTAAGAAACCATCATTTTTTAATATTTTTCCATTTATATTTATATTTTTAATGTTTTATATATTATTGTGGGTAGAAACATATAATATGCTAGTTAACGAGTTGAAAGTGGAAAAGTATATTTCAAGATTAAAGAGAATTTTTAAATTCCTTTTGACGAAAGAAAGCAAAAATATAATTTTAATAAATTTATTTACGGCATATCTCCTTTTAAACAGTGAAAAGGATTTTTTGAGCTATATAGATATTATAGAAATAACTAAAAAAACGCCTAAAAAAGTTAAATATGTTTATTATTATAATTTAGCAGCGTATAAATTGTCCATAAATGAAAAGGGTGAAGCTAGAAAAATATTTGATGAAAATATTAAAAAAGAAGAAAGCTTATTAGGAATTTTATTAAATTATGAAAATAATCCAGAACAAAAAATTGTTAAACTTGAAAAATTATTGTTAAAACAAAAAGTAGAATTATCTAAGATAGAAGTAAAATTTTGTTTGGGAGAAGTATATGAACAAATTGGAAACTTAAAAAAAGCAAGAAGATTTTACAATGAAATCGCTGAAAAAAAAAGTGATATTTATTTTGTAAAAGTTGCTAAAGAAAAAGTTTTGGAATTGAGTTCAGAAAATATTTAATAGTAAAATTTTTATTTCAATTAGAATTAATGTCTTCTTTTATTATGTTAGTAAATTTTAATTTAGTTAATAAAAAAAATATTGAAATTCTAGTAAAAATTGTGATAAAATAATATAATATAAAAAATAGGACAAATCGTGATGAATTAAAAGTAGGAGGAAAGAAAAAATGGATAAAAAAAACAAAATTGTAATTTCTGAAGGATTGACATTTGATGATGTGCTTCTTATTCCACAAGCGTCGGAAGTAGCGCCTAATCAAGTTGTATTAAAGACAAAGCTGACTAAAAACTTGGAATTAAATATGCCAATTTTAAGTGCAGCTATGGATACTGTGACAGAATCAAAACTTGCGATTGCTATTGCAAGAGAAGGTGGAATTGGGTTTATTCATAAAAATATGACCATTGAAAGACAAGCTGAGGAAGTGGCAAGAGTTAAAAGATATGAGAGCGGAATGATTACAAATCCTGTTACATTGCGTCAAGATGCTATTTTGGAAGATGCAAATAAACTTATGAAGGAATATAAAATTTCAGGACTTCCAGTTGTTGACGGAGAAGGAAATTTGAAAGGGATTATTACAAATAGAGATTTAAAATATAGAGAAGATTTATCGTCTAAAGTTACAGAAGTTATGACAAAAGAAAATTTAATAACTGCACCAGTCGGAACTACATTGGATGAAGCAAAAACAATATTGCTTCAACATAGAATTGAAAAATTGCCAATTGTGGAAGGAACAAAATTAAAAGGATTAATCACAATAAAAGATATTGACAATGTAATAAATTATCCAAATGCCGCAAAAGACAGTCAAGGACGACTTCGTGTGGGAGCTGGAGTTGGTGTTGGACCTGATTCTGTGAGAAGAGTTCAAGCGTTGGTTGAAGCTGGAGTTGATATAATTGCAGTGGATTCAGCTCATGGACACTCAAAAGCAGTTATAAATAAAATTAAAGAAATTAGAGAAGCATTTCCAAAATTGGATATTATCGGTGGAAACATTGTTACAAAAGAAGCTGCACTTGATTTAATTGAAGCTGGAGTAAATGCCGTAAAAGTTGGTGTTGGACCTGGATCAATTTGTACGACAAGAGTTGTATCAGGAGTAGGAGTTCCACAAATTTCAGCGGTTATGGATGTTGCTGAAGTTTGCCAAGACAAAGGAATTGGAGTAATTGCTGATGGTGGAATTAAATTATCTGGAGATGTTGTAAAAGCGATTGCCGCTGGAGCAGATTGCGTAATGCTTGGTGGAATGCTTGCCGGAACTGATGAAGCACCAGGAGAAGAAATTTTGTACAACGGAAGAAAATTTAAAACTTATGCTGGAATGGGGTCACTTGCAGCAATGAAAAGAGGAAGTAAAGACAGATATTTCCAATTGGAATCAGCTACAGAAAAATTGGTTCCAGAAGGAATAGAGTCAATGGTTCCATATAAAGGTGCATTAAAAGACACGGTTTATCAAATTTGTGGAGGACTTCGCTCAGGAATGGGGTATTGCGGAACTCCGACAATTGAAGATTTGAAATTGAATGGAAAATTTGTGAAAATTACAGGAGCAGGACTTAAAGAAAGTCATCCGCACGATGTAATTATTACAAAAGAAGCTCCAAATTACAATAATTCAAATAAATAAAAAAATAAAAGGCTGTCTTAAAAATTATTTTTAAGACAGTCTGAAGTTTAAGATTAAATGGACTTTGAAAGGAAAAAAATGAAAAAAATAAAAAATTTGATTATTTATTCAGTGATGGTTTTTGGAATGAGCAGTTTTGTTTATTCTTATGAAGATTATTATGAAAAAGTTTATGTCGTAAAAGTTTCAAAAGGTGATATTTTTAAAAAATTGAATGTAACGAAAAATCAGCAGAAAAAATTGGAGAAAATATTTGATTAAAAATGCGGTCGCACACTCGTGACGCAAGGAATGAGTTAGACCGAGAAGTATAGTCAGCATATATAGAAATATGTATGTGGAGATAGCAACTTAAAAAAAGCTATCCAATACTACTCGAATTGCTGGGAACCCCTAAAGCTGGTATAACTACAACATAATACCTAAATAAATACAGTACAGATGTGAAAGTGGCGAAAGCAGAAAAAATATACTAGATGACATAAGGTTAAACCCTAAGTGTTAAGACAATGGGCAATCAGCAGCCAAGACCGAAAGGTAAGGTTCAACGACTATTCCTCCTGAGGGAAGTACACGGAAAGCTTCGTGGAAGTGGGTAGACCCAAACAGGTAAAGCTGTGGGATAAGATATAGTCTGTGCTTAATAGAAATATTAAGAAGTTCATAAGAGAACTGCATAGGTGGTAGCGTACTTATGTGAACGACAACCTCTAAAACGACTAAGTCAGTTTGTAGGTTCATATATTTAGAAAAATTTTATTTTTTCATTTACTTACAGTATAAAAAATAGTATACTTATGTATAAGTAAATGGAGGTGAAATCAAATGGAAAAAGCATACAAGTTCAGATTTTATCCAACTAAAACTCAAATAGAAAAGTTAAATTGTACTTTTGGTTGTGTTAGATATGTCTATAATCATTTTTTAGGTTTAAAACAAAAGCTGTATAATACAGAGAAAAAGTCTATGTCATATAGTGAGTGTAGTAAAGAATTAACAGTTTTAAAGAAAGATAAAGAATGGTTAAAAGATGTAGATAAATTTTCTTTACAAAATTCTTTAAAAGATTTAGATAAAGCCTATAAGAACTTTTTTAGTGGAAAGGGTTATCCAAAGTTTAAATCTAAGAAAGATAATAGAAAATCATACAGAACTAGTTATACTAATAATAATATAGAGTTTTTAGATAAATGGATAAAAGTACCTAAGTTAGGAAAACTAAAAATAAGAGATAAGATGACACCACAAGGAAGGATACTAAGTGCAACAATAACACAAGTACCTAGTGGAAAATATTATATATCTTTATGTTGTACAGATGTAGAAATAAAAAAACTAGAGAGCACAAATAAAAATGTTGGAATAGATTTAGGTATAAAGAACTTTGCGATTACCAGTGATGAAACCTTAATAGAGAATCCAAAATATTTACAGAAGTCTTTGAAAAAACTAGCTTTATGCCAAAGAAAACTGTCACGAAAAACAAAGGGCAGTTCAAATAGAAATAAGGCTAGAATAAAAGTAGCGAAATGTTATGAAAAAGTAACAAATCAAAGAAAAGACTTTTTGCAGAAATTATCGACAGAACTGATAAGAAAATATGACATTATCTGTATGGAAGACTTGCAAGTAAAAAATATGGTAAGAAATCATAAATTAGCAAGAAATATTGTAGACGTATCATGGAGTGAATTTAGTAGAATACTGGAATATAAAGCGAAGTGGTATGGAAGAACGATAGTAAAAGTAGATAAGTTTTTTGCAAGTAGTCAAATATGTAACTGTTGCGGATATAAGAATGAAGAAGTAAAAGATTTAAGTGTAAGAGAATGGAATTGTCCAGTATGTGGAGCTGTACATAATAGAGATAAAAATGCAGCCAAAAACATACTAAAAGAAGGACTAAGAATATTGGAAAAAAGTGCTTAAATATATAAATATATGAACCGTAGGAACTATGGGGATAGCTTGGTAAATTTAGTTGGCTAAAAAAAGCAACTACTACCCAAGAACCTCGCGACTTCAGTCGTGAGAGGTTCAGAAATATCAAAATAAAGCTAAAGATGTTGAAAAAGAGTTAATAACATTTGAAGAAAAAAAAGAAAAAATTGGAAAAATAGAAACTCAAAGATATGAAGAAATTGCAAAAATTTTGACAAACGAGCAATTAGAACAATATAATTCTTATATAAATTCAAAAAAAAAGGATTTTAATGAAAAAATTGACAGAATTAAAAAACTTGAAGACAATGTAAATTTGACAAATCAGCAAAAAGCAAAAGTTCTAAAATTTGAGCGTGATTTTAAAAGAAATGTAGAAAATCTGAAAAACAACAGATTGAGCGTAGAAATGTTTACACAAAAATATGAAGATTTGAAAAAAATTAGAAATGAAAAAATTCGTTCAGTTTTGACTGATGAACAAAGTAAGTTTTTGGATGAAAATTAAAAAATTAAGAGTAGATTTTAAAAATAAATTTACTCTATTTTTTTTATTTCAAGAGAAAAATATAATTAGTAAAAATATAAAAATTACCTTGATTTTTTTTTGTGTATTTGATAAAATCAAAATATAAAAAAAGTATTGGAGGGATTTTAGTGGTTGGAAATGTAAAAAATGAGATTGGATTGATGTTTTCAAAAGACAATTTTATGTTAGTAAAGAAAGCATTAAAAAAAGGTGAAAAAGTTGAAAAACATAATCACGAAAATGAAGAAATTATTTTCACAGTTTTAAAAGGAAAAGTGGAAGTTTTTTTAAACGAAAAAGAAAATCATGTTTTAGTGCCAGGAGAAATTTTACAATTTGATGGGATAAACTTTATAAGCGCAGTTGCAATGGAAGACTCTGAATTTAGTGTCACGCTTATAAAAAAATAAATAAACAAATAGACAAATAAATGGATTTATTTTGGATAAAGATAATTGGCATAATAACAATGTTTATTGACCATTATCATTTTGTAATTGGTGGAAGTTTGATTCTTAACATAATTGGAAGGTTGGCTTTTCCAATATTTGCATTTTCTCTTAATGAAGGATATTTTCATACGAGTAATTTAAAAAAATATTTAATTAGATTATTTATTTTTGCAATAATTATACAAATTCCTGCAATTTTATTTAAACTTAATTATCCAGTAAATATATTTTTTACGCTATTTTTTGGATTACTTGCAATTTATATTTTAAATTTAAAAAATAAAAAAATGCCTTTATATATTTTTGTTTTTTTAAAAATATTTTTGATATTTTTAATTTTTTATATAAGTAAAAAATTTAAATTTGATTATGGAATATATGGAATTTTGCTTATAATAATTTTTAATATATTTAGAAACAAAAAATTATTTTTATTTTTAGCGTTTTTTTTATTAAATTTAACAATTATAATTTTTCCAAATATTTTTGAGTTATTTAAAATACAATTTTTTTCAATATTTTCATTGATTTTTATATTTTTTTATAACGGAAAAAAAGGCAAAAGTTTAAAATGTTTTTTCTATCTATTTTATCCGATACATTTTTTAATTTTAGAAACAATAAATTTCTTACTTAAAAAGCTGTGATATGAAAAGTGAGAGTTAAAATAAATAATAAGGTGATAAAATGACGAAAAAAGAAAGATTTGATAAAGTGTTTCCGATATTGGAAAAAAAATTTGGTAAAGCAAAAGCGGCTCTAAATTACGAAACACCATTTCAGTTTATGATAGCTGTAATACTTTCAGCGCAATGTACGGATGCAAGAGTAAATATCGTCACAAAAGAGCTGTTTAAAGTTGTTAAAAATCCAGAAGATATTAGAAAAATGGATATTAAAACGCTTGAAGAATACATTAAATCGACAGGATTTTTTAGAAATAAAGCTAAAAATATAAAATTAAATGCTCAAATGATGAAAGAAAAGTATAATGATAAATTACCAAAAACAATGGAAGAATTATTAATTTTACCAGGAGTTGGGAGAAAGACGGCAAATGTCATTTTGGGAGATTTGTGGAATATTAGACAAGGAATTGTTGTAGATACACATGTTAAAAGGCTCTCAAATTTAATTGGATTTGTTGATAGCGATAATCCAGAAATTATTGAAAGAGAACTTATGAAATTTGTACCAAAGAAATATTGGTTTGAGTATTCGCATTATTTGATTTTGCATGGCAGGGACAAATGTGTGGCTCGTAGACCAAAATGCACAGAGTGCGAAATAAATAAATATTGTAAACATGGACAAAAATTAGTTAATAAAGATAAAGATTTATAAATAAAAAAGAAAGGAATATAAAGAAAGGAATATAATGTTTAGTAAAACGAAAAAATTTTTAATTTTAACAGTATTTTTTGCAGCTTTGCTGTATGGGGAAGGAGAAGGAACAAGCGACAGACAAGATAGTGGAAGTAGTAAAAGTGAAACGGTAAAAGAAGTAAGAAGCAGTTCAGAAGAGATAGATCAAGCAACAAAAAGAGGGAATACTAGTTCTCGTGAACATTCAGAAAAATCTTCAAAAAATATTAACAGAAATAAAAATAAAGAAAATAAAGAAGTGAGAAAAGATGTAGAACAACATACGATATCTTCTAAAAGTACATCTGAAAAAACACCAAGCAGTTTAAATAACACAAAAAAAGTTGAAAATTCAAAACCAAAAGCAACTTCTTCAGTTAAATCAACTTTAAAAAATAAAAAGCCTGTAAAAATTGTAAAAGCGGTAGAAAAAGAAAAAGAAGGGGATTCAAAATATAACGGAAAAGTTATAAGATTTATAGCTACGACAGATGGAAAAGTTATAAAAAATGAAGATGCAAAACAAAAACATCCGATAGCTTCGCTTACAAAAGTTATGAATATCATGGTCGCACTTGACCAAGTCGATAAAGGAAAGGTAAAATTAAGCGACAAAGTTTGCTTTACGCCTGATGTGGTTGATACAGGTGGAAGCTGGTTAAATGCAAAAGCAGGAGATTGTTTTACACTAAGAGATTTACTTCGTGCAGAAATAATTTATTCGGCAAATAATGCAGCTTATATGGTTGCTTCTTACATTGGAAAAGGAAATCTTGACAACTATGTAAAACTTATGAATGAAAAAGCAAAAGAGTTTGGAATGAAGGATACACAGTATTTTACACCAGCTGGTCTTCCAACTTCGATGACTAAAAAGCAAATGGATGTTTCTACAGCATACGATATGTATTTACTAGGGCGTCAAGCGATTAAAGATGAAAGACTTAGGGAATGGATGAGCGAAAAAGAACTTGAGTTGTTAAATGACAAAGGTGAAGAAGTTGTCTACAATAATCGTAATCACTTGCTTGGACAATTTGGAGTTTTTGGACTTAAAACAGGATTTCATGAACAAGCTGGATACAATATGATAGTTTCAAGTAAACTTGGAAATCTTGAGATAATTTCAGTTTCGCTTGGAAATAAAAGCGATATTGAGAGAACAGAAGGTCAGAAAAAAGAATTTCAAGCGATAGAAAAAAATCTTGTGCCAATTTACAAAGCTGGACAAGTTGTGGCAAATAAATTTAAAATAAAAAATGCTGAAAAAAAAGAAATTAATGGAATTTTAGCTGATAATGTCTATCAATTAGGAAATAATACGGATTATAAATTTGAAGTAAAAGATTTGAGAATTACAGCAGAAAAAGATGGAATTTCAAAAGGAGATGTAATCGGTAAATTACAAGTGTTGTCAAATGATGATAAAGTAGTAAATACAATTGATATAGTTGCAAATAACGACTACAAGCAATTATCATTATTTGGAAAAGTTTTGAGATTTGTAACTTTCGGAATGGCATAAAATAAAAAAAATACACTTTTAAGAATTAATTTAAATTTAATATTCTTGAGAGTGTTTTTTTTGTGTAAATTAGTGAACTACTCCCGCTTTTAGAAGCGGAAGCTTCTTGGGAAGTATCTGCGCATGACTAGCCAAATATATTTACCAAGCTCTTCGGGTAGTTCCTACCCTGTTTTTTTTTATATTTTCCTAATATTCCAACATCAATTTTCCAATGTTTTTTATATTCAGTGCCACATTGTAATCCCTATCAATCTCAATTCCACAGCACTTACATTCATAACTTCTTTCTGATAATTTCAGTTCCTCTTTAACATTTCCACATTTACTGCAAGTTTTCGATGACGGAAACCATTTATCTATCTTCAAAAATTGTTTTCCTGAAAACATCAACTTATACTCAAGCATTCTCAAAAACATTCCCCATCCATTATCTCCTACACTTTTCCCAAAATTTAATGCCTGGCTCATCCCTTTCATATTCAAATCTTCGACAACCACAGCATTATATGTTTCAGACAATTTTTTCGACAATTTATGCAAAAAATCTCTTCGACAATTTTTGATATACTCATGTAATTTTGATATTTTCATTTTTTGTTTATACCAATTTTTAGAAAATTTCACTTTTCTCGATAATGATTTCTGTAATTTTTTCAATTCTTCTTCCAACATTCTAAAATATTTTGGATAATCAGCTCTTTGGTTTTCAGAACTGACAAATAATTCAGACATCGAAAAATCAAGTCCAATTACTTTATCGCTACTTGGTATTTTTTGAATTTCTTTTTCAAATTCTGTCAAAATAGAAATATAGTAATTTCCATTACTGTTTGTCAATGTTACTGATTTTATCTTGTAATCCTTCGGTATTTCTCTATGATATTTTAATTTTATTCTTTTCAATTTTGGCAAGACCAAATATTTATTCTCCTCAATTCGTATCGAATTATTCACACAATTTGTTGTATAACTTTTAACATTATTCTTTTTAGATTTGAACCTTGGAAATTTCGCTCTCTTCTGAAAAAAATTTGTAAACGATCGTTTTACATTCAATTGAGCATTTGAAAGTGCCAAACTGTCTACTTCTTTTAGAAATTTATTTTCACTTTTCAAACTAGCAGGTGTAATTATTTTATTTTTTCCAGTTTCTTCATAAAATTTATTCGCAGTGTACAAAATTGTATTGTAAACAAAACGAACACATCCAAAAGTCTTATTTATCAATAATTCTTGCTCTTTATTTGGATAAATTCTGTATTTGAATGCTAAATTATATTTCATGAAATTACACCTCCTTTTGATTTTGAATATTATTTTTAATTATTTATTTAGAGATTTTATCATTAATGATTTCTCTTCGATATTTTATACAAAAATTGTATCATAAGAGTATCTTTTTTTCAATTTTTTTTACAAAAAAAGCAATTCATCTCCCACTTATAGAAATCGGAGACTTCTTGCTATCTTTTTGTTAAAAAATATGATAAAATTAAATGTAAAATAAAATTTAAAAAGGGAGAAAAATATGAAAATATTGGGAGTGATTCCAGCAAGGTTTGCTTCAACAAGGTTTGAAGGAAAGCCATTAAAAGATATAAATGGAAATCCGATGATAGAATGGGTTTACAAACGAGCTAAAAATGCAGATATTGATGAATTAATTGTTGCAACTGACGATAAAAGAATATTTGACGCAGTTAAAAAATTTGGCGGAAATGTGGTTATGACTTCAAATAATCACAAAAATGGGACTTCAAGAATAATTGAAGTTATAAATAAAGAAAAATATAAAGATTTTGATTTTGTAATAAATATTCAAGGAGATGAGCCGTTAATAGATATTAAGTCTATAAATATTTTGGCTGATAATTATAGAAGCCAAAAGTCTGAAATTATTACATTAAAGCAAGAAATTGCTGAAAAAAGTGACATTTTAAATCCGAATGTTGTAAAAGTTATCACAGATTTTTATGATAATGCAATTTATTTTAGCAGGCTTCCAATTCCGTTTGAGCGGGAAAAAATACAAAATTTTAAATATTATCGACATATTGGGATTTATGGATATACAACAAAATTTTTGAATGAACTTAGTAATTTGAAAGATGGAATTTTGCAAAGAATGGAGTCGCTTGAACAGTTAAAATTTATGGAAAATGGTTATAAAATTAAAGTTTTGGAAACGGATTCCAAAGTTATTGGAGTTGATACAAAAGAGGACTTGGAAGAAGTTGTAAAATTTATTAGCAAAAATGGGATTATTTTAGAATAAAAATATTTTTAATAAAATTTTTTTAAAAGAGGTGTTTTTCATGAAAAGAAGAATATTGTTTTTAATTTTTTCTGTGCTATTTTTAAATTCTTGTGCAGCGACTGCGGTTGCGACTGGACTTTTAATGACTTATGAACTTGGGTGTTTTGAAGGGGAAATGAAAACTTGCGATTCAGATGATTCGGTTGCGAAAAAAGTGGCTAAAGGACTAACTTGGCCTGTGACAGAGCCGATAAAAAGCATTTCTGACAGTATAGAAGATTATCAGCCAAAAAGAAAAAATAGATACATGGCTTACTCAAATAAAAGTTATAAAGAATCTGTAAGTCGTGTAACATTACGAGTGATAGATAGAGAAATGACAACACAAATGATAAATATTTTGGGTAAAAACATACAAATTTCAGTTCCTAAAAATGTTGAATTAAAAGTTATAGATAATGGTATAGAAATGGTAGATGTACAGTCTGGCTATGGACTTCCAATAAAATTTTTTACTGTTTCAAATCCTTGTAATAATCAGGAAGACTGGAAAAATAAAGAATATAAAGATAAATATTTGAAAAAAATATTTAAAGATGAATATTTTTATTTAGAATCTTACACTTATGATGGAAAAGAGCTGGTAGATAAAATTGTAAAAGCAAACGATATGGAAAAAATTTGTGAAAATAATTAAAAAATTAATGATTGGAGAATTAATATTATGAAAAAAGCATTTTTATTAATTTTGAGTATAATTTGTTTAAATTCTTGTCATGCTCTTGTTATAAGACCGTTGACAGAAGCGACAGTTGCAGTTATAGGAGCACCGTTTTATGCAGTTGGTAAGTTACTTCCTAAACAAGATGAGACAGAGTATGGGAAATATAGAGAAGGTTATCGTGCCTATAAAGTCGAAGAATATAAAGATAGAATTGACAAATTGATGAGTGATATTTTACAAAGGGAATGGGAAAAAACGACATTTTTTTCTGGTTTTGTGGATGCGGATTACCATACAGAACAAATTTTACTTCCTAAAGGTTTAGTTGTAGAAAAAGATGTGTTGGTTGATAAAGAAACTGGTTATGGATTGCCTGTTCATTTTTTAAAAGATGAATATCCTTGTTATTTTGACACAAAAAAAGGGATATATGATTTGAAGTCAAAAGAAGAATATTTTATAAAAGGGAATAGAAGAGATTATTTTAGAATTGAAAGCGAAACTGAAAAAGGAAACTTACTTGAAAAAATGATTTTGGAAAAAAATAATGTGCAAAGAGGGTGTAAGCAATGAAAAAATTGATACTTTTTTTGATAATATTTACCAGTTTTATCGTATTTTCTGAGCAAAAAGATAAAAATAGTGAAATTTATGAAAAAAGAAAATATTCAACGGTTTTAAAAATTGAAAATGATGACTATGATAGAGCTATTGGGATAAGGACGAGCAATAGAAGAGATTTAAAAGGGGTAATGACAGTTATAATGGGAGGAAGTTTTTCTGTAGACAATGATGTGGCTAGTATATACAATCAAATATCTAAAAATGCGAATAAAGTTACATTGATTTATTTCGATGACAAAGATACACCTACTATAAAAAGAGTAATTGATACTTTAAAAAAGAAAAAATTTAGCGGAAAAGTTGAAGTTATTTCTTTTTTGAATAAAGAAAGCAGAATTTTAAAAAATAGTTTTGCAAAAAAAGATTGGAGTTATACAAATTATTATAATTTAGATGATATTTCAGAATTAGTTAGTTATGATGGGGAGAAAAAAACTAAAAGTGAAGTTATAAAAATATTTTTAGAAAAAATAAAAAAATCTTTAGAAAATAACGAAGATGATATAAATAAATTTTATGAAACAAATTAGGAGAAAAATATGATAAATGGAGTAATGATACAATATTTTGAGTGGAATTTAGCAGATGATGGAAAACATTGGGAAAGATTGAAAAATGATGCCGCTCATCTAAAAGAAATTGGAGTTTCGGCGGTTTGGATTCCACCTGCTTATAAAGGGACTTTTTCAGGAGATGTTGGATACGGCGTTTATGATTTGTGGGATTTGGGAGAGTTTAATCAAAAAGGAACTGTGCGTACAAAATATGGGACAAAAGAAGAACTTATTGATGCGATTAATGAACTTCATAAATATGGAATAAATGTCTATTTGGACGCTGTACTTAATCATAAGGGAGGTGCTGACGAAACAGAAAGATTTTTGGCAATAGAAGTGGACCCTGAAAACAGAAATGAAGAAATTTCAGAACCAAAAGAGATTGAAGGGTGGACAAAATTTACTTTTCCTGGAAGAAATAAGAAATATTCTGAATTTGAATGGAACTATACTCTTTTTAGCGGAGTTGACTACGATAATTTAACAGGGGAAACTGCAATTTATAAAATTGCTGGTGAAAATAAAGGATGGGCAGAAAATGTGGATTCTGAACTTGGAAATTATGACTATCTTATGAATGCTGATGTCGATTATTCACATCCTGAAGTGAGAAAGGAAATTATAAACTGGGGGAAATGGGTTGTAAACGAATTAAATCTTGATGGATTCAGAATGGATGCTGTAAAACATATAAGCGAAGATTTTATCAAGGAATTTTTAATTGAAGTAAGAAAAGTTTATGGAGAAAAATTTTATTCTGTTGGAGAATATTGGAAAGGTGACTTGGATACTTTAAAAACTTATTTAGAAAATATAGGATATGAAACTGATTTATTTGATGTGGGACTTCATTTTAATTTTCATGAAGCTTCGGTAGAAAAAGAAAACTATGATTTAACAACAATACTGGATAATTCAGTAATGCTTATGGATCCAATTAAAGCGGTAACATTTGTGGATAATCACGATTCGCAAAAGGGAAGCGCACTGGAATCTGAAATAGAAAGCTGGTTTATTCCGCATGCCTATGCAATAATATTACTTTCTGAAAAAGGTTACCCATGCTTATTTTATGGAGATTATTACGGCGTAGGAAATAATAAAAGTCCGCATGGATGGGTAATAGACAAACTTCTTCATGTGAGAAAAAATAATGCTTATGGAGAACAAATAAATTATTTTGATGATCCAAATATAATAGCTTTTTATAGAAAAGGTAGAGAAAATGAAATAAATACAGGATGTGTAGCTATTTTATCCAATGATGAAGATGGAGAAAAAGTTATTGAAGTTGGAAAAGATAGAATTGGACAAGTTTGGGAAGAAGTTACAGGAAGCGGATTTGAAGATGTAGTAATTGACGAAGAAGGAAATGCTGCATTTAGAGTTGAAGCGCAAAAAATTGCAGTTTGGGTACCTAAAAAGCAATAATTTAAAGTATGAAAAAACAAAAAAAATAAAAAAATGAAATTAAAAGGGAAAAAATTAAAGAAAAAAATTAAGGGAGAAAAATTATGAAAAAAATAAAATTAGTATTAATATTATCAGTCTTAGTGGGAGCGCTTAATTCTTGCACTGCAATTGCACTTGGAGCAGGAGCTGTTGCTGGAGGATATACTTGTACAAAAACTGATATTTGCAAAAATTTAACAAATAAAAAAGATAGCAATAAAAATGCTAAGTTAGAAAGTGCAAATGAGAGCGGACTGTAAAATTACAGAAAGGAAAAGTTATAAATATGAAAAAGCAAAATAAAAGAGAAGAAATTTTAGAAGATATACAAAGAATAGTAATAAAAGTTGGAACTTCTACGCTTACTGATGAAAATGGACAACTAAATTTGCAAAAAATGAAAAAAATAGTTGTGGAAATTAGTAATCTTCAAGATAAAGGATATGATGTAATACTTGTTTCATCTGGAGCAGTTGGAGCTGGAATGGGACTTCTTGAAATCGAAGAAAGACCAAAGTTGCTTTCAGAAAAACAAATGTTATCAGCAGTTGGACAAGTGACACTTATGCAAGTTTATCAGACTTTTTTTAAAAAATATGACAAACTTATTGGACAGCTTCTTTTGACTAAAGGAGAATTTTCAAACAGAAAAAGGTATTTGAATGTAAGAAATGTATGTAACGCCTTTTTGGATAAAAAAATAATTCCGATTATAAATGAAAATGATGCAATTGTTTCAGATGAGCTTAAAGTAGGAGATAATGATACGATGTCAGCGCTTGTTTCAGGACTGATTGATGCAGATTTATTAATTATTTTGTCGGATATAGATGGACTTTACAACAAAAATCCTAAGAAATATGAAGATGCCAATTTGATTGAAGTTGTTGGAGATATAAATGAAGATGTAAAAAATATGGCTGGAGGAAATGGCTCAAAATTTGGAACAGGTGGAATGATTACAAAAATATTGGCAGCAGAAATGGCAACAAAAATTGGGACAAATTTAGTTATCGTAAATGGAGATGACCCGAGAAATATTTCAAGAGTTGTGGAAAAAGAAAATATCGGAACATTGTTTGTAAGAAAAAATAAAAAAATTAGTTCTAAAAAATATTGGCTTGCTTATGGAACAAATAAAAAAGGTGAAGTTGTGGTTGATGAAGGTGCAGAAAAAGCTTTACTTTCAGGAAAAAGTTTGCTTCCAATAGGAATTAAATCAGTTTTTGAAACATTTGACAGAGGTGGAGTCTTGGAGATAAAAAATGCTGAAAATAAAATTATTGCAAATGGAATTTCAAACTATTCGTCAGATGAAATTGAATTAATAAAAGGGCAAAAAAGTGAAGATATTGAAAAAATATTGGGACATAAGTATGATAATGTCGTGATTCATGCGGACAATATTGTTTTGATTGAAAATGTATAAATTTAATTTAAAAAAATTTTGAAAAATAATTCATTAATGCAAAGTATTTAGGATTTTTTTTTAAATAAAATAAAGTAAAGTATATTTGAATAAATTTTTATAAATTATTAATATTAATAAATTGGAATAGGAGAAAAAATTATGAATAAATATATTGAAGAAATGGGGAAAAAGGCAAAAATTGCTTCTCAAAAACTTTTGACGCTTGATACAAAAACTAAGAATAATGCACTTTGTGCTATTGCGGATGAATTGATTAAAAAAAAAGAAGAAATAAAAGCGGCAAATAAAATTGATTTGGAAAATGGGAAAAAGTCAGGACTTAGTTTTGCGTTACTTGACAGAATGGAATTGACAGACGCTAGAATTGAAGGGATGGCACAAAGTTTGAGAGAAATTGCGGCATTTACTGATCCGATTGGAGAAATTTTAACTGGATGGAATCACAAAAATGGGATGTCGATTGCGAAAAAAAGAGTACCACTTGGCGTGATAGGAATGATTTATGAATCAAGACCAAATGTTACGATTGACGCAGCAGGGCTATGTTTAAAATCTTCAAATGCAGTAATTTTGAGAGGTTCTGAAAATGCAATAAATTCAAATATTTATTTGAATAAATTATTTAATGAAGTTGGAAAAAAAGCGGGAGTTCCTGAAAATTCAGTTCAATTGATTGAAAAGCCAGAACGGGAATTGGTAAAAGAAATGATAACTTTGAACGAATATATTGATGTTTTGATTCCAAGAGGCGGAAAAGGTTTAAAAAAATTTATGATTGAAAATGCAACAATTCCTGTAATTGAAACGGGAGCTGGAGTTTGTCATGTTTTTGTCGATGAAAGCGCAGATATTGAGATGGCTTTACCAATAATTGAAAATGCAAAAACTCAAAGACCTAGCACTTGTAATTCGATTGAAACAGTTTTGGTTCATAAAAATATTGCAAGTGAAATATTGCCAAAATTGACGGATATGATGATAAAAGATAAAGTTGAGCTTAGATACAGCAAAGAAGCGCTTGAAATTGTTGGAAACAGAAGCGATGTGAAATTGGCTCAAGATGAAGATTTTGGGATGGAATATTTGGATATGGTGCTGTCGCTAAAATTGGTGGACAATGTGGAAGAAGCAATTTGTTACATCAATGAGCACGGAACACATCACTCGGATTCGATTATTACAAAAAATATTCAAAATGCTGAAAAATTCTTGAATGAAGTGGATTCAGCAGCGGTTTATTTGAATGCGTCAACTAGATTTTCTGACGGCGGAGAATTTGGATTTGGTGGAGAAATCGGAATTTCTACGCAAAAATTACACGCTCGTGGGCCTATGGGAGTGAGAGAATTGACTACGACTAAGTATGTAATTCGTGGGAATGGACAAGTTAGAGAATAAAAAATTTTTTGTGTAAAATATTGAAGTCAGAATATAAAAAATTTTGATTATTAAAAGTTTAGATTTTGTAATTAAGAATTATAAAAAAGGAGATTATTGTGAAAAATAAGTATTTTAAAATTTTGATTTTATTAGCTTTTTTTATGTTAACTTTTGAAATTTTTGCTGAAAGTCAAGAAGAAATTATGAGAGTTACAAGGCAAGAATTAAAAGATTTGAAGATAAATGAAAAATCAATTGAAAAAACTTTTGAAGGAATTAAAATGCAGGAAGTAGATTTTTCTAAGTCAAAAAAACCATTTGAAGAAGCAGTTCAATTAGATGGGAAAAATTATCTTGCAATGCTTTATATTGGAACATACGAAAGAATGATTAATAAAGATAGCAAAAAAGCAATTGAATATTATCAAAAAGCAATAAAATTAAATCCAAAAAATCCTAGACCTTATAATAATATGGCAATCGCATATGCGTATTTAGGTGATAAGAAAAAATCTAACGAAACAATTCAAAAAATTATGTCGTTGTTTCCTGAATATCCAGAAGGTTACTATCAATGGGCTTTGAAATTGGCAGATGAAAAGAAATATTCTGAAAGTACTGAATATATGAAGAAAGCAATTGAAAAATATAACAAGATAAAAAAACTTGATTATTGGTATATAACTCAAGATGCAAAAGAACATTATATTATGGATGCACAGAAAATAATCATATATAATTATTTAGATCAAAATAAATTAACTGATGCAATAGACTTTTTCAAAGACGATATTTTCTTTAAAATGAAAGAAAATGGTTATCCCGATGTAGATAAGTTATTGGTTGCGATGTATGACAAAAATGAGAAACTGTATAAAAATAAAAATTCTAAATTGTATAAAGAAAATTTTGAAAAATTAAAATCTATTGAATTTGCAGGGCTTTTAATTAAAGCATACGATGATATGAAAACTAAAGACAAAAAATAATATGTGAAAAGTTAAATTTATCATAAATAAAAAAAGGAGCAAAAGATGAAAATAGGATTTATTGGAACAGGAAATATGGGAAGTTCGATAATTAAAGGAATTTTGTCTTCAAAATTTGAGGAAAATGAAAATATAAATATTTTCGATTTGGACAAAGACAAAGTGAATAATTTAGTCAAAGAATACGGAGTAAATGCCGTAAATAGTGAAAAAGAGCTGGCGAAAAATTGTGATATTATTATTTTGTCAGTAAAACCGCATATTATTCCCATCGTTTTAAAAAATTTGAGTGGAAATGTAAAAAAAGATACAATTATTTTGACAATTGCAGCTGGAATAAGTATTTCCGTGATTGAAAATACTTTGGGAGAAGATAAAAAAGTTGTTAGAACAATGCCAAATACTCCTGCTCAAGTACTTTCAGGAATGACAGCGGTTACATTTAATAAAAATATTGAAAATTCTGAAAAAGAAATAATTTTTAAACTTTTAAATAGTTTTGGGAAAAGTGTAGAAATTGAAGAAAAATTGATGCATGCATATACGGGAATAAGCGGCTCACTTCCAGCGTATGTCTACATGTTTATGGAAGCACTAGCTGACGGTGGCGTACTTTGCGGAATGCCAAGAAATAAAGCATACGAAATAGTTGCTCAAACTGTAGCAGGATCAGCAAAAATGCTTCTTGAAACAGGAAAACATCCAGGACAGTTAAAAGACGAAGTTTGCTCTCCAGCTGGAACGACAATCGAAGCAGTCAGAGTTTTAGAAAATGGAAATTTTCGTGGAAATGTAATTGAAGCGGTTGTAGCTTGTACGGAAAAATCAAAAGAAATGGCAGGAGAAAAGTAAATTTTACAAAGAAAAACTGAATTTTTTGTTTAGTTTTTCTTTTTTTTATAAAAAAATTTTGAAAAAAGAGAAAAATATGGTAAAATAAGTTTGTAGAAAAAGTTCCTACCACTACAAGAAATAAAAAAGTGTTAAGAAAATCCATTCAAAGCCAGTAAAAATGGGGATTAGGAGTTACGGAAAATGCTAAAAAAACGACAAAAATTGAAAAAAATTAAGCAAAAAAAAGCAATTTTAATGTCTGAAAAAATCTCTGTAACATTGATGAATAAAGGGTTTTCTTGAAAGTACGGGTTAAACTAGTTTATCCATTAAAACAAGGATTGAAACATTCCAAGTCTTTTACGGTTTTAATATATTCTGTTCCTGTTAAACTAGTTTATCCATTAAAACAAGGATTGAAACTACTAATTCTTCTCCCATATAGAAAGGCTCAGTTAATGTTAAACTAGTTTATCCATTAAAACAAGGATTGAAACATGATGTACTTTAATGCTAACCGTGAATTAGAATTAGTTAAACTAGTTTATCCATTAAAACAAGGATTGAAACCCTCTAATTGCTTGTCGTAAGTGTTTTGTAGTTCATTTGGTTAAACTAGTTTATCCATTAAAACAAGGATTGAAACTCTACGACATTACTATCAATTTCCCCTTTCGGGAAAGTTAAACTAGTTTATCCATTAAAACAAGGATTGAAACTTATGAAAGTTTTAAAGAATCGTTCTATTAGAGTTTTGGGTTAAACTAGTTTATCCATTAAAACAAGGATTGAAACATTCAGGAAAGAGTAGTTCCTATTGAACATTCTAATGCTGTTAAACTAGTTTATCCATTAAAACAAGGATTGAAACAACGAGAATACCCAATCGCTATCGAAACACAGATAGCAGGTTAAACTAGTTTATCCATTAAAACAAGGATTGAAACAATTCCTTGAAAATTTCGTATCTGCTATTAGCATACACATGTTAAAGTAGTTTATCCATTAAAACAAGGATTGAAACTTCAATGCTCTTCTGATAGCTGTGTAATGTGGTAATCGTTAAAGTAGTTTATCCATTAAAACAAGGATTGAAACGAAATAACATAGGTCGTTTGATAGTTGGTTAAAGTAGTTTATCCATTAAAACAAGGATTGAAACCATAAATTTTGTATCAGGTGTCATTGTGGCACTCAAGTTGAAATAATAATTCTATTAAAATAAAGATAAAAAATAAAAAAATATTTAATCACAGTTAAGTTATAAAACTGTGATTTTTTTTTGGAAATAAGTTAATTAGTAAAAAAAATAAGTTATAAGGATTGGATATAATTATTGTGTAAAGAATGAGAGAGAAAAATTTTTAAAATTTAAAAATAAAAAGAGTTATTTTTAGGAAAAAATAGGTTAGAGAGAAAAGGTATAATGATTTTGTAAATGAGAAAGAGAATAAAAAATATGGAGTGTGATTGATTATGACGAGTTTTAAATATTATAGAAAAAATGATATAGAAAAGAAATTGGAAAAAGCTAGATTTAGACCTTTGGATGTGATGGTAACAGGAGTAACAGGAGCAGGTAAATCGACAACATTAAATACAATTTTTAAAAAAAATGTGGCAACGGTTGGTAACGGTGTGGATCCTGAAACAATGGATTTAGATTCTTATTCGTTAAATGATGTATTTAGATTGTGGGATACTCCTGGATTAGGAGATGGTGTTGCGAATGATGAGATTCATAAAAGAAAATTGGTGGATTTGCTGTATAAAACTTATTCATTAGATGGAAATATTTATGGTTGGATAGATTCGGCAATTGTGGTTTTAGAAGGTTTGA
This sequence comes from Leptotrichia sp. oral taxon 218, assembly GCF_018128225.1. Taxonomy (NCBI): domain Bacteria; kingdom Fusobacteriati; phylum Fusobacteriota; class Fusobacteriia; order Fusobacteriales; family Leptotrichiaceae; genus Leptotrichia; species Leptotrichia sp. oral taxon 218. The sequence goes on along the minus strand of NZ_CP072377.1, from coordinate 1,428,561 downwards.
ATAGAGATATGGGAAGTACATATACATTGTTAAATGAGGTAATAGTTCCAAATATACAGGCAGATAGAATATTGGTAGTGATTAATCAAGCGGATATGGCAATGAAAGGCAGACATTGGAATAAGGAAACAAATAGACCAGATGAAGTGTTAGTAGATTTTTTAGAAAGACAAGCGTTATCTATACAAAATAGGGTAAAAGAAGCAACAGGAGTAACAATAAGAAAACCAGTATACTATTCAGCAGAATATGGTTATAACATAGAAAAATTATTAGATTTCATAATAGATAATATGATTGTAGAGAGAAGACCGTTAGTTAGAGCATAATGTAGATATTAAATTTTTTTGGAGTGATAAATATTGAAATTTAGATAAAAAAAATATTTTTGTAAGTTAAATAAAAAGAAAAATGAGTTATTTAAAAATGTTACCATAAGTTATAATAAAAATTTGATTTTTGGAGGAATGAAATATGGGAAGATTGATTAGGGAAAATGAAATGAGATATTATGGAGTTAAAATAAAAAGAGATAAACAAATTTTAAGAAATAAATTGATGTATTCAAGCAAAAAATAGGCTAAATTTTTGAAAAATAGTTTATGGTTAGAGAGTTATAATAAAAATAAATAAAAGAAAGAGGTATTGATTATGGCAAGAAATATATTTAAGGAAATTGAAAGAAGAGTGATGAATGAACAAATGGATGAAACTACGAGACAAAAATTATTGGGTAATTTATTGAGAATGAAGGAGCAACAAATTAATTTAATGGTTACAGGTGCAACAGGAGTGGGGAAAAGTAGTACTATTAATGCGTTGTTTGGAGAAGAAGTAGCAAAAGTAGGAACAAGTGTAAACCCAGAAACAATGGGAATTGATAAATATGAGTTGGATAATTTAGTAATATGGGACACTCCAGGATTAGGTGATGGAAGAGAAGCTGATAACAGACATAGTAAAATAATAATTGATAAGCTTTATGAAAAAGATAGAAATGGGAATTTGTTAATTGATTTGGTTTTGGTAATATTGGATGGTAGCAGTAGAGATTTAGGGACATCGTATGAATTAATAAATAGTGTGATTATACCAAATTTGGGGGAAAATAAGAAAAATAGAATATTAGTGGCGATTAATCAGGCAGATGTAGCGATGAAGGGAAAATATTGGAATGCACAAGAAAATCGACCTGAGAGAAAACTACAAGATTTTTTGGAAGATAAAGTTGCATCAGTGAGAAGAAGAATTAAAGAAGCTACAGGAATAGATGTCGAACCGATTTATTATAGTGCTGGAGACAAAGAAGAAGGATATATGCAACAAAAACCGTACAATTTATCAAAACTATTATACTACATATTACAACATACGCCAGAAGAAAAAAGATTAGTTTATGCACAAAATATTAATAAAGAAGAAGCTATGTGGAAAGACAATGATGATTTACAAGATTACAGAGCAGGAATTTTAGAAACATTTATGGAATCAGTAACAAGAGGAATGGCAATAGGTGGAACAATAGGTCAAGCAATAGGAGATATAGTAGGATTAGGTACAGTTGGAAGAGTAATAGGTACAGTAGGTGGAGCAATATTTGGAGTAGGAGTAAATATAATTAATGGATTTGTTGATTTTTTTGAAGGAATATTTTAGAAGATAAATAGAGGGTTTGGGTGGGTGGGAATAAAAAGTTGGTGAAAAAATTACATAAATAAGTTATTGAATTAATATATAATGAATCTAAAATAAAAAAGGAGGTGATAAAAATGACAGGAATTGAAGAAACAGTAGGCACAGTATTATTAGTAACAGCAGGCGTAGTTGCAGTGGCAGAAGGTGTAAATGAAACAGCAAAATTATTGAACGAAACAGTGAATACAGCAGATGAAATGTTTACAACAATGGGAAATATGGCAGAAGATTTTTGTAACGAAGTGTCTAATTTTTTTGATAGTTTTTGTTGGTAATTTTTAGTAAAAGTAGTAATTCTATTTTAGAGGAGGAATTATTCTGAATCTAAAATGGGATTACTACAAGCTAGATTGTTAAAATATAAAATAAAATTTTAAAAATACCAATTAAAGAAAGGAAGGTGATAAATATGTTGTTGTGTCTAATAGGTTTAGTAATTTTAGGAGGAGATCTTTAGAGAAAATGGTAGTTCTATTTTGAAGGAAGAATCATTCGGAATTTAAAGTGGAATAACTTGGACTAAATTAGTTGTTGTATTGATTTTTAAAATAAATGCGGTAAAATAATATTATTGAGAATAATTTAGAGAAAGAAAAATTATAATTAGAAGGAGAAAAAGATGGCTAAAATATTGATAGCAGGGTTGGGAAAAGGGATGATAGATCGTAATAGTGAAGAAAGAGATTACAGAAAAGCGGATTATAAAATAAAAATTGAAGAAACAGGAGAATATAAAATTTATAGAGATGAATATTTTGTAACATCGGTATTAGAAAAACATTATGATATAGATAAAACAATATATATTGGAACAGCAGGGTCGATGTGGGATAAACTTTATACACATTATTGTAAGAAAAATGGATTTTCGACTGAAAGTGAAGAATATGAAAAATATAGAGATGAATTGAGAAATGTTACTAAAAATGCGAATAAAAATACAGATGTTTTAAATATAAACAGTGAAAAATTTAATTCTATATTTGAGAATACAGAGAAAAAAGTACAAATAATAGTGACAAAATATGGAATGAATAAAAATGAAATATTTGAAAACTTTAATAAAATTATAGAAATCGTAAATTCTTTAAATAAAGAAGATGAAATTTATTTGGATATAACCCATTCTTTCAGATCAAATGCAATGTGGATATTTTTAGTGATGAACTATATTACAGAAGTTATTGATAAAAATATAAAAATAAAAATGATAACATATGGAATGCTAGAAGAAATGGATGATGATGAAATAGAAAAAGATTTAAATGGGAATCCTTTAAAAGTAGCTCCAATAATTAATTTGAAATCATTTTATGATTTAATGAAATGGATAAAAGGAGCGAACGCTTTTAAGCAATATGGGAATACTTATGAATTTTTAGATATGATTGAAGATAATAAGTTGAAAAATACATTAGAAGAATTTTCAAATTCAATGAATATGAACTATATTGGGAATATAAAAGAAAATATCGGAAAAATTAATCAAATGGAAAAAACAATAAAAACATTAGATGGACCTGCCAAACTATTATTACCAGATATTTTAGAAAGATTCGCACAAAATTTTGGTGAGAAACAGGAGACATTTGAGATATTATTAGATTTAGCAGAATGGCACTATAATCAAAAAAGATATTCAATGAGTTATGTAAATATTATTGAAGCTATTTATACTTTTACAGGAAAAATTTTAGAAGTTGAAGATATCAATAAAGGTAAAGAAGTATTAAGAGAATGGATAAATAGAATAACTGAAGAAAATAGAATAAAATATAAAGATTTGTCGGAAGAAGAAATAAGTAATAGAATAAAATTAAGTGAAATTTTTGAAAGTTCTAGGATTATTAGAAATAATATTTCGCATACATTGGAAAGTAGAGCAGAAATGCAAGAAATTATTTCAAAAATTCCAGAAAATATAAAAAAATTAAGAGAAATATTTAAAACTGAATATAAAAAAGGTGAGATTTATGAATCACAAGATTTAAAAATGCAACAGACATATACTTTTTTAGAAAAATTAGCTGAAAATGGTCAGTTTGCAGAAATTGGTAGAGTTGCATCTAATGGAATTTATGATTTTTTGTTTGAGGAACTTGGAGTACAAAAGTCAGGAGAAAATAAAAATACTGTAAAAAATTGGCTGGATAATAAAAAAGAGAATTTTGAAAAAGAATTAGAAAAAGAGCAGTTGTCTGAATTAATGCAGTTGTTTTTAGAAGTTAAAAATAATAGTAGAAGTATTACAAGAAAAGAAATAATTAAGAAGATAAGACATTTACAAAATATATTAACGAAAAAGTCATTTTTAGAAGCTATTGAAAATGTAAATTTAAATGATAAAAGAAGTTCTCAAACACAACAAGTGCCTAAAATAAATGTAAATAAAGAAGACAGAAAAATTTTAGTATTTAAAGAAATATTTGGAGAGCAAGAAAAAAAAGAAGTAATAAAAAAATATAAGATAAAAAGAATAAGCAAATTGAGTAGTGAAACTATAAAAGAATGGAAAAATCTTGAAAATGATAGCAACAAAGAAAAAAATATAAAAAGATTTAAAGATATAATAGACAGAAATATTGATTCAGGTGATATTTTATTGATAGAAGGAGAAGTTGGGATAACTTTTGAATTGGTAAATTGGGCGAAAGAAAAAGGAATTATTGCAATTTATGGAGTTGAAAAAGTGACAGATAATCTTTTACTTAAAGTGGAATTTTATGAATATTAAATTTCAAAATTATGTTATAGGAATTTTTGTGATTTTAAATAGTTATGTAAAATAAAGAAGTTTGAAATTTTAGTTTGAAATGTAGAAAAATTGAGGGAGATGATATTATGGAGAGAAAAGCACTTTTACTATTTTCACATCAGTTGACGGAAAATCAAGAAAAAGAATTGGTAGAAAATTTTAAGGTAAAAAAAATAGTAAGTTTGTCTAGTGAGTTACAAGAAATGTGGTCAAATGTGTCAATTAAGGAAAATTATAAAGAGAATCTGGAAAAAATAAAAAAATATATTGAAGAAAATTTTAATGAAAATGATGTGATGTTGGTTCAAGGAAATTGGGGATATACATATAATATTGTTAAATGGTCGATAGAAAAGAAATTGGTTCCTGTGTATAGTTATACTGAAAGAAATGTTGAAGAAATAAAAGATGGGGAAAATGTGAAGAAGATTAGTTATTTTAAACATGTGAAGTTTATTGAGTATGAGTAGTAATAAAAAATAAATTTTCGATAAATTTATAGAAAGAAGGAAAAAATGGAAAATAATATTTTAATAATGTCTTTATCAAATAATCTTGAAAAAAATATAGAAAAAGCAAAAAAAAGTAAAAAAGAATACAGATGGGAAAGTAAAAAATATGATTTGGAAAAATATGAGTATTTGACAAAAGTATATTTAGAAGAATTAAAACCTAATAAAATAATAGTTTTTGGAACAGATCAAAGTAGTTGGAATTATTTGTATAATTTATTAAACAAATATTTTTATTCTGAAAAAGAAGATGTTATTTTTTTAGATGAACAAAAAAATGATGTTGAATATATAAGAAAAGTTTTTAAAGAAAGATTTTCAGATAAATGTAAAATATTTTTTATAGAAAGTAAAAATAAATTTGATAATGAAAATATTGTTTCAGATTTAGTTTTTCAAATAGAAGAAATAAAAAAAATTTTAGATGAACAAAGCAGAAATCAGGTTTATGTTGATATAACAGGAGGACTTAGAATAATATTTTTGTCATTGATTTCAATTATTAATATTTTAAAAATATATTATAGCAAATTAAAATTAAAAGTATTATATTCTCAAAATGATATAAATTTAGATTATTTTCAAATAATTGATATAACAAATGTGCTAGAAAAATTGGATTTTGTAGATGCTGCTAGTTCTTTTACAAAATATGGAAGTGTAAATAAATTAAGAGAAATCATTCAAAATAATAATTTATTGAATAAATTAGAAGAATTGTATATAAAATTACAATTTAATTTTAAAAATATTAATGATACTTACAAAGATTTAGCAAAAATAAATGTAAATAATGAGAATGAAAAAATTTTAAAAGAAAGAATTAAAGAATTAAAAACATTGAAAAATGAAAAATATCATAATAAAGTGAAAAATTATGGAATAGAAATAGTCAATAAATATGAAAGTGATAATAAAAAATATAAGAGTTTAAAGGATCAAAGAAATAAGATTGTTCATCCTTTAAATAAATTTGGGAAATATATAGAAAATAATAATGCTTGTAAAAATTTATCAAAAAGAAAAATATTAATTTGGAACTTAGGAACAGGCGAATTTGGAAGAGGATATGAAAAAATATTATATAAATATATAAATAGTGAAGGACAAGAAGAAATTATTGAAACACAGTATACATTTGAACCTTATATAGAAAATTATGATGAAATTTATATTTTTGGTATTGAAACAGGTAGATGGGATCTTTTAACAGAATATTTTAAAAATAAGGATATAATGTTACCAAATGAGAAAATAAAATATGCTCATGTTGATAATTTTGGAAATATAAATGAATTAAATCAGAAGATAGGAAATGAAATAAAGATAAAAAAACAAGAAATAATAGAAATAGATATGGATGTTACTCATTCATTTAGAAATATTCCGTTTAATTTGTTGACTTCGTTGAGATTGTTTGAATTGTTAAATGATAATATTGTACTTCGTTCGATTTATTATGGAGAAAGAATATTAAACTCTGAGTGTGGAAGTATTTATAAAATACCAATTTTAGAAATAATTAATTTGTATAAATCAATAGTAGAATTTAAAGATTATACGAAGTATACAAATTTTTTAGAAAATACTAAAATGATAGATGAAAAATTATTAAAAATTATGAGAAAAATTTCAGAAGCATATACATATAATGAATATAGAAAGATTATAGAAATATCTAAAGAATTTGAAAAAGTAAATAATAAAGAATTAGATTTAATAAATAAAAAAATATATGAAATTATAGAAGTAAAATTAATAAAAAATGAAACATATGAAGAATTAATGAAATTTGTAAAAAATCAGAAAAATTCTAAAAATTATGCATTGGCGTCATTTTTCTTAATAGATATTTACAAATATAAAATTTTTAAAATTGATTCAAAAGAAAAAAGCGAAACTTTTTATAAAAAAATAGAAAAGTTGAAAAATAAATATGTAGATAATAAATTAAAAAAATTAATTGATTGTTTAAATAAATTAAAAAATATAAGAAATTATGCAGGACATATTAATATTAGAGAGGAAGTAAATCTAATTAATTTTTCAGATTCATTAGAAAAAGCAATTGAAATTATGAATAAATTAACTTTAAAAGATATTAAAAAATATGAGAAAGAATACGAAGCGATAGAATAAATAAAATAAAAAATTATTTAGTATTTTATATAGTTTAGAATGATGATACATAGGAGGAATTAAAAAGTGGAAAAAAATAAAATCTCAAGAATAGAATTAGCACGAGAAATAAGAAAATTATTTGTAAAAAATAGAAATATTCAGGAGTATTCAAAAATAGATGATAATTTTTTAGTAGATTATTATTTTAATAGATATGATGAAAGAAATAATAAATCAGGAATGAAAATTGATGAAAATAATTTTAATTTGAAAATTTTTGAGGAAGATTTTAAGAATCATTTATCAAATGAAAAGAAACTACTTGAAGAAGAAGGAGTAGATACAAGCGAAATAACAAAAATAGTGTCAGCTTTTAGTCATAGTTACAGTGAAAACTCTATTCTTGAAGAATTACCGTTTGAAAAAGATCTAAGAATATTTCCAAATATAAAAACACTTTATTTATTGTATACCGATCAAACTGAAAGTAAATTTTTAGAATATAAAGAATCAAGTAAATATAGAGATAAAATAGAAATAGAAGGTATTTTAATTGAGAACAGTATAGAAATGTTATATAAAGAAATAGTGAAGTTAATACAAGATGGAAAAATTTCAAAAAATAATACAGTTTTAGATACAACACTTGGTTTTAAGGAAATAGGAATTGTATTTTATAGAATCTCAGTTGAAAAACAAATTAAATCAATTAACTGGCGTGAAACAATGTTACCTAATTATAAGCCTGTTGATGATAATAAAAATGAATTTATTAAAGGAAAAGGTCAAGGACCTAGAATGAGTCTGGTTACAAAATTAAACTTGATGAAAGAGCCATTAGAAGAATCGAATAGAATATATAGAAAAATAAATGAAAATATTTTGAAAGTAAATTGTAAAGCTGTTTCAGATTTATATGAAGTAGTAGGAATTGATGACTTAAGATTTTTCTATGAAGAAATTGGAAAACTATTTAATTTTTTTAAAATGTTAGAGTATAACGAAGATATTGAAAATTTTTATAGCGATTTAAATGAAGCATTGAAAAAAATATTTAAATATAAATTTTTATCAGAAAATATTTCAAGATTGCGAGAATATGTAAAGTATCTGGCGAGAGTAATTTATAGAGTTGAAAGCGATTATATAGATATCAAGTGGTTAAAATTTAGTAACAATATTTTTGGGATAACAGAAAATGAGATAAAAAAAGAAAAAGATGAAAAAATAGAAATAGGAGCAGTAGGGAAAAAATTAGATGATGATGAAATAAAAAAAATAAGAGAAAGTGACAAAAGTTTAAAAAATATAGATTTTAATTCAAACAAAAATGATGAAGATGAAAATGATCAAGGATTAGAGAAAAATATTGATATGGTTGACTATTTTTTGTATCTTTTATTAAAACAAGCTATTTTTGAAAAAATTTCGAATTATCATTTAAAAAGTATTTTAGAAGAGTATTATGAAGAAGAAATGATTCAAGAGATTATTGGAGTAAGAGATTCGGTTGATATAAGTGAAGATGAAAAAATTAAACTTATAAAAAATATCTTATTTGAAGAATTTACGGAAGAATATGAATTAGAAGAGCTTGAAATACCTGATTTAGCAGATAAAAATGTAGGATTGCTTAAATATAAAGGCGGAATACTAGATATACCTTTTGAAGATGAAGGGAAATTGGAAATATTAAAAATTAATTTTAAAGAAGAATATTTTATAAGAAAAAGAGATAAAAGACAAGAATTTGATATTTCAAAAGTGGAAAATAGGATTAAACTAAATAAAAAAATAGAAATAAAAATGAAATTAGAAGAAATACTTGATAAAAATAATAAAGATGAGATAAACTTTCCTTTTAAAATTTCAGAAAAATCGGATATAGTTGAAATTCAAAATGGTAAAATAGTTACGAAAAGTGATAGAAAGACTAAAGTAAAAAATATCTTTTTTAATAATTCTGATAGTATAATTAATGTTCCGATAGTAGAGTTATTTAAGAATATTGAAAAAAATAAATTTGAGATTTCTAAAAAAGATTTAGAATATAAATTTGGAATAAAAGATCAGAAAGTTACTAAAGTAAAAGATATTATTTTTGGAATAAACCAAATAATTAGGAGAAAAATTGAAGAAAAATATCCTAAAAAAGACGATATTGAAGATTTTATTATTTATGAAAATGGATTAAAGATAAATTTAAAATACAGATAGATTAACAGAAAGAACCATCTTGAAATTAGAATTTAAGATGGTTCTTTGCCAATCATATAACTAAAAAATTATAATAAGTAAATACTAAAGAGAAAAATGAGTTATTTTAGAGAAAAATAGGGGAAAAAATATTTGTTAAAATTATTGATGTAATAGAGATAGTAAGCGGAGGTATAAAATGAAAGTAAAAATTGCATCAATTAAGAAAAACAGATATGAAGATGGGCCTGGAATTAGAACAACAATATTTTTTCAAGGTTGTAATGTAAAATGTAGAGGTTGTCACAATGAAAGAATACAAGATATACGATATGGAAAAGAGTATGAAGTGAGAGATTTATGTGAAGAAATATTATCGTATAACTTGCCAGTAAAAAAAATTACTATTTCAGGTGGAGAGCCTATGATACAAAAAGAAGCCTTAGAAGAATTTATTAATGAAATGTACAAGAAAAATTTTGAAATCGCACTTTATACTTCATATGATTTAGAGAAAGTTCCAAAAAACATTTTAGAAAAATTAAAGTATTTAAAAGTTGGAAAATACATAGATACATTGAGAATACAAGAAAAGTTTTATGGATCAAGTAATCAAAAATTTTATTCATTGGAAAAAGGAGAGATTGTAAATGAGAGTTAATCAAGCAAATGCAAATACAAATGCAGCATATAGAATTTTGAAAAATGAAGAATTTAAGAATCAATTGCATGAAGAAAGATGGATTCACATTCATGATAAAGAATATACAGGAGTTTCATATAATTGTATCGGAATTGAATTAAAAGAAAAGTTAATCGAATTGAAAGAAGTTTTAGAAAAAATGGAAATTGATGATGCATTAGACTATATTTTTCAAGTAATTGTAAATTTAACAAATGATCAATCAGGTGGAATAGGGTTTATTAATATTGACAGTGATTTGGCGGAATTTGTACAAGAAGTTTCAGAAGAAAAATTAATAACAAAAATTAGAAGATTATACCAAAAGTTGAATTTACCATTGAGAAATGGGTATGAAAAGGCGTATGTCTCATTTAATTTAGGATTAGATACTAGTGAAAATGGGAGAAAAGTAACTAGATGTTTTTTAAAGGCTTTTGAATATGGTGAAATATTAAATGGATTGCCTTTTGTTTTTCCAAATATAATTTTCAAAGTAAAAAAAGGTATTAATTTTGATTTAGGTGATAAGAATTATGATTTATTTTCATTAGCGACAAGAGTTACAGGAAAAAGAATGAATCCAACATATTTTAATTGTGATAGCATTTTAGTAAAAGATATTGATGAGAAAAAAGTTGGAATAATGGGATGCAGAACATTAGTTGCAAAAAATGTAAATGGAGAAAAAGGAGCATTAAAAAGAGGTAACATTGCATCAATTTCAATAAATTTACCAAAAATAGCAAAAGAAAGTACAAATTTAAATAATTTTTATAAAAAATTGAATAAAATCTGTGAAGAATCAAAAGATATCTTAATTCAAAAATATGAAGCTTTATGTAAATTAGAAATTAATAACTTTAAATATATTTTAGAAAATAATTTTTATGAAAATTCTGAAGAGTCAATAAATAATGATGATATGGAAAAAAGTTTTAGAAATGGTACACTTTCAATTGGATTTATTGGATTGGCTGAATGTGTAAGTTACTTAGTAAAAGAAGAAATTTCTTTAGATATGATAGAAAGTAATTTAGGATTGTCGAGAGAAATATTAAGATTTATGAGAAAAATGACAGATAAATGGACCAAAAAGTATAGTTTAAATTTTTCAGTTTTGGCAACTCCTGGTGAAGGAATTAGTGGGAGATTTTGTGAAGATGAAGAAACTAAGGAATTTTATACGAATTCGTTTCATATACCAGTTTATCTTGAATTAGACGCATTTAAGAAATTAGAATTAGAATCAAATTTTGTTGAATATTGTAATGGAGGTTCAATTTCTTATATCGAATTTTCAACGCCTGTGTTAAATAATAGTGAAGCGATTATGGATGTTGTTAAATTTGGAATTTCCAAAAGTATAAATTATTTAGGAATAAATTTCCCGTTAGATTATTGTGAAAGTTGTAAAACTACTGGAATATTTGAAGAAAAATGTAGTTGTTGTGGAAGTATTGAAATAAAAAAATTAAGAAGAGTTTCTGGCTATTTATCATATAAAGAAACATTAAAAGGTGGAAAAAAAGCAGAGGAAGAAGTTAGAAAATCTCATTTGAAATAGTGTGGATAAAATACAACTAATAAAAGAAATTGTTTCAAATTATTGGAGCAGTTTCTTTTTTTTAGAAATAAGTTAATTACTTAAAAAAATAAGTTAAAGAAATAGATTATAATTACAATATAAAAAGAAAAAGTAGAAAGAAGGTATTGATTATGAAACGTGATTTATTGAAAGAATTTGAAAGTATTATTATGAAACAAAAGTTAAATGAAAATGTGAAACAAAAATTGTTAGGTAATTTATTGAGATTGAAAAAACAGAAAGTTAATTTGATGGTTACAGGTGCAACAGGTTGTGGGAAAAGTAGTACGATAAATGCGTTGTTTGGTGTAGAAGTGGCTAAAGTTGGAACAAGTGTGGATCCTGAAACAATGGATATTGAAAGATATGAGTTAGACAATTTAGTAGTATGGGATACTCCAGGATTAGGTGATGGAAAAGAAGCGGATAACAGACACAGTAAAAGAATGATTGATAAACTTTATGAAAAAGATGAAAATGGGAATTTGTTGATAGATTTAGTTTTGGTGATTTTAGATGGTGGTAGTAGAGATTTAGGAACATCGTATGAGTTAATAAATAATGTGATTATACCGAATTTAGGAAAAAATAAAGAAAATAGAATATTAGTGGCAATTAATCAAGCGGATGTAGCGATGAAGGGGAAATATTGGAACGAAGAAGAAAATGGGCCTGAGGATGAGCTAGAAGAATTTTTAGATAGAAAAGTAGAATCTGTAAAGAAGAGAATTAAAGAAGCGACAGGAATAGAAGTAGAACCAATATATTATAGTGCAGGATACAAAGAAGAAGGATATTTACAACAAAAACCGTACAACTTATCAAAATTATTATATTACATATTACAAAATACACCAGAAGAAAAAAGAGTAGTTTATGTGCAAAATTTGAATCAAGAAGAAGTAATGTGGAAAGATAATGATGATTTGAAAGATTATAGAAAAGGTATTTTAGAAAGTATTTTAGGAGCAGCAGTTGGAGTGTTAGCAGAAGGTGTGGCAAATGTGGTAAATGGAGTTGCAAATGTAGTTGAAGGTGCATCAGATGGGATTTCAGAAGGTAGTGATACAGGATCAGATGTTGGTGGAGCGATAGGTAGTATGTTTGGAGAAGTTGGAGAAACAATAGGTTCAGCAGTGGGTTCAGTAGTTGGAGGAGTTGTTGGTGGAGTAGTAGGAGCAGTTAGTTCGGCAGTAAGTAGTGTGTGTGATACGATTGGAAGTTTATTTGGTGGTTGGTTTTAAATGAATTAAGGGTTTGGGTGGGTGGGATAGAAAAAATAAGTCAAAATAAGGGAAAAATAAGTTAGATAATAGTAGTAAAATATCAATATAGAAGAGAAATTAAGAAAATTTAAAAAATTAATTTTAGGAGTGATTGTAATGTTAAATAAAAATTTAGTTTTGAGAAAAAGATACTACTCTTGTGGAGATACTGAAATAAAAACAGATTCAAAAATTCATCTTGGTAAATCTAAAATAAAATTGATGGAAAAAAATTTCTTTAGAGTATTGGATTATGTTGAAAGTGTATTTGAAACTAATATTGCAATGATTGATTTGGAAACTAGTGAGGAATCGTTATTCGGTGAACAAATGTTAGTATTCAGAAATAATGAAAATGGTGATTTTATAGTTTTTTATTTTAGATCAATAGGAATATTTACTAAATGTAACAAAGGAAAAATTTTAAAAAATGGGTATGAATTTCCGATTACAAATGATGATGTTTACAATGATATGGATGAAGGATTTCTTGATGAACTTTCTAATTTATTTATAGAAACGAAGAGATTATTTGAAAGAAACGAAATGTTAGAAACTGCATAAAAAAGAAAATTTAATAAAATGAAAAGTTGTTCTGCTTGAATCCCTTCAAACTGAGGGGATTTGAGTGGAAAAATAAAAAAGTATGTTATTTTAGAAAAAGATGAGTTAAAAAAAAGTGATATCATAATCTTATAAAAAATATTAGGAGGTATTAGCTATGCTAGAAAGAGAAATGATGAATTTGTTGGATGTGTGTTATGATAAGGCTTTACAAGGTGTATTATCAGGAGAAAAATCAATTGAAGAATTAGCAGAAGATTATTTATACAAAAGTAGTAGTAAAAAGAAAGCAATTGACGATTTAATAGGATATCAAACATTATTGTGCGGAACAAATGGGTTTATAACAGGATTAGGTGGATTATTAGTATTACCAGTAGCAATACCAACAAATATATTGAGTACAATTTATATACAGTTAAGAATGATAGCAGCAATAGCATATATAAATGGTTATGATATTTACAGTGATCAAGTAAGAACAATAGCTTATGCATGTTTAACAGGGAGTTCAGCAACAAAAGTATTAAAAAATGTAGGAATAAAAATTGGTGAAAAAGTAGTAATTAATGTGATAAAAAAAATTCCAGTAGAAGTATTAGTAAAGATAAATCAACAAGTTGGATTCAGATTAGTAACAAAGTTTGGACAAAAAGGTTTAGTGAATTTTGGAAAAATGATGCCATTAGTAGGCGGAGTAGTAGGTGGAGTATTTGACACAGGAATGACATTAACGATAGGGAATATAGCAAAAAAAGTATTTTCGGAATAGTAAAGTAATTGTAAAAATTAATGCCAAATGTAACTTGGACTCTTGAAAAAAGTTTTTTAAGGGGTAAGAATCAAGAGTTTGAGTCAAATTTGGAACTGGATTTAAAATCAAAAATTTATTTACGAAAGGATAAAAAACTATGGAACTATATATAACAGATTTAGGGACAGTGGTAAAAAAGAGAGATGATTTGTTTGAAATAACTACGAGTGAGAAGAAAGTAGCAGTGGCTCCACAAAAGATAAAATCATTAGTGCTATCTAAAGGGATATTTTTGACAACAGATGTAATAAAATTGGCAGTGGATAATAATATTGATATAGTGATTGTTGATGATTTTGGAAATCCTTATGGAAGATTTTGGCAAAGTAAATTTGGTTCAACAGCTAATATTAGAAGAAAACAGTTGGAAATATTTGGGACTCAAAAAGGAATTGAATTGGCAAAACAGATATTGATACAAAAAATTAAAAATTGTGCAGAACATTTGGAAGATTTGAAGATAAAAAGAGAAGCGAAAAAAGCATTTTTGGATAAACAAATAAAAGAAATGAAAAGATATATTTATCAAATAAAATTAGTAGAAGGAAATGTTAGTGAAAAAAGAGGAACTTTGATGGGGTACGAAGGAAATGCAGCAAAAATATACTACCAAACATTGTCAGAATTAATACCAGAAGAATTTAAATTTGAAAAAAGAAGTATGCATCCAGCAGAAGATGAATTTAATGCAATGTTAAACTATGCTTTTGGAATACTATACAGTAAAGTTGAAAAAGCTTGTATAATTGCGGGACTTGATCCTTATGTTGGAATAATTCATACAGATAATTATGGGAAAAAATCGCTTGTTTTTGATTTAATAGAAAGTTACAGACATTTAGCTAGTAGAACGGTATTTTCACTTTTTACACAAAAAAGAGTTCAAAAATATTTTTTCAAAAGAGAAGGAAATAGTGTTATGTTGGTAGGCGATGGAAAAAAAGTTTTGGTTGAGAGTTTTTATAACAGATTGGAAAAAAAGGTGCGTTACAATAACAGAAATATTTCGAGTTTAGATAAGTTACAGTTTGAATGTCACGAATTAGCAAATTTTTTGATATCAAAGTAAAATTAAAATTTTGGGGACTTGAGGACTATTTTTGAATTATTTATAGAAGGTGATTGAAAATGATGACTTGGTTAATATACGATATAACAGATGATAGAAATAGAAGAGAAATTATTAGAATAGCACAAAAGCATGGATTATACAGAGTTCAGAAATCGGTATTTCTAGGAAATATAGAAAAAGATGAAGTTGATGAAATTATAGTGGAAACAAAAAAAGCAATTGATTTACGAGAAGATTCAGTATATATTTTCCCAGTTTGTGAATCAGATTACAAAAAGGCAACATTGTTGGGATTATCTTTTGAACAAGATATCGTTAAAGATGAAAAGCCAGTACTATTTTTTTAAAAGAGGTGAATAAAAAATGGAAGTTATTAAATCTCAAAAAATATCAATATTTGAAGTTTTGGACTATATTTTTTGTCCTAGAATAATATATTATGAAAATGTGTTAAAAATGTTTGGAGAAAAAAAGGAAGATTCTAACAAGGAAGAAGAAGAAAGGGTGAAAGGAAAAAATCGTATAAATAGGAAATGGATATGGGATAGATTGAAATTAAAAAAACAAAATATAGAACAAATGATAAATTCAAATCAAGAAAATATACTATACTGGTATAATAGAGAATTTAACAAAGAATTATCTTCAGAAAAATATCATTTTTATGGGAAATTAGACGACATACTTCTTTTAGAAGACGAAACAATAGTTCCAGTTTATTACTACAATGCTAAATATGCAGCAAGAGAAGAAAATAGATACAAATATATAGTAGCCATGTTTTTAATATTAATTGAAGAAAAGTATAAAATTAAATCTCAAAAAGGGTATATTTTGTTTTTAGATGGTTTATCATTAAAGAAAATAGAATGTACAAATAAAGATTTGGAAAAAGTAAAAGAAAGTGCTGCTGAAGTATTAAAAATAATTGAAACTGAGCGATATCCAATAGAAGCAGAAGGCGGTACAAAATGCCGAGATTGTTATTACAAAAAAATTTGTGGAAGATAATATTAAAAAATAAAAACAGAGAAAATCATTTTTTAGTAAAATTATCATAAATAGATTTTCTCTTTTTTTTGTAAAAAAATCAAAAAAAATTTTGAAAAAATAAAAAAGTATGGTAAAATAAGTTCGTGGTGAAAATTCCTACCACTATCAAAAATAAAAAAAGAGAAAGAAAATCTACTCAAAGTCAATAAAAATGAGAGTTAGGAGTTACGGAAAATGCTAAAAAAACAGCAAAAAACGATAAAAATTAATCAAAAAAACATGATTTTAATGTCTGAGAAATCTCTGTAGCACCTATAAATAAAGGATTTTCTTGAAAGTACGGTTAAAGAAGTGAATCCATTAAAACAAGGATTGAAACAAAATACAGTACTACATAAAAAAATAATTTGTTTGAAAGTTAAAGAAGTGAATCCATTAAAACAAGGATTGAAATAGAGTCAGAATATAAATTAAAATAACAACTTTTATAAGGTTGTTATTTTTTTTTAGAAAAAATAGGTGAATTATTAATAAAAATAGGTTAGAACAATGGTATATAATAAGATTATAAAAGAAAAAGGAGTGAGAGAAATGGTTAAATAATGAATTAGAGAAATTGTCGAGCATATTTATAAAAAATTATGATAATTTTTATTACTTTAATTAGATTTTTGTTAAAAAAATTTAGTGAAAAATTGTTATTTCTTAAGAAATGTGGTATAAATATAGTAATAAAAATAAAATTAGATGGATATATATAACAATGTTAAATATAAAAAAGGAGGAGTGATGTTTAAGTTAGAAAATATGGAACAAGTTGTTTCCTTGGCTGGACTGTTACATGATTTTGGAAAGTTTACAAATAGATCATCAAGTTATGTAAAAAATATAAAAAATAAAGAATATAGAACATTTAAGCATCCTGTGTTGTCAAAAGAATTTATATGTTTTTTAGAAGAAAATAGAATAATAGAAAGTTCTGAATTGTTAGAAAATTTGAAGGAACTTGTTTTAAAACATCATGAAAGCAAAGAATTTAATGAAGTTAAGCTTTCAGTTAAGGATATTGAAGATAAAAAATTACAAAGAATTGGAAATATAGTAGCAAGAGCAGACAATTATTCTGCTTTTGAAAGAAGAGAAGAGTCTATTGAAAAAGATCAAAGAGAGGACACTCATTGGAGAAGAAAACCTTTAAATCCAATATTTGAAACAATTTCTTTAAAAAATGATGAAAACAAAAATGATTCGTCATATTTTGCATATAAATTAAATTCCCTTAGTTATGAATCTATTTTTTGTCAACAACTTGCAACAGGAATAGATGCGAATAATTTTAGAGGAAATAATGAAGAAGAATTGTATAAACATATATGTAATTTTTTTGATGAAATAAAAAATATAAATAGTAGTAACTATGATGTATTTTTTTCACAATTATATTTATTAATGGAAAAATATATGTGGTGTATAGCATCGGACACACAAACAAAAATATCGGATATCTCGTTGTTTGATCATTTAAAAAGCACTTCAGCATTAGCATTAGCTTCTTATAAATATCATAAAGAAAATAACATATTAGAAAATGGGAACCAGCCTAGAAAAGAAATTAAGCAATTTACAGTTTTAGTTGGAGATGTTAGTGGGATTCAGAATTTTATTTATGATGGTATAAAATCAGAAGGTGCTGCTAAAACATTGAGAGGAAAATCTTTTTTTGTAAAAATGATAAGCGATGCCATAGCATTACATTTAATAAAAGAATTTGAGTTAAATTTAACAAATATTATTTTAACTGCTGGTGGAAAGTTTTATATTTTACTTCAAAATACGGACGATTTAACGAAAAAAGTAGAGGAAATAAAAGAAAAATTGAATGATTATTTGTATAAAGAATTTTTTGGGCAGCTTTTTGTAAATATTGTAACTATTGAATCAAATGGTAATGAAATAGCTAGAAATTTTACTAAAATTCTTGAAAAGGGAAATAGAAAATTAAATTGGCAAAAAGATAAAAGATTCTTTAATCAAATAAAAGAAAATCCAATTTTTGATGTAAGATATAGAAGCGATGGAACAACTGCTCTAGATAGATTAAATGAAAAATTTAAGGAAATGGGAGGGAAAATTCCAAAAGCTAAATTTATAGGTATAAGATACAATCATAAAGCAGATAATAAAAAAACTTTTGAAGTGATTGAAAATATGTCTATTCAGTTTTTTAAATCAAAGAAAGATATTGATATTTCAGGAAAAAACGAGAAAATAGATTTAGTAATATCTCTCAATAATATTGAAATAGTTGAAAATTATCCCACAATATTAAGATTTATTAGTAACTATGCTCCTTTAGAAGAAAATAAAAATTCATTGAAAAGTTTTGAAGATATTTCTAATACAGCAACGGGAAATAAAAAAATAGCAGTTTATAAAGCAGATGTAGACAATTTAGGAATGATATTCAGTATAGGGCTTAAGAAAAAAAAGAATCTTTCAGATGAAGAATTGGAGAAATTAGAAGAAACTGATGAAAAAAAAGATTATCGTTCTATCTCAAGAATTTCTACTTTAAGCAGAAATATGGAATACTTTTTTTCGTATTGGATGAATTCGATTTTTGAAAAAGGAAAAGTAGAAATCTATTTAGGCAACAAGATTAAGAAAGAAATAGACTTGAGTGAAATATATGTTCTTTATTCTGGAGGAGATGATTTAGTCATAATAGGTCCTTGGGATAAAATTATCTTTGTATCATATTTTATAAAAAATAATTTTGAAAAGTTTGTGACAGAAAACGAAGAAATAACTCTATCTGGTGGAATAGCTATTTCACACCCAAAATTAAAAATAATAAATGGAATTAATGAAGCTGGAGAACTTGAAGAAAAATCTAAAGAAATTGACAAAGATAAAAATGCTCTTACTTTATTTGATAAATCATTTAAATGGGATGAATTTGAAAAAATATTTGAGTTTGCTGAAAGACTACAAAAAATATATGGAAATAAAGAAGAAGGAGAAATGATTACACAAACATTTTTATATAGGTGTTTAAATTATACAGAAATGGCCGAAAAGTTATATAAATCTTTGTCAGGAATTGATAAAAATAGTAAAGCTGGGAAAAATATAGATTTTAATTTATTAACATATATTTCAAAATTTGAATATGACTATGGTAGAAATATATTGCCAAAATTGAAGGAACTTGAATCTGAAATTGAAAAAAAATAGAAAAAAACTTGAAAAAGTAAGAGATAATGAAGAAAAAAATAAAATAGTAAAAATAATTAAAGATAAGGAAGAAAAAGTTGAAATAATTAAAGAATTAAGAAATAAATTTATGGAAGAAATAGACAATAAGCAAGGTAATTTTTTAACAAAATATATGAGAATAGTTTTAAACTATATAATTTATTTGAATAGAAAGTAGCAGGTGAAGAATATGGGAAATAGTAAAATATCTTTTAGTGATTTTAAGAAAGAAAATAATTCAGAAAGAAGAGGTAGTAATAGTCGAAATCGGAATGGTAAAAATATACAAAATAATAATTGGAATAGTCCAAAATTTAAAGTGACAGAAATAATGAAAGAAATATTAGAAAAAGGTTATCGAGACAAATCAAAAAATGTATTAAGAAAAGAGCTTGTATCGATAGAAGCTAAAAATATAGCAGAAAATATGAAAATAACAAATAGTCAGTTAAGAGCATTTTTTAATGAATTAAAAAAATTAAAGCAAAAATATATAGATGAAAATGAGAAAAATGTAGATAAATTACATATAGAGTTATTGATATTAAAATCAAAATTAGAGTATAAAAAAGGTGGAAAGAAAATAACAAATGAATTTTCTGAATTTATGGAAAAAAATATTGACATTGTCATTAAAGAAAATACAATACAAAGTTATAAAGATTTTTTAGTATTTTTTGAAACAGTATTAGGATATATGTATGGACTTGGTGGGGTAAATAATAGATAGAAAAGGAGAATAAAAAATGTCAGAATATAAATTAATGGGAATATATAAAATAAGTGGACAAATAAAATTAGAAACAGGATTACATATCGGTGGAGATGAAGGTGTTATAGAAATTGGAGGAAATGATAATCCTATTGTAAGAGATATAGCAACAGAAAATCCTTATATACCAGGAAGTAGTTTAAAAGGGAAAATGAGATATTTATTGGAATGGTATACTGGAAAAGTGACTAGCGATGGAAAGGTATATGATGGAAAAAATTTATCAAAAGATAGTGAAGGTGATACACTTTTAAATGTATTTGGTGGAACGGCAGGTGGAAATGGTAGAAAAGGTCCTACAAGAATAACAGTAAAAGATATGTTTTTGAGTGAGGATTCAGAAAAAGAAGTAAAGAGAATGAAAGAGAGAACGGGAACGGATACAGAATTAAAAATAGAGAATAGTATAAATAGACTTGATTCAAGTGCTAATCCAAGAAATTTAGAGAGAGTTCCAAGAAATCTAATTTTTGATATGGAAATTAATTTTAAAGTTTTAAATATAGATAAAAAAGATGAAATAGAAAAAATAATAAAAGATGGATTAAAATTAGTTGAAATAGAAGGGCTTGGAGGAGCAGTTTCAAGAGGAAGTGGACAAATAAAATTTGAAAATTTAAAAATAAAAAATTTATTTGATGAACAACAAAAAGAAGAAAATTTAAATTTAAATGATATAAAATTAGGAGATTAGAACATGAATTATAGTATTTGGAAAATAGACTTAAAACCAAAAAGTTCATTTATAACACCTATTCAGTCGGATACTTTATTTGGATCAATGATCTGGGCCTTGAAAATGATAGAAGGAGAAAAATTTATTGAAAATATTGTAGAAGAAACAAAAAATTATAATCCACCTTTTATTTTTTCGAATCCTATAATTAATGGAAATTATCCTATTTTTGGAGAATTGAGTGAAGAATTTTTAGATGAAATAGATAATACTAAATTAAAAAAATTTGATAGAAAAAGAATAGAGTTTTATAAAGCTATGAAAAAGAAAAAATATATTAGCAGAAGTGTATTTGAAGAACTTTTAAATGGTAAAAAATTAGAACAAATATATTTGGAGGTTTTAGAAGGAAAAAGGGACTTTTCTACATTAGAAAAAAGAAAAAATCCTCGTAATTCAAGAATTAATGAAAATTTTTTGGAAGAAATGTTAAATGGAACAACAGATGAAAATAAGAAAATAAATAGAGAAAATAAATTTTTTAAGATAGAAGGAAGAATACGAAATCAAATAAACAGACTTGGAATTATTAGTGAAGAAGAAAATGATATAAGATTATTTGAACAAAATGAAATTAGATTTTTTGAAGAAACAGAAATAGAAATTTTTGTAAAAATAAGAGATAATTTTAATATGAAAAAATTTGAACAAGGATTGAAATATATATCTTTTAATGGATATGGAAAAAGTGCGAGTACAGGGAAAGGACAATTTGAAATCATTAAAATGGAACCAGAAAAAGTATTTAGTGAAAGAAAAGCTAAGAATAGTTTTGTAGTTCTTTCTAACTATATTCCAAATAAAAAGGATAATATAGAAGTTATAAATTCTAAACTTCTTACTAAAAAACCTAAAGCATATATGACAGAAAATCCTTTTAAAGATTATTTTATTTGCTATACAGAAGGTTCTTATTTTAAAGGAAATTCTGATTCAGTTAAAGGGAGAGTATTGAAAAATCTAAAAAAAGATGATGAAAAAAGTATTCAATGTCTTATTCCTTTTATTGTAGGAGTTGATGACTAATGAATGTAGCAAAAAAATATAATGTGAAATTACTTCCATTGACAGATATTCATATTGGAAGTGGAAAAGACATAGAAGCGTATGAATATACAGTTAAATCTGGGTACATGTATAGAATTGATATGTCCGAAGCTTTTGATAAAATGAATGTTTCTGAAAAAGAGAATTTTTATAAAATACTTAAAAAGAATAACCTTTTTAATATTAGAAGTTGGATATATAATAATTACAAAGAAGAATGGGGATATATTTACAAAGAAAAAATATCTTCTGAATTTGAGAAATATTATAAAAAGAAGATAGATGATAGAAATCAAGCTAATAGTCAGTTAAGTATTTCTGAATTTATTGGATATGATAATAAAAGATATATTCCAGGAAGTTCAATAAAAGGAGCGTTAAGAACAGCTTTCATATACAGTGATTTTTTAGAAAATGAGAAAAAATATCAAATAAAAAGTAGCTATGAAATAAAAAATGGGAAAAGAGTGTATAATCGAAAAGAGATTGATAAAGAAGCTAAAATAATGGAATCAGAGGTTTTATTAGCTGAAAAAGAAGACAGATATGGAAATAAAATAGATAAAAAAGGAGAAAAACTAGGATTAGAACCAAAAAAAGATCCTTTTAAAATAGTGAAAGTCTCTGATACAGAAGAAATAGATTCGGAAAAATTTGAAGTAGTTAGGCTTAAAATAAAAGAAGGAAATTTAACTTGCGAAGTTTTAAATGGAACATACAATGAAATAAAAAAAACTAAAAAAGTGAATTTTGAAAAAGGAATAAACTTTAATATTGTTTTAACAGAGTATTCTTTAAAAGATAATCCGATGATGGATTACAAAAAAAATTTAGGAATAAAACAAATATTGGATTCTTTAAATAATAAAATGAAAAATATGTTAGACTTTGAGATTGAAAAAGAAAGAAAAAAAGATGAATACAATATAAAAGGATTTTATGAATTCTTAAAAAAGATATTTTATAGTTTTAAAAATAAAAATATAACTTTAATAAGAATAGGAGGATATACAGGATTTAACGATAAAACAATAAATTTAGTTACAACTGAACCTATTGAAAATTCAAGAACGGTATTTGATGCAAATCATTATCCTATAGGATGGGCTTTAATAAAAGTAGAAGAGGTAGATATTTGATGAATAGTTTTTTGGTTGTATTATCCCCTGTTAAAAATACTATTGTTACAAAAGATGATTACAGCATAAAAATACATGAAGCTTTTAATAAAATATTTCCTGAAATGGGTATAAATGATTTTAGAGTATCATCTTTTTTTGGATATTTTTTTGAAAATATTTTTATAGTTGATAAAGAAAAAAACTATAAAATAATGATAACAATAAAAAAAATAGAATATTTTTCTTCAATCATTCAAAAATTATTTAGAAAAGCTTTAAATAAAGAAATTATTTTTATTGATGAAAATGAGTTTAAAATAAAGGGCATAATTTCAAATGATAAAATTTGGACTGGATACTATAATTTAAAAGAAATATTGAAAAAGGATTTTGATGAACTGACAAGTAACTTGAAAATAAAAATTGTGACACCTGTAATTGAAGAAAAAAGTAATAAATTTATATTTGGATTTGATAAAATCTTTTGTGAAATTTTAAAAAACTTTTCTGAATACTGCAATGAGGATTTTAATTGGATAAATGATAGAAAAAATTTTCTTGTTAAAAAAGAGAAATATTATATAAAAGAAATAAAAAGAAATAAAAAAATTGAAAATTCTTATTTAGGAGAGATTGAAATTAAAATAATAGAAGAACAATATAAAAATTTAATTTATGCAATATTTATGTTTGCTAAATTTTATGGAATAGGGAAATTTTCTAATTACGGATTTGGACAAATAATTATAAAACCTTGAGTTTTATAATTATTAAATAAAATTTTTTAAATAAATATGAATAAAATTTAAGGAGTTCTACTAGTGAAATACTCAATATTAAAATTCAAAAGAAACGAAAAACACTCAATGAGAGACCTAGAAAAATTAAGAGGTTTTTTGGCAGATAAATATAAAGAAAATGTATTATTTCATAATCATTTATCAGATGGATATAATTATTCATATCCTAAGTTACAGTATAAATTGATTATGAATACGCTTTCTGTGATGGGAATTGGTGAAGAGGTTATTGAAATAAATAAAAAACTTTTTGAGGAAGTTGATTATTTAAATATTGATGGAAATTTTATTTTTGATATTCAGAAAGAGCTGGAAATATGTGATGAAGAGATAAAATATACAGGCGATAAAATGTATGAGTATAGATTTGTGACGCCTTATTTGCCATTAAATGAAAAAAATTATGCAAAATACTTGAAAAGAGAATATACATTGGAACAAGCCATTACGAATAATATATTAGAAGTTTTAAAAGGATTAGGAATTTGGCTTGATAAAGAAGATAAAATTTATGTATCTCAAAATTTAGAAATAAGGTCAAGAGATTTAAAAAATGTAAATATGATAGCGTTTATTGGGAGTTTTTCTGTGAATATTAAATTTCCAGATTATTTTTCGATTGGAAAAAGAAAAAGTATTGGATTTGGAACTTTTATAAAAAATAATTTTTAATTTTTATTTTTTGGAGGAGAAATATCAAGAGTTTAATTTCGTAATATTTGGGTGTATAAAAATTTTTGTGAAAACCTCTAAATAATATATGGTAAAATAACTATATAATATTTGGAGGTTTTTGTTATGGCTAAAAAGAAAATTAGCATTGAAGGTCAAATTCTTTTTCTCTGCTCTAAAGGGGTGAGCAGCAGAGATATTGAATATCATTTTAACAATCAGAAAAACAGTTTGCTATTTAATAATCAAAGTTTAGGATAAACTATATAAAGTTTAAAATTTAATTTTAGAGAATATGTCATTAAAAGTTACTTCTTTATTATAATAATCTAATTTTTCTAACCATATTTCTAATTCATTTTTTCTTTTTCTAAAAATTTTCAAATCCTTTTTATTTCTCGATATAATTCCTTCAAAATGTTCGGGTAAGTTGCATAATTCATAATAACCACACAAAAAATCATATTTTGAATTATTCCCTAATGAAATAGACCAGTTAAATGGCATTTTAGATTTTTCTATATCAATATAAATTTCTGAAACCCATTTTATTTCATTTTCTTCTTCTATTAAATAATATGGTTTTTTATTATTTTTAAAATAGCATATTCCCATTACTAAATAATCTATATTTTTACTATTTTTATATCTTATTTTCATACAAGCTCCCTATTTATTTCTCAAATTCGTATAACATATTATCAAAAATTTTACTATAGTCTAAAATTTCATCATAATATTCTAAATTTTTTTGCCAATTCTTTTTCATTTCATTAGATTGTAATTTCAAATATTCTATTGCTTCTTTTCCTTCCCAGTGATAAGCGGCGTAAATAAGATTTTTTGTTAATTTTTTTGGACCTATGACTACTTTGCACCATTTTTCATTTATTGCTTTCCAGAGCCAATTAAAAGGTATTCTTCCATCAATAATTTCTAACTCTGTACCAAGAACTTCAAAATTGCTATACAACAAAAATAATTTTTCCTGATTATCTAAAATAACAATTCCAAAAACTTCATAAATCGTTTCGTCTTCTTTTAATTTTACTTTCATTAAATATTTTCACATCCTAATTTTTCTATCTTTAATTAATAAGATTTAATCTACCGTTATTTTTGTATAGTTTTTTATTTATTACATCATATTAACAGGATCAACATCAACTGTAATTCTCACATTACTGTCATTAAATTTAGCCAAATATTTTTTTATAATTTTTTTTATTTTTAATATATTTTCTTTATTAAACTTAAAATAAATTTGGTAACGAAATCTTGAGTTTATTTTAAAAATTGGAGCGCAAAAAGGTTCTGAAATAAATTCATTTTCAGATATTTCCATATTTTCGTCAACAATTTTGGAAATAGTTTTGTAAAAATCATTCGCTTTTTTTTGTGCTAAATCTTCTTTTTTTGAAGAAATTACAACTGCGATAAGTCGGCCAAAAGGCGGATAATTAAAAGATTTTCGCAAAAATAGCTCATTTTTGTAATAACCTTCGTAATCATTTTCAATTGTTTTAGCAATGACATCGTTATTTTCGTTAAATGTCTGAATTATGACTTTTCCATCTTTTGAACCTCTTCCAGCTCGTCCAGAAGCCTGTGTCAACAATTGAAAAGTTTTTTCTCCGGCACGAAAATCTGGAAAATTTAAAATTATATCGGCATTGATAATTCCAACTAATGTGACATTTGGAAAGTGAAGTCCTTTTGCAATAACTTGAGTTCCCAGCATTATATCGTATTTTTGATTTTTAAAATCATTGTAAATTTTTTCATAGTCACTTTTAGTTTTCATTGTTTCGGAATCCACTCTTATCATTTTTGCAGTTGGAAAAAATTCTTTTAATTCTTCTTCAACTTTTTCAGTTCCCGCTCCCATCTGCTGCATTTTTTCGCTGCCACATTCCTTGCAAAATCCACTAAAATGTTCTTCATATCCGCAGTAATGACATTTCAGCTGATTAGTTTTTTTGTAGTAAGTTAGCGAAATACTACAATTTGGACAAGTTGGAATATTTTGGCAACTTTTACATTTTAAGAAATTTGAAAATGCTTTTCTGTTTAAAATCAATATAATCTGCTCTTTTTTCTTTAAAGTTTGAGAAATTTCTTCCAATAGCTTTTCTGAAAAATTTTCGGTTGTTTCATTTAAATCCACAATTTCATATTTTGGAATTTTAGAATTTTTAAATCTTTTTTTTAGCTCAATTAACTGCAAATCGCCTTGTTTTGCTTGATAAAAACTCTCAAATGACGGAGTTGCTGAACCTAAGATAACTTTTACTTTTGTATTTTCGTTTAGAAGCGCTCTTTTTATTGCGACATTTTTTGTGTGATAACGGGGATTATTTTCCTGTTTATAAGTATTTTCGTGTTCTTCATCCATAATTATGTACTTTAAGTTTTGAACAGGTGCAAAAATGGCAGATCTTGCTCCAATCACAATTTTTTTGGCACCATTTCTAATAAAAGACCATTCTTCTCGCTTTTCTTTGTCACTAAGTTTACTGTGCAAAATGGCAACTTCGTCTAAAAATTCTTCTTCGAGTCGCTCTATCATCTGTGTCGTCAAAGAAATTTCTGGGACTAAAAATATGCTTCCATATCCATTTTTAAGTGCTTCTTTAATAAGATTGATGTAAATTTCTGTTTTCCCAGAACCAGTGACTCCTTTTAACAAAAAGAGTTGTTTTTCACTGTTTTTTATAGTATTTACTGCATTTTCCTGCTCTTCATTTAAAATTATTTGTTTTTCAACAATTTTTCCTTTGTTCTTTTTTTTTCCTGAAATTTTGGAATTTAAAATAATTTTTTTTTCGACAGAAATAATTTTTTGTTTTATAGCTTTTTCAATAATTTCTTTTGAGAAATTTTTTTTCAAAGTATTTAAAGTGACTTCTGGTCTTTTTTTCATATATTCATTAAATTTTTGAGCTTCTAAATTTTTAAAATCTTCGTCAAAGTCTTTCAAATAAATGGCTCTTTTAGAATAATTCAATTTTAATGTTCCAGGATAAATAGTTTTAAAAACGCTAAAAAAATCGCTTAAATAATAGTTTTTTATCCATTTTGCAAGTTTCATTATTTCAAGCGGAATAGAAAGAACGGGAGCAACACGAATGACGGATTTTAATTTTTTTTTGTCAAAATCGATTTTTTCTTCTTTTACAATATTTACGATAAGTCCCATTTTATCACGGTTTACAAAATTGACGATGCACCACTGACCAATTTCATATTTTTCTTCAGATTTGTAAGTAAAAAGTCTTATATTATTTTCTACATAAATTTCATAATAATACATTTATAAGTTCCCCCCTGTTTTATAGAGTATATTTATTTTACATTTTATTTTAAAAAAAATCAAGCAAGATAGATCAAGATAGATTATAATAAAACATTTTCAAAGTAAAAGCAAACTGAAATAAAAGTAAAAATGTTGTATAATTTATTAAACATATAAAACTTTCAAGGAGGAAGAGATATGAAAAAAATGTTAGCAATCGTTATGTTATTGGTATTGGTAGCTATTTCTTGTACAACGGCACCTGATGGGACTCGAAAAGTTAGTAAAACTGGAATTGGAACAGGAATTGGTGCAGCAGCTGGTGCAGTAATTGGACAGGTTATTGGAAAAGATACGAAAGGGACACTTATTGGTACAGCTGGAGGTGCAGCAGTTGGTGCGGTAATTGGAAATATTTTTGACAGACAGGAAAAAGAATTGAAGGAAAAATTAAGTGGAACTGGAGTAAAAGTTGAAAGAACTGGAGAAGGAGAAATTAAATTAACTGCACCTGAAAATATTACTTTTGATACAAATAGTTACATTGTAAAACCTCAATTTAAAGGAACAATAGAATCTATCGCAGCTACATTAAAAGCTTATCCTGATTCAAAAATAATAGTTTCAGGACATACTGATAATACAGGAAATGATGCAATAAATAACCCATTATCAGTAAATAGAGCAAATGCAGTTGCAAATTTATTACAAGCAGATGGAGTTGATAGCTCAAGAATAACTTCAACAGGTTATGGAAGCAGAAATCCTATCGCAAGTAATTCAACAGTACAAGGAAGACAGCAAAATAGAAGAGTTGAAATAAAAATAGTTGCAAATCAAAAATAATAATTTTTTTGGCTACCATTAATTTTGGTAGTTTTTTTAGTAAAAATTTTTAGTAAAAATTATATATTTGTATATTAAAATATATATTATACTAATACTTAAATATATATAATATATTTTACAAAGTCTTATAAGTTTGCTATAATAAGTGCGTGAAAAAAAATAGTTTCTATTAAAATTTTAATAAATTGGAGGAATATTATGTCATTATTGGTTTTAGTCTTATTATTATTACTGGTTTTAGAAATTTTAGAAATTAAAATTGTACAAAATTTAAAATATTGTGCCTTAAAAGTTTCTTATAATAATTTTCATAAAAACGATGTAATGGATGAAAGATTGAACAATAATAATTAATATAATCCAAAAATGAAATTATTTAGATTTGAAATTTTGTGAATGTTTGTGAATACTAGACTTTTAAGGTAGTTCTTTTTAGAGCTGCCTTTTTAATTTGAAAAAATAAATA
This sequence comes from Leptotrichia sp. oral taxon 218, assembly GCF_018128225.1. Taxonomy (NCBI): domain Bacteria; kingdom Fusobacteriati; phylum Fusobacteriota; class Fusobacteriia; order Fusobacteriales; family Leptotrichiaceae; genus Leptotrichia; species Leptotrichia sp. oral taxon 218. Next base: position 1,399,288 of record NZ_CP072377.1, on the reverse strand, counting down.
AATATAAAAAAAATATAAAAATTGTAAAAAATATGGTAAAATAAACAAAGTGGAAGATCTAAAATTTTAAAGAAATAAAAAATTTAGGAGAGTGAAAATCAATGGATGGAAAAAAAAGAAGTAATAACTTGACAGAAGGTGCAGCAAGAGCACCACATAGATCGTTATTAAAAGGGTTAGGTTTTATAAATGATGAAATGGAAAAACCAATAATTGGGATTGCGAACTCATTTAATGAAATAATACCAGGGCATGTTCATTTGAAAAACTTGGTTCAATCGGTAAAAGATGGAATTAGAATGGCTGGAGGAGTTCCAATGGAATTTAATACAATTGGAATTTGTGATGGACTTGCGATGAATCACATTGGGATGAAATATTCGTTGGTTACAAGAAATATAATTGCAGATTCGATCGAAGCAGTTGCTATGGCTACTCCATTTGATGCGATTGTGTTTATGCCAAGCTGTGATAAAGTAGTGCCTGGAATGTTGATTGCTGCGGCAAGATTGAATATACCTTCAATATTTGTAAGTGGAGGAGCGATGCTTGCAGGAGTTTACAAAGGTAAAAAAATTGGATTAAGTAATGTATTTGAAGCGGTTGGAGCTTATAACACTGGGCAAATTACTAGAAAAGAATTAAATTCTGTAGAAGAAATGGCTTGTCCGACTTGTGGATCATGTGCAGGAATGTATACTGCAAATACTATGAACTGCTTAACAGAAGCACTTGGAATGGGACTTCCAGGAAATGGAACTGTTCCAGCTGTATTTTCAGAAAGAGCAAGACTTGCTAAAAAAGCGGGAATGCAAATTATGGAAGTTTTAAAAGCAGATTTAAGACCAAGTGATATTTTAACAAGAGAAGCATTTGAAAATGCGGTTGCAGTAGATATGGCACTTGGAGGATCTTCTAATACAGCGTTACATTTACCTGCGATTGCTCATGAAGCTGGAATTGACTTGACTTTAAGTGACTTTAATGAAATTGCGCAAAAAACTCGTCAAATTTGTAAATTGTCACCATCAGGAGAATATTTCATTGAAGACTTGTATAGAGCGGGTGGAGTTACTGGAGTTATGAAGAGATTGCTTGAAAATGAAAGATTGCATGGAGATGCGAAAACTGTAGCATTGCAAACACAAGGAGAATTGGCAAAAGATGCATTCATTAATGATGATGCTGTAATCAAACCTTGGGATAAACCAGCTTACAAAACTGGAGGAATTGCTGTATTGAAAGGTAACTTGGCACCAAATGGATGTGTTGTTAAAGAAGGTGCGGTAGATCCAGAAATGTTGCAACATACAGGACCTGCGAAAGTATTTAATAGTGAAGAAGAAGCCGTTAAAGCGATTGTTGGTGGAGAAATTGTAGCAGGAGATGTTGTAATTATTAGATATGAAGGACCAAAAGGTGGACCAGGAATGAGAGAAATGTTATCGCCAACAGCTATGATTGCAGGAATGGGTCTTGATAAAGATGTTGCGTTAATTACAGATGGAAGATTCTCTGGAGCTACGAGAGGTGCTTCGATTGGACACGTTTCGCCAGAAGCTGCTTCAGGTGGAAATATTGCGATTATTCAAAATGGAGATATTGTGGAAATTGATATTCCAAACAGATCAATTAATATTAAAATCTCTGATGAAGAAATTGAAGCTAGAAAAGCTAAATTGGAACCATTTAAACTTCAAGTAAAAGGATACTTGAAAAAATATGCTATGCATGTGTCTTCTGCAGATAGAGGAGCAATTGAAATTTTAGATTAGTAAATACCACATTACTGTTCGTCAGAAAATAAACATTAGATGGAATTTGATATTGCTAACTTTAATCGTAATTATTAGGAAAATTTCAGAGGAGAAAAATCAAATGGTAAATGATAATGAAAGTAAAATTCTAAATGTTAAATTGACACAAGAAAAAATAAAATCAATAGTAAATGTTACTTATTCACAGCCAGTTAGTTATTTTAGGAAAAATATAAAATTGGAAATGGATATTTTAAAGCCTAATAGAGAGGGGAAATATCCGACAGTATTATTTGTGCCGGGAGGATCTTTTGCACACAGCTATAAGGAAAATTATTTGCAGCAAAGATTGGAAATAGCTAAAGCAGGTTATGTGGTTGCAAGTATGGAATACAGGACTATTCCTGATGGAGTTTTTCCTCAAAGTCTGGAAGATGTAAAGGCAGCAATAAGATTTTTAAAGGCTAATGCTGATGAGTATGGAGTTGATAAGGGGAAAATAGCATTGATGGGTGAATCTGCTGGAGGTTATTTAGTAGCAATGGCAGGAGTTACAAGCGGAACTACCAATTTTGACAGGGGCGAGAATTTATCTGAAAATAGTGATGTGCAAGCAGTTATAGATATTTATGGCGTAACAGATTTTGGAGAGGTTGATTTTGATATTCCAGAAGATGCAGAAGAAGGTTATAGGGCGATACTTATGTCGGTAAAGTTCTGGCTAAATGATGTAAGGAATAATGTTGAATCTACAAATCCTATATCTTATATTTCACAAAAAACGCCTCCATTTCTATTAATGCATGGAGATGCAGATACATTGGTTCTTCCGAATCAGACAGAAATGCTTCATAAGGCGTTGATTGAAAAGGGTGTGGACTCAAAAAGATACATAGTTCCAGGAGCAGGACATTCAGATGAATATTGGTTTCAGTCTGAAGTTACAGAATTGATAATAGATTTCTTGAATAAAAAAATAAAAAATATTTAAAATAAGACAGGGAGTGCCTAATAAATCAGAAGTAATTTTATTGGCATTAGTTGAAAGATGACAATGTTTAGTGTAAATTATTTTTATTTGATTTATGAGATAACTCCTTGTAAAAAACTGAAAGAAAATTAGAGAAATAAAAAAATTGGAGAAGGTGAAAAAATTGCATAAATTATATGATTTTATGGAAGCTAGAGAACGATTGGGGACGGTTATTGAAAAGACGAAATTGATTCATAGCAATATTTTTTCTGATGAATCAGGAAACGATGTCTATATTAAACCTGAAAACTTACAAAGAACAGGTGCATTTAAAATAAGAGGTGCTTATAATAAAATTGCGAAATTGACGGAAGAAGAGAAAAAAAGAGGAGTAATTGCAGCATCGGCTGGAAATCATGCACAAGGTGTGGCACTAGCTGCTCAAAAATTAGGAATTAAGGCTGTAATCGTTATGCCTAAACATACGCCGCTTATTAAGGTTGAAGCGACTAGAAGATATGGTGCGGAAGTTATTTTGACTGGGGAAGTTTATGATGAGGCTTATGAGTATGCAAAAAAATTGCAGGAAAAAGAAGGGTACACTTTTGTGCATCCGTTTAATGATGAAGATGTAATTGAAGGACAAGGGACTATTGCTTTAGAAGTTTTGGAGGAATTGCCTGACGCTGATATTATTTTGGTGCCAATTGGTGGAGGAGGACTTATTTCAGGAATTGCTTCGGCTGCGAAATTAAAAAATCCATTGATAAAAATAATTGGTGTTGAGCCAGAAGGTGCAGCGAGTGCATTGGAGGCTAGAAAAAGTCATCATGTGGTTGAACTTGATGAAGCAAATACAATTGCAGATGGAACAGCTGTTAAAAAAATTGGTGACATTACATTTGACTATATTGAAAAATATGTAGATGACATAGTTACTGTATCTGATTATGAGTTAATGGCGGCATTTTTGGTTTTGGTTGAAAAACACAAAATTGTTGCGGAAAATTCGGGAATTTTGGCTGTGGCAGGATTGAAAAAATTGAATGTTACAGGAAAAAAGATAGTTTCAATAATAAGTGGTGGTAATATAGATGTATTAACTATTTCATCTATGATTAATAAAGGATTGGTAGCTAGAGGAAGAATTTTTACATTTGCAGTTGATTTGCCTGACAAACCAGGACAATTGGTGGCTGTGTCACAAATTCTTTCGGAACAAAATGCGAATGTAATTAGACTTGAACATAATCAGTTTAAGAATTTAGATAGATTCCATGAAGTTGAATTGCAAGTTACGGTTGAAACAAATGGAGAAGAACATATTAATAAAATAACTCAAGAATTTGAGAAAAAAGGATATATAATTAGAAGATTGAATGCACAAGCAATGATTGATGATTAAAAATAAAAAATTAAGAAAAGGTGGTTGAAACAATGAGTGAAACTAAGATGATAAACGGTGGTAGAATTTTACTAGAATCGCTACATAGATTAGGAATAACAGATATTTTTGGATATCCGGGAGGAGCGGTAATTCCAATATTTGATGAAATTTATAGTTATGACAAAATAAATTACTATTTTGCAAGACATGAGCAAGGATTGTCACATGCGGCAGATGGTTATGCGAGAGTTTCTGGAAAAGTGGGAGTTTGTCTTGCGACTTCAGGGCCTGGTGCGACAAATATGGTTACGGGAATAATGACAGCACATATGGATTCTGTACCAATGATTGCGATAACTGGACAAGTTAGATCAAATTTATTGGGAAGAGATGCTTTCCAAGAAACTGATACAGTTGGAATTACAATGCCAATTACAAAATGTAATTATTTGATTCAAAATATAAAAGAAATACCTAGAGTTGTAAAAGAGGCTTACTACATTGCGACAACAGGTAGACCAGGACCAGTTCTTATTGATATTCCAAACGATATTCAAGTTCATCAAATTCCATATGAAGAATTTGAGAGATTATTTGATGAAAAAATTGAATTGGAAGGATATTCACCAACTTATGAAGGACATCAAGGTCAAATTAAAAGAGCAATTAAATTGATAAAAGAAGCGAAAAAACCGTTGATAATTGCAGGAGCGGGAGTTTTGAAATCGAAAGCGTCGAAAGAATTGTTTGACTATGCTGAAAAGACACAAACACCTGTGGCTACGACATTACTTGGATTGGGAGCATTTCCTGAATCGCACGAATTATCTCTTGGAATGTTAGGAATGCACGGAACTGTACCAGCGAATTATGCGACAGATGAGGCAGATTTAGTAATTGCGGCTGGAATTAGATTTGATGACAGAATTGCTGGAAATCCTAATAAATTTATTGAAAATGCAAAAGTTATTCACATTGACATTGATCCAGCTGAAATTGATAAGAATAAAAGGGCTGATGTGCCAATTGTTGGGGATTTAAAACATGTATTGACTGATATTAATACTGAAATTGAGCCACAAACTCACGAGGAATGGGTTAAAAAAGTTGTTGAATGGAAAAAAGAATATCCATTAGGACATAGAGAAGTTGGAGAAGATAAATTACTTCCACAAGAAGTTCTAAAAGCGATTGACGATATTTTGCAAGGGGACACAATTGTTGTAACTGATGTTGGTCAACATCAAATGTGGGCTGCTCAATATTTCACTTACAAAAATCCTGATTCAATCGTAACTTCAGGAGGAGCTGGAACAATGGGATTTGGACTTCCTGCGGCAATTGGAGCACAAATAGGAGCACCTGATAAAAAAGTTGTTTTAATCGTTGGAGATGGTGGTTTCCAAATGACATTACAAGAATTAATGATGATTAAACAATACAATTTACCAGTAAAAGTTGTTATCTTGAACAATTCTTACTTGGGAATGGTTAGACAATGGCAAGAATTGTTTAAAGATAGAAGATATTCATTCGTTAATTTAGAAATAAATCCAGATTTCATCAAAATTGCAGAAGCGTATGGAATTAAAAATGCAAAACTTACAAACAAAGAAGATTTGAGAACAAAATTGAAAGATTTAATATTATCTGATGAAGGTGTGTTAATCGAATGTGTTGTTGAAAAAGAAGAAAATGTATTCCCGATGATTCCAGCAGGAAAAACTGTAAGTCAAATGATCGGAAAGAAAGGTGTGTTAGAAAATGAATAGAGAACATGAAATTTTAATAATTGCAAAAAATACTGATGGAATTGTGTCGAGAATAATGTCTTTATTCAATAGAAGAGGATATTCTGTTTTAAAAATGACAGCAGGAGTTACAAATAAACCTGGTTATGCGAGATTGACAATGACAGTAGAAGGAGACGACAAAACATTAAATCAAATTCAAAAACAAGTTTATAAAATTGTGGATGTTGTAAAAGTAAAAGTTTTCCCAGTTGAAAATGTTATTAGAAGAGAATTGATGTTAATAAAAGTAAAATCTGATCCAGAAACTAGAGCACAAATTGTTCAAGTTGCGGATATTTACAGAGGAAAAGTTTTAGATGTGTCACCAACTTCATTAGTTATTGAACTTACAGGAAATGTGAAAAAATTGCGTGGATTTGTGGAAATTATGCACAATTATGGAGTTTTGGAAATTGCAAAAACTGGAGTTGTAGCGATGAGCCGTGGAGAAAAATTGTAGAATTTTAGAAATTTTGAAGTGAATTTTGGGATTTTAGGATTGAGTATCAATGAATATAAATATTGATTATTTTGCTAAAAATAGAGAAATATTGTAATAGCACAGAAAGAAGGTACAGAAAATGAGTGTGAGTCAGCATTGGGAAAAGGAAAAGTATGAAAAAAATGCACGGTTTGTTTCGAATTATGGAAAGGAACTGATTGAATGGCTGAATCCGAAAAAGGATGAATATATTTTGGATTTAGGCTGTGGAGATGGTGTATTGACTAAGGAAATTTCAAAATATGGGTGCAAAGTTTTGGGACTGGATGGAAGTCAGAAATTTGTTGAAGCGACTAGAAAATTGGGAGTTGATGCGATACAAGGCGATGCACAGAATATGAATTTTGAAAATGAATTTGATGCAATTTTTTCCAATGCGGCACTTCATTGGATGACAAATCCTGATAAAGTTTTGGAAGGTGTGGCAAAAGCACTCAAAAAAGGTGGACGATTTGTGGTCGAAATGGGTTGCAAAGGAAATGTGGAAAAAATAGAAAATGCAATGTTTGAAGTTGCAAGAAAACATAATTTTAAAGCTATAAAATGCTGGTTTTTTCCGACAGAAAAAGAGGAAACAGAATTACTTAATAAATATGGCTTAAAAGTAAAAAGAATGATAAGTTTTTCTCGTCCAACTTTACTTCCAACAGGGATAAAAGGATGGCTACAAACCTTTTCTGCACCTGCTTTTGTGAATATTCCGAAAGAAATGCACGAAAAATTGATTGATGAAATAGCTGAAAAAGTGGAAAAAGAGCTTGAAAAAAATGAAAATGGACAAATTATAGCTGATTATGTAAGATTGAGATTTGAAGCTGTGAAGAAATAGTAAATTTTTGTTTTTAAAGTGAACTTTTTTTAGAGTGAATATTTTGAAAGAAATTTTTGAATTTGATAAATTGAGGTATAGAAAATAAAAAAGCGAAACAAGAAAATTAATTTACAAGGAGAATAAGACAATGAAAAAGCATATTAAAATATTCGATACAACACTAAGAGATGGAGAACAAACACCAAGAGTTAATCTTAATGCTGAAGAAAAATTAAGAATTGCAAAACAATTGGAAAGTTTGGGAGTGGATATAATTGAAGCTGGATTTGCTGTGGCATCGCCTGGAGATTTTGAAGCTGTAAAAATGATTGCTGAAAATGTAAAAAATTCAACAGTTTGTAGTTTGTCAAGAGCTGTGAAAAAAGATATTGAAGCAGCAGGGGAGGCTCTAAAAGGTGCGGCAAAACCTAGAATTCATACATTTATTGCGACTTCGCCTATTCACAGAGAATTTAAGTTGAAAATGACGAAAGAGCAAATTCTTGAAAGAGTAAAAGAAATGGTAGAACTTGCAAAATCATTTGTTGATGATGTTGAATTTTCTTCAGAAGATGCGACCAGAACAGAAAAAGAATTTTTGGTAGAGGTGTATGAAACAGCTATAAAAGCTGGAGCAACTACATTAAATGTACCTGATACTGTAGGTTACAGAACTCCAAATGAAATGTTTGAACTTATAACTTATTTGAGAAAAAATGTAAAAGGAATTGAAAATGTTGATATTTCTGTGCATTGTCACGATGATTTGGGACTTTCTGTAGCAAATTCGGTTGCAGCGATTCAAGCTGGAGCAACTCAAATTGAATGTACAATTAACGGACTTGGAGAAAGAGCTGGAAATACTTCACTTGAAGAAATTGCAATGATTTTGAAAACAAGAAAAGATTTATTTGAAGAATATTACACAAACATTGATTCAAAGCAAATTTACCCAACAAGTAAATTAGTAAGCCTTTTGACAGGAGTTTCAACACAGCCAAATAAAGCAATTATTGGAGCGAATGCCTTTGCACACGAATCAGGAATTCATCAACATGGAGTATTAGCAAATCCTGAAACTTACGAAATTATGAGTCCAGAATCAGTTGGAAGAAATCCGGACAGCTTAGTACTCGGAAAACATTCAGGAAAACACGCTTTTGTACAAAAATTAGAATCACTAGGATTTAATCATGTCGGAAGTGACAGAGTGGAAGAATTATTTGCACAGTTTAAAAAATTGGCAGATAAGAAAAAATATGTTTTAGATGAAGACATTATCGCATTAGTTGCTGGAGAAGCAGCAAAAATAGAAGGAAGAATAAAACTGGCTCACTTTGAAATTTCAAGACAGGAAGGGAAAAAGCCAAAAGCGACAGTTACAATTGAACTGGATGGAGAAAAACTGGTTAAAGAAGCTCTTGGAGACGGACCTGTTGATGCAGCTTATAATGCGGTTAATCTAGCGGTAAGTGATACTTTTGTTTTAGAAGAATACAAGCTGGAGGCAATAACTGGAGATACTGATGCACAGGCACAAGTAGTTGTAATTATCGAGAAAAATGGAAACAGATTTATTGGTAGAGGACAAAGTACAGATGTTGTGGAAGCAAGTATAAAGGCTTATATTAACGGAATAAATAGGCTTTATAGTAATTAAGTGAAAATATAGGAGAATAAAAAACATGATAATGATGCAGTATAAAGTAAAACTCCCAAATGATTTTGATATGAATAATATTAGAAGAAGAGTGCAAGAAAATGGGTTTAAAACAGATGGATTTGAAGATTTATTTTTTAAAGCCTATTTAATCTCTGAGGAAAATAAAGAATATTCGCCATTATACTTTTGGAAAGATAACAAAGGAATGAATAAATTCATATTTGATGGTTTCTATGATAATATTTTAAATTCTTTTGGCTGGCAGACTATAAATATTGGAATACCATTGTTGCAAGAGTTTAATGAAAACTTTTCTAAAGCAAGATATTTATTAGAAATAGAGAATGAAACAAAACCGATGGAAAAAATGAAAAGAATGGAATTTTCTATATCAGATGATAAAATTGTTGGAAGAGCATTAGTATATAACCCTGAAAATTGGAAACATACAGAGTATTATTTTTTTGAAGATGCTCCTAAAGAAGTAGAAAATTTAAAAGTGTACGAAGTTTTACATATTTCTCAATAAATTAAGATGAGAGTAATAGATTTTACCGTAATCAAAATTGATTTTGGAAAGATAAAAATGGAAACAGATTTATTGGTAGAGGACAAAGTACAGATGTTGTGGAGGCAAGTATAAAGGCTTATATTAACGGAATAAATAGGCTATACAGCAATTAAAAAAAGAGGGGGATTTTTATGGGGGTTTCAAATAACTATATTAATGAAGTGAAAGAGATACTTAAAAGTGCTAGACAAAAAGCATACAATACTATAAATTCAGTAATGGTGGAAGCGTATTGGAAAATCGGTAGACGAATTGTAGAAGAAGAACAGAATGGGAAAGAAAGAGCTGAATACGGGAAAGAAATATTAAAAAATTTATCTAAGGAATTGACAGAAGAATTTGGAAAAGGTTTTGGAGAAAGAAATATTCGGAATATTAGACAGTTTTATGTACTATTTTCAGATTATGAAAAATGGAAATCACTGATTTCCAAATTAACTTGGACACACATTCAAAAAGTTTTAAGAGTTTCCGATGAGAAGGCCAGAATATTTTATCTGACAGAAGCAGCTGAAAATATGTGGTCTGTAAGAACATTAGATCGAAATATATCTACACTTTATTATAATCGTATTGTTGCAAGTATTGATAAAAAAATTGTTGAAAATGAAATGCAAGATAAGACAAAAAAACTACAAGCAAAAGAATTTATAAAAAATCCAGTAGTTTTAGAGTTTCTAGATTTGCCAACAAGCATGTCTTATACAGAAAATGAATTGGAAAAAGCACTAATAGATGATATTCAAAAATTTATGATGGAACTTGGAAAAGGTTTTGCATTTGTTGAAAGACAGCAGTATATCCGTACTGAAAATTCAGATTTTTACATTGATTTGGTATTTTACAATTATATTTTAAAATGTTTTATTATAGTAGAATTAAAGACAGAAAAATTAACACATCAGGATATTGGACAACTTGATATGTATGTAAGAATGTATGATGACTTAAAAAAACAGGAAAATGATAATCCAACAATAGGACTTCTTCTTTGTACGGAAACAGATGGAACTATTATAAAATATTCGGTTTTGAATGATAATAAAAATCTTTTTGCAAGTAAATATGTAAATTATCTGCCTAGTGAAGAGGAATTAATAAACGAAATCGAAAGACAGAAGACATTGTTTGAAAGTAAAAAGAATAATGAAGTGGAATATTAATTATAAAATTGATTACGGAAAGAAGGAAATAAAAGTGAAAACGGTAATTTTCTCACACCCATGGAATGGAAGTTTCAATAAGGCAATTTTAGATAAAGTAGTGGAAAATTTGGAGAAAACAAAAGAAAAATATACGATTATAGATTTGAATAAAGATGGATTCAATCCTGTGATGACTGAAAAAGATTTGGAATTGTATTCGCAAGGAAAAAGTGCTGATCCTTTAGTTTTGAAATATCAGGAAATTTTGAAAAATACAGATGAATTAATATTAATTTTTCCGATTTGGTGGATGTCATTACCTGCGATATTAAAAGGATTTTTGGATAAAGTTATGTTGAGAGGATTTGCTTATGAAAGTGGGAAATATGGAATAAAAGGACTTTTGCCAATAAAATCGGCTAAAATGATTACAACGGCTGAAGCACCAAAGTTTTTATTAAATATAATGGGGTTTGGAATGACGATGAGAAAGGCGAATCTTGGTGGAGTCGGAATAAAAAACACAAAATGGATTCATTATAGTTTAAGAGCAAAAGGAAAATATGATGATAGAAAGAAATTTCTTGAAAAAGTTGGGGAATTTGTGAGTGAATAGAAATCGAATCGACATTTAATTTATTTAAAAGGAGAAAAAATGAAGGCAAAAAATTGGATTATTAAATTTCTGTTGGTTTTTGCGGGACTAATTGTGATATTTTTAATTTATGCTCATTATGAGTACAGGCATATTAAAATTAGGACAATTGAGATAAAATCAAAAGATATTCCAAAAGAATTTGATGGGAAAAGAGTGCTGTTTGTGGCGGATTTTCAGTATGATACGATGACACGGTTTAATAGAAAGCAGCAGAAAAAGGCAATTGAACTGATTAATGCACAAAAAAAGGATATGATTCTTTTAGGTGGAGATTATGCGACTTGGGAGAAAAATATTCCTAAGTTTTATGAAGATGCTAAAAATATTAAAATTCCTGAACTTGGAGTATATGCGATTTATGGAAATCATGAGTATCCAGGTGAAAAGGAAACTGCTGAAAATATGAAAAAACTTGGGTTTAATCTGCTTACAAATGAAAATAGAAAAGTAATGATAAATAATGAGAAAATATACATCGCTGGAGTGACTGACTTGTGGCATGGAAAACCTGATGCGAAAAAAGCTCTTGAAGGTACGAAAAAAGAAGACTTTGTGTTATTTTTAACTCATAATCCTGAATATTTTGAGCAAATGTCGGAAACTGAAAAGGAAAAAACTGATATGATTTTAGCAGGACACACCCACGCTGGACAGGTTACTTTTTTTGGAAAAATTATTGTGTCGGCAGTGAAGGATAAGAAAAAATATGGCTACGGAATGAAAGAGTATGGCGGACATAAAATTTATATTACTTCTGGAGTTGGTGGTGCTTTTCTTGAGATGTTTATTCGATTTTTCGCACAGCCTGAAATTGTGATTTTTGAGTTGAAGAGAATTAATTAAAATTTGGAAGTGGTGTGATATGGAAGATAAAGAATTAAAGAAGTTGGCAAAAGAGATTTTTGAAAAAATTAAAAAAAAGTATTATGAAACAGCAAAAGAAATGATAGTTGCAAATGCTTCAGTCAATACTTCAAAGGAAATAAAAATAACAGACAGTAAAATTGAAGGAATTCCATATATTCCAAAAGGGAGTAAAATTCCAACAAATTCAGAAGGGAAACAGTTTATGTTTCTTGCACAGATAAATTGTGCTGACTTAAAAGGTCTAGAAAATTTTCCAAAAGAAGGAATTTTGCAATTTTGGGTTTTGGGAGATGACTTGATGGGATTAGATTTTGACAACAGTACAAATCGGAATGGTTTTGATATAATTTATTATGAGAAAATTGAAGATTACTATTTGGAAGATGAGTTTAATAAAATGTATAATCCTTACAAATATGACTCGGCATGGGATTTTTTGGTAGCACATCATCCTTGCAAAATGGAATTTTCTTTGGGAAAACAAAAAGAGAATTTAGACTATGATTTTTTAGATATTTTATTTGAAAAAGTATGGGAAGAAGAAAATTTTAAATTTGATGAAAAAGATAAATTGTCTGAAGAAGTGGAAGAAATTTATGGATATGAATTTTATGAAGAAAATATTGGTACAAAATGTAATGGATTTCCATTTTTCACACAATCTGAACCAAGAAAAGGCGATGAAATGAATGAATACGATACTTTGTTATTTCAAATCAATAGTGGAAAAGAAATAATGATTGGAGATTGTGGAGTGATGAATTTTTTTATTAATCGTGAAAAATTAAAAAATAAAGACTTTTCAGATGTTTTCTACAATTGGGATTGTTATTGATTTTATTGGGTAGACAGGAAAATAGAAAGTTGGGAAAATGGATATAAAAACTATAAATTATGAATATTTTTTAGATTTATCAGTAAGAATGACGCATCACTCGAATGCTATTGAAGGAAATACATTGACACTAAATGAAACTGCTACAATTATTTTGGATAGTACAATACCTGGAAGCAAGAGTGTACGTGAAGTTTTTGAAGTTTTAAATCATAAGAAAGCAATTGATTATATTATAAGTGAACTTGAAAATGAGAAAAAATTAGATATTTATATGATTAAAAATATAAATAAGGAAATTTTAGACAGGTTGAATGACAATGCGGGAAATTTTAAAAATAGCAGTAATGCAATAATTGGTGCAGATTTTGAAACTTCTACACCAAGTCAAGCACCAGTTCTTACAAAAAATTGGATTGAAAACTTGAATTATAGGTTGGAATTGTGTAAAACTGATGATGAAAAGTTGTCAGAAATATTAAATTCTCATATAGAATTTGAGAGAATTCATCCTTTTAGCGATGGAAATGGACGAACAGGAAGGCTGATTATGCTGTATTTGTGTTTTCAGGAAAATATAAGTCCGTTTGTGATTGAAAAAAATGATAGAGCATTGTATATGAACTATTTAAGGGAACAAAATGCAGATATTATTTTAGATAAAGTGAAGGAATTGCAAGAATTTGAAAAGAAACGAATGGAACAATTTTAAATAGATTAATAAATAAAAAAATATAAATAAAAAATTTGGAGAGAAAATCGGAGGAGAAAAAATGTCAGAAATTAAAAATAAAGAGAAAAACCCAAAAACTTTGTTTGATAAAGTTTGGGAAAAACATGTGATTACAGGAGAACCTGGAGAAGCACAACTTTTGTATATTGATTTGCACTTGATTCATGAAGTTACTTCGCCACAAGCGTTTTCAGGATTGAGAATTGCAGGGAGAAAGGTTAGAAGACCTGACTTGACATTTGGAACAATGGATCACAATACGCCAACAATTATGGCTGACAGAATGAATATTAAAGATAAAGTTTCAAAGGCACAGTTGGATGCATTGTCGGCAAACTGTAAAGAATTTGGAATTGAGTTGGTTGATATGTTTAATGAAAATAATGGAATTGTGCATATGGTTGGACCTGAACAAGGGTTGACACAGCCTGGAAAAACTGTAGTTTGTGGAGATAGCCATACTGCGACTCATGGAGCTTTTGGAGCTTTGGCATTTGGAATTGGAACAAGTGAAGTGGAACATGTTTTGGCGACACAGACAATTTGGCAAAAGAAACCAAAAACAATGGGAATTGAAATAACTGGTGAATTGCAAAAAGGTGTTTATGCGAAGGATATAATTTTACATATTATTAAAACTTACGGAATTGGGCTAGGAAATGGGTATGCATTTGAATTTTTTGGAGATACAATTAGAAATATGTCAATGGAAGGAAGAATGACTATTTGTAACATGGCAATTGAAGGAGGAGGAAAATCAGGAATTATCGCACCTGACGAAACTACTTTTGAATATGTAAGAGGAAGAAGATTTGCACCAAAAGGCGAAGAATTTGATAAAAAAGTGGCTGAATGGAAAGAATTGTACACGGATTCTGTAGATGCATTTGACAAATACATAAAAGTTGATGTTTCAAACCTTGAACCACAAGTAACTTGGGGAACAAACCCTGAAATGGGAATTGGAATAAGTGAAAGATTCCCTGAAATTAAAGATGTAAACTACGAAAGAGCGTACAACTACATGGGACTTACACCAGGAGGATCACCTTACGACATTCCATTAAAACATGTATTTATCGGATCTTGCACAAATGGAAGATTAGCAGACTTAGAAATTGCAGCAAAAATTGTAAAAGGGAAGAAAGTTGCTCCAAACATTACAGCAGTAGTCGTTCCAGGATCACAACTTGTTAAAAAAGCAGCCGAAGAAAACGGAATCGCACAAATATTCAAAGACGCAGGATTTGAGTGGAGAGAAGCTGGATGCTCAACTTGCTTAGGAATGAACCCAGACTTAATTCCAAGCGGAGAACACTGTGCGTCAACTTCAAACAGAAACTTTGAAGGAAGACAGGGAAAAGGAGCAAGAACTCACTTAGTAAGTCCAGCAATGGCTGCGGCTGCTGCAATTTATGGGAAATTTGTGGATGTTAGAGAATTGGATGAAGTGAAATAGAAAAATTTTTTGAACTTTTAAAATAAAAATGCAAGATAAGGAGAATAAAATATGAAACCATTTACAAAATATGAAGGAACAATTGTTCCAATAATGAATAACAACATAGATACAGATCAATTAATTCCAAAACAATATTTGAAAAGTGTTGAAAAAACAGGATTTGGAAAACATGTTTTCGATGAGTGGAGATATAACGAAGACGGATCTGACAATATGGATTTTAATTTGAATAAGCCAGAATACAAAAATGGAACAATTTTGATTACTGGAGAAAATTTTGGTTGTGGATCGAGTAGAGAACACGCTGCTTGGGCATTGCAAGACTACGGAATTCATGTAATTGTGGCTGGAGGATATTCAGGAATTTTTTACATGAACTGGTTAAACAATGGGCATCTGCCAATAACTTTGCCAGAAGCAGACAGAATCGAATTATCAAAATTGCCTGGAGATGCGAAAGTTACAGTTGATTTGGAAAATAACAAATTGATTGCGAATGGGAAAGAATATGTTTTTGAGCTGGAAGAAAGTTGGAAACAAAGACTACTTAAGGGACTGGATTCAATTGGATTGACTTTACAGCATGAAGATGAGATTAGGAAGTATGAGGAAAGTCATAAGTAGTTAAAAAAGGAGTAAAAATGAAAAATTGGGAAGTCATAGATGGAGAGCATATTCGTAAAGTGATGTGGATAAATCATGAAATAGAAATGAAATTGTATTGTAATGGTGAAGATGACATTGATGAAGAGGAAATTGATGAAATAAAAGTCGAAGAAATGGTTGAAAAAATTTTAGAAAAGAAAGAATATTGGGATACAAAGTGTAAAGATTTATTTGCTGATGAATTTGTTGACTGGTTTAATGAAGAAAAATGGGTAAAACCAGAATATGCTGAAATTTATTATGAAACAAAGAGTATTGATGAAGTGGAGAAAAAATTACTTAAAATTATTGGAAAAGAAGATACAGAAAAAATTATGAAGAATAATTTTCTTACAAAAGAAGCATTTAAAAAGTTACTTGATAATGAAGATATGGAAATAACAATTGATTTAACTGACGATGATGAAAATAGTTTTTCTATTACTATGTACGAAAGATTGTTTTTTATTGATAAAATATTTTATGCTGAGTGTAATTTTAATGGTGAAATAGACGAGTTTTATATGGATTAATTTTCTTAGATTTTTTCAGAAAGGAAAATCAGATATGGAAATTCAGGATTTTGTTGAAAATACATGTATGGGAAATTTTAAAGAGTGGGACGGAAAAATTATTTGGAAAGGTAAAGAAACATTAGTAAGACTTACGATTTATAAAGAATGTGATAATGTTGAACTTGAAAAAGAAAAAATGCTTAAAATTTTGGAAGAATTGTATCTTAATCAGGATGAATGGAATAAAAAAGTGAAAGATACGATGGTTAAGTATTTTTATGATGTGCTGAATGATGATTTTTTTGATGATGGAGTATTTCCAGAGTATCCAACTTGCTATGATATGTTATTTGAAATTTTAAAAGACGATTTTACAAAAGAAGAAGCAGAAAGAATATGGAAAACAAAAGTATTTCCATTGGATAAGTATAGAAATTATATTTTTGTTGATAATATTCAGATAACAAATGAAGGAAATTTTTATTTTGAAGTAGCTGATGATTATACAGTTGTGGGGGATAACTGGATTTGGTTAAAAGGGAATATTGATAAGGGATTTTTTGCTGCAAGTTTTGATGATCTTTTTGAATTTGTCACTGACTTAGAATTAAATGACGAGTTTTCTTCAATTCTTCGTGAAAAATTTAAAATAGGTTATGCAGATGCTAGTAGTTTTTTTGTATCAAGAAGAGAAGGATTGACAAAACTTTATTATAAGAAGAATCACAAATTAGCGGCAATTGGAAATTATAAATCTGGAAAAAAAGAGGGAATTTGGAAATTCTATGATGAGGATGGGAAATTGACTAAGAAGGTTAGTTATGTTAATGATGTTGCTGAGAAAGAAGTTGTTTGTTGAAAAATTAAAATATAAATTTAAAAAAACATTCTTTATAATAGACCTACTCTTTTATTGTCAATGGCTGCATTTGGAATTGGAATTAAGGGAATTTCGCAAAAAGGTGACTACTGTAATTTTAAAACTACACCTAAAGCATATGAAATTTCGTATACTATTTCTTATGCTGAATATGTTAAGGAATTAGACTATGCTGTTTCAGATTCAAATTCTGATTTTCATTATAAAAATTATAAGGAAGAAAAAATTGATGTTCCGATGATATTTTTTAAATTAACGAAAAAATATGATCTCAAAAAAATATTAATGATTAGACCTGTTCGATAATTATACATTAGAATCTAATAAAATAAATATTCTGAAGCAAGGGGTCTTGACCCCTTGTGTAGATAAAAAACTAAGGTTACCGAACATATTTATTAGAAAATATACTTTAACTCAATTAAAATAGAACTATTAAAAATTATATAACTTTAGGTTTTGAGTAAAATAGTCATAATTTTTGAGTTTAGCTTTGAGGCGGTTATGTATTTGAGAACTGTAAAATAATAGAAAAATTAAAAAAAAAGAAAATGTAATTTTTGTAAAATTTGTTGAATTAAATATTTTGAGTTTTTAGACACATTTTTTTTAAAGAATTAATTTTTTGAATAAAAAAATAAATAATATGAAAAGAAGGAGAATTTAAATTTGAAAAATAAAATTTTAAAAGAGATAAATGTTGAGGAAATAATGGAGGAAATTAAAAAAAATCCAGAAGAAAATAGCGAATTCAAAGTTTTGTGGAATGGTGAGGAAATTGAAGTATACTTGGATTATTATGATTTTGAAAAAGAAGTTGATGAAGTTCGAGAAAAATTAAAGAATTTGAAAATATTGGTTGAAAATGCGAAAGAATGGGACAAGAAAATAAAAGATGCAGCGGGAGAAGATTTTTTTGAAATAATAGAAGGTGATAATTGGCCTAAGTCAGATTTTGAAGAAGAAGATATACCAAATTTAATTAATTATATAGAAAAATATATTGGGAAAGAAGAAGCTGATAATTTGAGAAATGGAAATTTTACAAGAGAAGCATTTAAAAATTTACTTTATGTAAGTTCAATTACGATGGATAATAATGATTGTTTTAATGTTGGATTATTTGATATAGATTATATAATGTTTGGAGGTCATATTTTATTTATTGATGGAAATATAAATGGAGAATTTTATGGTGGAGATATGGCAGGATAAATTTTTAATAAAAATATTGATTTTTACGCTATTTTAGTAATACAATTACATTGTATAGCAAAAGTATTACAAAAAATTTAGGGAATGTCATATTCAACCTGATTGGCTCTTAATTTATAAAATTGAAAAAAATATCTTGGTTTTGATATTGTTGAGAATGGGGACACATTCGGATTTATTTTGAGTTGGAGGAATTTTATGAAAAAAATTATTATTTTTTGTATATTTACAATTGTGAGTATCTCTTTTTCAATGTTAGGAGGACCTTGTAGTACGACAGAGAAAAAATGTGTTTTAAGAGGTTTTAAAGTTGATGGAAAAATAATAAACGAGAATGAAATATCAGAACTCAAAGAAATTGTGAGTGTATTAAATGAATTTGGAGAAAGTGGAACTGTAGATTTTATAGGGCACACTGATTCAAATGGGACAAAAAAATATAATCAAAAATTATCATTGATAAGAGCTAGAAATGTTGCTAGATTGTTTAGAGAATTTGGTTTAAAAGATGCTATTTCAATTGGAAAAATAAGTGGTAAAGGAGAAGAGGATCCAGTTGATTTAAATGAGACAGATCAAGGGAAATATAGTAACAGAAGAGTAGAGATTTTATTTAATAATTTAAAATGGAAAAAATTTGAATAAAAAATATAAAATATAACAAGAAGGAGAATTTGAATTTGAAAAATAAAATTTTAAAAGAGATAAATGTTGAGGAAATAGTGGAGGAAATTAAAAAAATCCAAAAGAAAATAGACGATTCAAAGTTTTTTGGAATGGTAAAAAAATTGAAGTAGATTTAGAATATTACGATTTTGAGAAAGAAATTGATGAAATTAAAGAAAAATTGGAAAATTTGAAAACATTGGTTGAGAATGCTGAAGAGTGGGATAAGAAGATAAAAGATGCGGCAGGAGAATATATTCTTGAAGATGCTCAGTATTGGTGGGAGCCGTCGGCAGATTATGAAGATGAAGATATGCCTGGTTTAATTGAAGATTTAGCTGAAATAGTTGGAAAAGAAGAAGCTGAAAAAATGGTAAATGATGAAGAATTGTCACTAGAAGTATTTAAAAAATTGATTTATGTAGATTCTATAACATTAAATGAAGATGGCAATTTCGATGTTTCGTTGTTTGATATAGATGAATTAATATTTAGCGGACATATAATGTTTGTATATGGAAATATAAATGGAGAATTTTCAGGTGGAGATTTTGCAGGATAAATTTTTAATAAAAAAATTGATTTTTATACCATTTAGTAATATAATTACATTGTATAACAAAAGTATTACAAAGGAGTGGTAAAAATGGCTACAGTAACAGCGAGAGTTGATGAAAATGTGAAAAAGGAAGCGGAAACTTTGTTTAAGAAAATGGGGCTTAATATGAGTACAGCGATGAATTTATTTTTAAAGAAGTGTATTTTGGAGCAAGGGATTCCGTTTGAATTGAAAGTGCCGAATAGAGAAACTAGAAAGATTTTGGATGAAGTTGAAAAAGGTGTTGGATTAAGCAAAACTTTTGGCAGCATAGATGAGTTGACGGAAGATTTAGAAAATAATGAGAAAACACCAAATAAAGAAACTTTAAAGGCAATACAGGAAACTGAAGATATTTTGAGTGGTAAAATTGAAAGAAAAGGGTATAATAGTGCTGAAGAATTATTTGAGGATTTAGGGATTTAGTGGATGAAATTGACAACAAAGACGACCAAAAGGTTTGATAAGGACTTAAAAAAATTAAAGAAAAGAAAATATGATTTAATATTACTGGCACAGGTTATTAATAAATTATCTGATAGTGAAATTTTGCCTGAAAAATATAGAGATCATTATCTTACTGGTGATTATAAAGGATTTAGAGAATGTCATATTCAGCCTGACTGGCTCTTAATTTATAAAATTGATAAAAATATCTTGGTTTTGACATTGTCGAGAACTGGGAAATATTCAGATTTGTTTTAAGTTGGAGGGAGAAATGTACGATAATAAATTATTAGAGATAAATTTTTATAAAAATTCAAAAACTCATAGACTTATGCTACCATATATTGGAAGTGAGTATGAAAAATATAAAGTATTAATAGTTGGTGAAAGCCATTATCTTGGAGAAGATAATGATAGAGAAAAAGTAAAAAATTTTAAAAATGGCTTACAGATAAAAATGAAATAAAATTAATAAAACCAGAATATATAAATACAAGATGCGTAGTAAAAGAACATTGCAATAATAACAACAAACAGCCATTTTTTTCAATGATAAAAAAAGAAATTATTAATGTAGAAAACTTTTGGAATAAAGTTTCTTTTATGAACTTTTTTATTGTTCCTTCAATAAATGGAAGTAGAGGAATAGAAGTTTCAAAAGATATAGAGGAAAAATCTTTAGAAAATTTTGAAAATGTACTTGACGTTATAAAACCTAATTATATATTATTTTTAAGTAAAAAAAGTTATTGTATTTTTGAAAAATCTAATTCAAAATATTTAAAAAATACATTTGGCTTTGGACATCCATCTTCGCCTTGGTGGAGTAGAAAAAGAAAAGATGGCAAAAAATATAAAGAAGAATTTAAAGAAAAAATAGAAGAAATATTTGATAAAAAAATTTAAAAATTAGAAAGGAAGTAAAAAAATGAACTACAAAATTGCATTATTAAAAGGGGACGGAATTGGTCCAGAAATTGTTGATGAAGCGGTAAAAGTTTTGGATAAAATTGGAGAAAAATTTGGACATAAATTTGAGTATACGCAAGGATATTTGGGAGGAGAATCTATTGATAAATATGGGATTCCTTATTCTGAAGAAACTGCGAAAATTTGTAAAGAGAGTGACTCAATTTTGTTGGGATCAGTTGGAGGGCCTAAATGGGATAATGTTGATCCTGATAAAAGACCTGAAAAAGGACTTCTTGCGATAAGAAAAGACTTGGGAGTTTACACAAATTTAAGACCAGCGGTTTTGTTTAAGCAATTGAAAAGTGCTAGTCCATTGAAGGATGAAATAATTGGAGAAGGGCTAGATGTAATGATAGTTAGAGAGCTTACAGGAGGAATTTATTTCGGTCCTAGAGAATATTCTGATGAAAAAGCTATCGACACATTGCCATATACAAAAGGGGAAATTGAAAGAATAGCAAAAAAAGCGTTTGAAATTGCAAAATTAAGAGGGAAAAAAATTACAAGTGTGGATAAACATAATGTTTTAGATACTTCAAAATTGTGGAGAAAAACAGTAAATGAACTTGCAAAAGATTATCCAGAAGTGGAAGTTTCCCACATGTATGTGGATAACGCTGCAATGCAATTAATTGCAAATCCAAGACAATTTGATGTAATTTTGACAGACAATATGTTTGGAGATATTTTATCAGATGAAGCTTCAATGCTTACAGGATCACTTGGAATGTTGCCATCAGCAAGTTTAGGAGACGGAAAAGTTGGACTTTATGAACCAAGCCACGGTTCAGCACCAGACATCGCAGGACAAAACATCGCAAACCCAATCGCAACAATCTTATCAGCAGCAATGATGTTAAGATACGCATTTAACTTGACAAAAGAAGCAGATGCAGTTGAAAAAGCAATCGAAGAAGTGCTAGAAGATGGATTCAGAACAGCTGATATTTATACTGATGGAATGAAAAAAGTTGGAACGGCTGAAATGGGAACTGAAATTGCTAATAGAATATAATTTACTTTTTTGAATTATAAATTTTGACATTAAATTCAAAAAATTTTTAAATTTTCTCAAAATTAATTTTATGTAAATAATTGAAAAATAATTTTTATAAACAATAACAAAAAAGAAAGGATGGTTTTTTATGGAAGAAATTTTACATTACGAAAACATAACTTTCAGACGAGAAGGAAGAGAAATTTTAAAAGGTGTCGACTGGCACATAAATAAAGGAGAAAACTGGGCTTTGTTAGGATTAAATGGTTCTGGGAAATCTACCCTTTTGGGAATGATTCCAGCCTACACTTTTCCAACTTCAGGAGAAGTGCGAGTTTTTGGGCATAAATTTGGAAATTATGCTTGGACAAAAATTCGAGATAGAGTTGGTTTTGTGAGTTCTACTTTGAATAATTTTTTGAGTACATTAAATTCGCAAAAATTAAAAGATATTGTAATTTCTGGGAAATTTAATTCGATTGGAATTTATCAGGAAGTGACGGATGAAGATAGGAAAAAAGCTGAAAAAATAATTGAAGATTTTGGGATAACTTACATTAAGGATAAATATTTTGCAACATTGTCACAAGGTGAGCAAAGACGGACATTACTTGCACGGGCATTTATGAATGAGCCAGATTTATTGATTTTAGACGAACCTTGTTCAGGATTGGATGTAAAATCTCGAGAATATTTGTTGTCTGTTTTGGAAAAAAATTCTAAAAATGAAAATGCGATTCCATTTATTTATGTGACACATCAAATCGAGGAAGTGATTCCAGCGATAACTCATGTGACACTTTTAAAGGATGGTAAAGTTTTTGCAAAAGGTAGAAAAAAAGACATTTTGACAGATGAAGTTTTATCGGAAATGTTTGAGATGCCAGTAAAAGTTGTTTGGGAAAATGATAGACCTTGGTTGATTGTGAAATAATAAAAAAATTGCTGTGTGTATTGTTCGTTTCGAGGGACTCGAACCCACAAGGAGAAAACTCCACAGCTAGTTTAGAAGTAGGAACAATTTATTGACAGCAATTTTTTGTAAATATTTTTCAAAATATAAACTGATAATTATTAAGACTACCAGCAAATCTACTTTAATAATATCATAAAAATTGATAAATATCAAATGAAGTTTTTAGAAAATTATTTTTATTTATTCTTAAAATATAAATATTAAATAAATTTAAAAATATATAAAATATATTGTTATATTAAAAAAAAATATTTGCAAATATTTTCAAAAAGTGTATAATATACACATAAAAAAATTTAGGAGGATTTAAAAATGGCAGGAAACATTTTAGGAACAACAGTTTATTATGACGCTGATTGCGATTTAAGTAAATTGGAAGGTAAAAAAATTACAGTTTTAGGGTATGGATCTCAAGGACATGCTCATTCATTAAACTTAAAAGAAGGTGGATTTGATGTAACTGTTGGACTTAGAAAAGGTTCTAAATCTTGGGATGCAGCTACAGAAGCTGGATTTACAGTTAAAGAAACTGCAGATGCTGTAAAAGGTGCAGATATAGTTATGATCTTAATTCCAGATGAATTACAAGCAGAAGTTTATGCAAAAGACATCGCACCAAACTTAAAAGAAGGAGCATATATTGCATTCGGACACGGATTTAACATTCACTTCAAAAAAATAGTTCCAAGAGAAGATATAAGTGTATTCATGGTTGCACCTAAAGGACCTGGACACTTAGTAAGAAGAACTTTCCAAGAAGGAAGTGGAGTACCTTGTTTAGTAGCAGTAGAAAAAGATCCAGCAGGAGATGCTATGGAAGTTGCTAAAGCTTGGGCATCAGCAATTGGTGGAGGAAGAAGTGGAATTCTTGAAACTACATTCAGACAAGAAACAGAAACTGACTTATTCGGAGAACAAGTAGTATTATGTGGTGGAGTTGTAGAACTTATGAAAGTTGGATTTGAAGTATTGACAGAAGCTGGATATGACCCAGTAAATGCTTACTTTGAATGTATTCACGAAATGAAACTTATCGTAGACTTAATTTACGAAGGTGGACTTGCAACAATGAGAAATTCAATTTCAAATACAGCTGAATACGGAGACTACTTAACTGGACCAAAAATTATTACGCCTGAAACTAAAGAAGCTATGAGAGGTGTTTTAAAAGATATTCAATCAGGAAAATTTGCTGATGACTTCTTAGCTGACTACAAAGCAGGACAACCATTCTTAAAAGAAAAAAGAAAAGAATTTGCTAATCACGGCGTAGAAAAAGTTGGAGCAGAATTAAGAAAACTTATGCCTTGGATTAAAAAATAATTATTTAATCAATTAATTTTGAAAGATAATAAATAATAAAGCACTCTAAATTTAGGGTGTTTTATTTTTTGTAAAAAAAATATTTTGAAAGTACTAAATTTATTGACAAAAAGTGATAAAAAATGATAAAATAATTTTATATAAAGGTTTCGGAGTTGATCGCTTGAAAAAAATTTTTTAAGAGGAAAGTCCGGACTTCACAGGGGAAGGAGACAGTTAACGACTGTTAAGAGAAATCTTAAGGAAAGTGCCACAGAAAATAGACCGCCATTTTAGGTAAGGGTGAAAAGGTAGTGTAAGAGACTACCGGTAATTTAAGCAATTAAATTAGCCTGGTAAACCCCTCCTGAAGCAAGAATAAGTAGAAAAGTGATAAAAGGTTCCCCGCCTTTACTTTGAAGGGTAATTCGCTAAAGTTAATAAGTGATTATTAATTTAGATAAATGATTGACTAATACAGAATCCGGCTTATACCGAGACCTAATTTTTGAAATAGTTTATAAAATAGCTACTCAAAGGAAATATAGTGAAAAAGTGACTATATCTTTGGGTTATTTTTTTAGTTTTTACAGGAAATAAATTTTTAGAAAAAATAGGCGGATGATTATGGAAAAAAAAGAAAATGTAGTAAAAAAAGTAAAAATTGTAAAAAGTGAATATGCGAATGAAAAATTGCTTGAAAATTTTTATAATTATTTGAGAGAAAGTAAAATAGAAGAAGTTGAAGATGTGAAAAATGCAGATTTGATAATTTCGCTAGGTGGAGACGGGACAATGTTGAAAGCCTCAAAAGAAGCTATTGTGTCTGATACTCCAATTCTTGCAATTAATCTTGGTTCGCTTGGATATTTAGTCGAAATAAATCCAGAAAATGCGGTTGAAATGTTAAAAAATTATCAAAAAAATGAGAATTATAAGATAGAAAACCGTTCACTTTTGGAAGTAAAATACAAGGGAAATACATTTTATGCGTTAAATGAGCTTGTTATAACAAAAGGTGGACATGAAGCGCACTTGATTCAAGTGGAAGTTTTCTCAGATGGAGTTTTTGTTAATAAATATCGTGCAGACGGAATTATTGTTGCAACACCAACTGGTTCAACTGCTTATTCTCTGTCAGCTGGTGGCTCAATTGTCCATCCAAATTTAAATGCTTTGACAATAACGCCACTTTCTCCACAAAGTTTGACTGCTAGACCTATTATTATAAATGGTTGTGAAATATTGAGCTTTAAGACATTTTCCAGAGAAGCAGAGGTTCATTTGAATATCGACGGAAATTTGTGGTTTGGAATTAAGCCAGAAGATGAGCTTTTGGCAACTTTATCGAATAAGAAAATAAAGATTATTAAACCTTTGAATAGCGATTATTTTAGTATTTTAAGGGAAAAATTGAAATGGGGAGATTTTGTTTTATAAAATTATCGAATGAAAGGAAAAGGATGTTAAGAGAGTTAAGATTGAATAATTTGGCAATAATAAAAAATTTGGATTTAGAATTTAGTAGAAATTTTGTTGCGCTGACTGGAGAAACTGGAGCTGGAAAATCTATTATTTTGGATGGAATATCGCTTTTAATCGGTGAGAGAAGTCATTTGGAAATGATTAGAAATGGGGAAGACAGTCTTTTTGCCGAAGGAATTTTTGAAATTACTGAAAAACAAAAAAAAAGATTGAATGAACTTGGCTTTGAAATAAATGATGACGAAATTATCGTGACTAGAACTTTTGATAAAAATTCAAAATCTAAAATTACAGTGAACGGGACAAGATTTACATTGTCGAAATTGAAGGAAATGATGGCAAACATAATAGACTTGGTCGGACAGCATGAACATCAGTCACTTTTGAATAGCGAGTTTCATTTAAACTTACTGGACAGGTTTTTGGACATTGAAGGAAAAAATTTGTTAAAAGAAGTTAAGAAAAGTGTGGAAGAAATAAAAAAAATAAACTTAAAAATTGAAGAAATTGAAGAGCAAAGGACAAAACTTTTGGAAAAAAAAGATGTTTTAGAATTTCAGTTTAACGAAATAAATGATTTAGATTTAAAAATAAATGAAGATAACGAATTGGAAGAAGAATATAAAATTTTGTTTAATTCAGGAAAAATTAGTGAAAAGCTGGAAGAGTCTTCACAGTGGTTAAAAGAAGGAGATTTTTCAATTTTGTCGGCTCTTGGGAAAGTGAAAAGAAATTTGGAGCAATTGTCAGATTTGTCAGAAATTTATGGAGAACTTTCAGAAAAAGTGGAATCCATCGTCTATGAAGTAGAAGAAGTTTCATATTCAATTGAAAACTTTATTGGAGATGTGGAAGAAGTTAATGACACGAAACTTGAAAAAGTTGTAAAAAGAATTGACAAAATTAATAAATTAAAATTAAAATATGGAGCAACGATTGAAGAAATTTTGGAATATAAAGATAAAATTTTAAAAGATTTAAATTTTATAAATTTTGAAAATGATGAACTTGAAAATTTAAAAAGTGAAAAGAAAGAACTTATAAAAAAATACTTTGAAGATGGCGAAAAATTGAGCAAAATGCGAGAAAATATAGCTGGTGCGCTTCAAAATACGATTGATATTCAACTTTGTGATTTAAATATGGAAAGTGCTAAATTTCAAGTGTCAATTCAAAAGAATGATGAAATTACACTAAACGGAATAAATAAAGTTGAATTTTTGATTAAGACAAATGTCGGGGAAAATTTTAAGCCACTTGTAAAAATTGCGTCTGGTGGGGAAGTTTCTCGGATAATGTTGGCTCTAAAAACGGTATTTTCAGAAGTTGATAATATTTCGGTACTTATTTTTGATGAGATTGATACAGGAATTTCTGGCGAAACAGTGAGAAAAGTGGCACAAAAATTAAAAGAACTTTCAAAAAATACGCAAATTATCTGTGTCACACATTCCCCACAAATTGCTGGGTCTGCAAATCAGCAGTTTTTGATAAAAAAAGAAATTGAAAATAATTTTACTGAAACTAAAGTGCGAGAACTTGATGAAAACGAGAGAATTCGTGAAATAGCAAGAATAATTTCGGGAGATAATATAACGCAAGTTTCGATTAATCATGCAAAAGAAATAATGGAAATACAATAAAAAATAAAAAAGACGGATATTTAAAAATGGAAAAAGATTTAAAAAAAGAAACAAAATTTGAAAATAAAGAAAAATTAAAGCTAAAAAAAAAGAATGACATTTTGATAAAAGAATTTTTAAATTTTTTGGAATTTGAAAAAGGCGATTCTGAACGAACATTGGTTGGATATAAAAGGGATTTGAGTCAATTTCTTGATTTTTTTTCAAAAGATTTTGACGAAATTTTGGAAGAAGATGTGATTAAATTTGTTGAAAGAATTTCAGAAAAATTAAAAAAAAGTTCGGTTTTGAGAAAAGTGTCAGTTGTAAAATCATTTTATAAATTTTGCTACTTAAATAATTTTGTCACAAGTGACCCAACTTGTACAATTAAAAATTTGAAAAAATTGGATTATTTAAACGATAAAAATAAAAATGAAAACAAAAACGAAAAAAAAATAAAGTTTTTACAAACGAAAAAAAATCTAAATTAAAAAAAATTTATGACGACATAAAATTGGGAGATGATTAAAAGATGAACACAAAAAAAGAAATAAATAAAAATAGAAATGAAAAAGCTAGGATTTTAATGATGTCAATTATCGCATATTTTGCAGTTTTTGTACTAAAAAAAATTGATATTGTATCAAATTATATGGGAATTGTACTTATGATTTTATTATATGTATATGCAAATTACAATCTTATAAATATATTTTTTATAAGCAAAAGAACGACATTTAAAATATATATTTTTCTGTTTTTAGAAGTAATTTACTTTTTTACAGGAACATTTTCATTGTCAAGTATAGCGATATATCTAATTTTACTATGGATTTTAGACTATTCCATTATAAAAGATGAAGGGCGTGAAGAAACTCCTAGAATAAATAGATTTTTTCAAATTTATATAGTGTTTAAAGTAGTTTTTATAATTACAATGATATTTTATATAACAAAATAAAAATTTTGACTTGACAAAAAACGATTACTATTGTAAACTATTAACATAGGTTACAAATGTAGTCGTTTTATATTTAAAAAAGGTGGGATTCTTATGGAAGAAAAGTATCATATAACTGACTCAGAGTGGGAAATAATGAGAGTTGTATGGGCAAATAATGAAGTTACGAGCAACTTTGTTTTTGAAGTGCTGGGAAAAAAGATGAACTGGAAGCGGACGACGGTTAAGACGCTGCTTAATAGACTTTTGGAGCGAAAAATTTTGAAGAAGCGGGAAATTGGAAATAAATATCTTTATTCCACGGAATACACAGAAGAGGAAGTAGCTAAAATTTATATTTTAGGAACTTTTAAAAAGATTTGCAATACAAAAGTTGGAAAAATGATAGCTTATGTGATTGAAAATAGTGAGCTAAGTTTTAACGATTTAGAAATTATTTTAAAAGCGGTGGAAGTAAAAAAAGAAAGTGCAGTTTCAAAAGTTTTGTGCAAATGTTTGAAGGGACAGTGTAATTGTGAAAAAAATGGGCATTTGCATATTTAGAAAATTTTTAAAATAAAGGAGATGGAAAAATGGAAAATTCAGAAAAAACAAAAAAAGTTTACACAGTCACTGGAATGAATTGTGCGGCGTGTGCTTTGACAGTTGAAAAAGCGGTAAATAAATGCGATGGACTTGATGCGACTGTAAATTTGGCAACTGAAAAAATGACTGTGAACTTTGATGAAAATAAATATAATTTTGCAAAAATTAGAGAAATAGTTGAAAAGAGCGGATATGGACTTATTGAGAATCTCTCTGAAGAAGAAAAAGTTAAGATGTATCAGGATAAAATAAAAGAAATGAAAAATAAATTGATTCTTGCAATTATTTT
This sequence comes from Leptotrichia sp. oral taxon 218, assembly GCF_018128225.1. NCBI lineage: Bacteria > Fusobacteriati > Fusobacteriota > Fusobacteriia > Fusobacteriales > Leptotrichiaceae > Leptotrichia > Leptotrichia sp. oral taxon 218. The sequence continues at coordinate 1,369,973 of NZ_CP072377.1, read as the reverse complement.
TTCTGTACCGCTACTTTACATTTCGATGGGACATCATATGATGGGAGCGCCAGTTCCAAGATTTTTAAATCACAAGGAACATCCACTAAATTTTGCATTGGCACAATTGGTATTTGTTATACCGATTATATATGCAGGAAGAGATTTTTTCACACACGGAATAAAAAATATTTTTAGAAAATCTCCAAATATGGATTCGCTTATTGCAATGGGTTCAGGAGCAGCTTTGGTTTATAGTTTAATTTCGACAGCTGCAGCGATATTGGATCCCAAAAATGCACATCATTACGCAATGGACTTGCACTATGAGTCAGCTGGGATTATAATAACTTTAATTTCACTAGGAAAATTATTGGAAGCTAGAACGAAAGGTCAAACTTCGTCAGCAATAAAAAAACTGATTGGATTGCAGCCAAAAAAAGCAAAAATTATTGAAAATGGTGTGGAAAAAGAAGTTATGATAGAAAATTTGAATGTTGGAAATATTGTTGTTGTAAAACCGGGAGAAAAAATAGCAGTTGATGGAATTATAACGGAAGGAACTACATCGGTTGATGAATCAATGTTGACTGGAGAAAGTTTGCCAGTTACAAAAAATGTGGGAGATAAAGTTGTTGGCGGAAGTATAAATAAAAATGGAAGCATTAAATTTGAAGCGACAGAAATTGGGAAAAATACAATGTTGTCACAAATAATAAAATTAGTGGAAGAAGCTCAAGGATCAAAAGCACCGATTTCACGAATGGCTGATACTGTCGCTGGATATTTTGTTCCGATAGTTATAGGAATTGCGGTAGTTACTGGACTTGCGTGGTACATTTTTGATGCGGGATTAGTTACATCACTTTCGTTTTTTATTTCAGTTTTAGTAATTGCCTGTCCGTGTGCATTGGGACTTGCTACACCTACATCTATAATGGTTGGAACTGGAAAAGGAGCTGAAAACGGAATACTTATTAAAAGTGGAGAAGCTTTGGAAACAACTCATAAAATAAAAACGGTCGTATTTGATAAAACTGGGACAATTACTGAAGGAAAACCTGTTTTGACGGATTTTGTAACTTTTGGTAAAAATTATTCGGAAAAAGAGCTACAAAAAATTGCGGCTAGTGTGGAAAGAAAATCGGAACATCCGTTGGCACAAGCTGTGGTAAATGGAATTTTGGAAAAAAATGAGTTTTTGGAAAATGAATTTTTTGATTGTGAAAGTTTTCGTGCGATGCCGGGATATGGGATTAGAGTGAAAGTGAAAATTGATGGAGAAGTTAAAGAAGTGCAAATTGGGAATAAAAAATTGATGGATAACAGAAAAATTGATACAGAAATTGCACAGAAAGATTACAATGAGTTTTCTGGCGAAGGAAAGACGCCGATGTATATGTCGATTGAAAAAGAACTTGTGGCGCTTGTGGCAGTTGCCGATGTGATTAAAAAAACAAGTGCTGATGCAATTTTTGAACTTCATAAAATGGGAATAAAGACAATAATGCTCACAGGAGACAATGAAAAAACAGCAAAATTTATTGCAAAACAAGCTGGAATAGATGAAGTGATTTCAGATGTACTGCCACACCAAAAGGCTTCTAAAATTAAGGAGTTACAGGAAAATGGTGAGTTTGTAGCAATGGTGGGAGATGGAATAAATGATTCTCCGGCACTGGCTCAAGCAAATGTTGGAATTGCAATTGGAAGTGGAACGGATGTTGCGATAGAATCGGCGGATATTGTGCTTATTAAAAATGATTTAAAAGATGTGGCAAGAGCTATGAAATTAAGTAAAGCTACGATTATAAATATAAAGCAAAATTTATTCTGGGCCTTTTTTTACAATGTGATTGGAATCCCAATTGCGACAGGAATTTTTTACGCTTTATTTAATGGACCTAAATTAGATCCAATGATTGCAGCTTTTGCGATGTCATTTAGCTCGGTTTCAGTTTTGGCAAATGCATTGCGATTGAAATTTTTAAAATTATAAATAATCATAGTTAATCAAAAAATTAGTAATTAACAAGAGGTTAAGACCTCTTGTTATTTTTTTGCTAAGAATATTAAAATAAATAAAAAAATTATCTTTACTTTATCTAAATAATTGTTGGATTATTGTTTGTTTTTTCTTTATTAAATAAAAAAAAAATTGAAGATAACTAAAAAGTTTTTAAAAAAATTTAAGAAGTTTCTTGTTTTTCTCCAATTCTTAGGTTATAATACTAATAAAAATAAAAACAAATAAAATTGAAAAACTGAAAAATCTATTATCCGCTCGCTCATTTAAAACTATTCTTGATAATTTTTATGGATTTTTTAATTTTTAAGAAAAGAGAGGTAAGAATTATGACAAATGATTTGAGAATTATGAAAAAAGAATTAAAATCGTTTGCAAAAAGAGTTAAAGATTTTAAATATACCGATTCAGCATGTATCACTTTCCTGCTTACTGGGCTAATAATGCTTAGCGGTATTTCATTTAATCTTTACTCAGATGAAATCAAGACACAACAGGAAGCGATAAACACATCAATATTCAAGCTGCAAAAGGACTTTAGGCATGCAAGGCAGGAAAACAATAAACTTTTGAGAAATACGAATTTAGAATTGGTTCAGTTAATGGAACAGGGGGATCATGTAGTAAAATCACCTTGGGGCAGTTTTCAGTTCGGCTCAAACTACATGTATAACGACTGGAAAGGGACTTATAAAGGTCGTGGAGATAAAAGGGAAGCAGTGAAGTATGCCAGGGAAAATGACAAGTTCAGGACTTATGCAGGAGCAAAGCAGGGGACTACTGAGTTGAAAAGGGTTATTGAACCAATTTCAGCGGTACCTGTGGATGCTGCGGTTAGACCTAAAGATATTCATAAAACTGCTTTGAGTATTAATTTACCGAAGATTGGAGCACCACAAAAATCGGATTTGAATGTTCATGTGGAAGATCCTTTGGAAATACCGAGAGTTAATATAAAAGATCCAAATAGAATTATAAATGTAATTTCACCTAATGCTCGTCCATTTTCTGCGTTTAGTTGGGGATGGAGAGATGTAATTAGAGGTACTTATATACATCAATCAAGTTACGGTACTATACCAAATGCTCATGATAGTACATTTGATGATGCAATTACTGAAAATATTAATATAAATGGTGGTACTTATTGGACAGGAGTTGATCCAGACACAAAACAGGCTGCTAATATTACTAAATGGTCAAATGCTACACAATTTACTGCTTCTCCTCTTCCAACAATTCCTTCTAATTTTCCTACTAGTGGATTAATACGATACTTTCCTGATTTTTATAATAGTGATTTTCAAAATAGTAATGGGTTAATTAACAGTCGTCATGCCGCTATAGCAACTAATTATGGTGGACGTTGGACCAATGAAAGACCTGGTGGAGGAACTCCAGGAAATATATTTTATGATTCGACATATTATATAAAGGGAGATTCTAGTAAAGGTTCTGAAGCATTTCATGTAGTAGGAGATGTTCATTTTTCCAATGTAAAAGTTTATTTATATGGTTATGCTGCTTTTATTAATGCTGAATCTTTTCGTGGTGGAATAACAACGATGGATAATGTTAGAATTAAGTTGTTAGAAGATAATAATACAGTATTTAATATACAAGGACCTGGTTATCAAAATGATATTCAAGATGGGTATGAAGGTAAAAAATATGCTACTAAATTTTTTGGAAATGCAGATATTACAGTTGATAGTAAAGGAAATACAATTTATGCTGTCAATAATTATAGTACAGGAACAGAAATTTCAAATACAGGTAAGCTAGTATTTAATGGAGCTTCAAATATTGGATTTTCGTTTTTAACATATGTTCCAGATAAATCAAAATTTATTGATACTATTGTTCCGAATTGGAGGACTAATCCTGGAATAACAGGTGAAAAAGGTGATATTGATGCTTATAAACCTTGGGTAAGAACATCAGTAGATAATCCAATAAAAATGTATGGTGATGAAAATGTGGGTATATTCTTTAGTAAGAGAGCTTATAATGGGAATGGGAATGTAAATGTAGGTTTACACCAAGGAACTTTTGAATTATATATGACTATAGGTGATCAATTAAATTCATCAGGAAATCCTGAACAATTACCTGCTGGTCAGTTAAAAAAAGATGGTTATACATCGACAACTGTAGATGGGAATGTTGGAGTTTTTGCTAAATCGGGTCAAAGAAAAGGAATAGAAATAGTAGGAACTGCTACTGAAAATATTATTCCTACAACTCCTGTAATATGGGACTATACATTGAATAAGTTAATTCCTATGGCTATGAGATCTGGATTGTCTACTCAAGATATCTATTCATTTGATGCTATTCATGATTTAGAAATGGAAAAATTTAATATAACATTTGGAAGATATGCTAAAAATGGATTTATGTTTTTAGCTGATAATGGAACAGTTATTGATATTAAAAATGGTAGTCAAACTGATTTTTCTGATGGGGTGAATGGGGCAACAACCAATCAAGATAATACAGGAACAGGAACAATAGTGGGTTATGCAAATGGTCTTTGGAAAACAGCCGATACTTTATTGAAGAGTGATTCGGGCTATTCACTAGAAGGATTGCCAACAGAAATTAAAGTTGCTCAAAATTTAACAATGGTAAGTGATAAAGGTATTGCATACTATGCGGATAATGGTGGATTAATAAATGTAAATAGTGCGACTACAACAGCGAAAGGTTATGGTTCTGTAATTGGATATGCAAGTGGTACAGGTACATCAGGAACTAGTACTAAAAAAAGTACTGTTAATTTTTCAGGAGCGATTACTGCAGACGATAGTATTTCAAGTCCATTGGCTAAAAAAATTACTGAAAAATATACTAATATTGGTGCTTATGCAAAAAATGGTGGTGTTGTTAATGTAACTGGAAAAGCAACCATAAACGGTATTGGTGGATTTGCAGATAACGGAGAAGTTAATTTATTAAATACAGATAATACAATAAAAACTGTGAAAAATGCTGGATTAGTAGCTAAAAATGGCGGAAAAGTAAATTTCAATGGTGGAACTATTACGATAGACAATGATGCTTCGGTAACAGGTATGACAAATACTAATGCTACGCCATTCTACGCAAAGGCTTCAGGAGGTACATCAGGAACTATAGTTTTCCAAAATAATCCACTAAAATCAAATAAATATGATACAACAATAATCAAAATGTTCGATGGAGTGGTAATAGCTGATGATCCTAGCACTTATTCGAAAACAATCGATGGAACAAGTAGATATCAAGGATTAGAAAATGTAACAGTAGAAGTAAATAGCAATGATGTAATTATGGGAGTTTATGACGATAATGGAAAAGCTACTCGTACTTGGTATAATAGCGCTGATACAGGAACACCAACATTTACTGACGGATTAGAAGGAGCAAACCAATTTGGTAAGATAACATATGCAAATGGTGCAACATTCTATACAGTAGTATTAAAAAATGGTAAATTAGATGTGCAGGCACCAACAGTATCATTAGACAACATAGGTGATAAATACAACGGAATAAAAATGGCAAATGAGCTTGTAACGATAAGTAATGCAACAACAGTATCAGGAAATATAGCTGGAACAAACCTTAAAGGACAAGGATTATCTATGGGAAATATTTCCAAAGCCACACAAGTAGCGGCTGGGATAACACCAACTAACACAACTTCAGGATTCATCAACAAAGGAACGATAAATGTAACAGGTGGTACAACAGCAGCAGGAATAGCTGGAATAAATGTAAGCTATGGAACAATTAATAATGACAAAACTGGAAAAGTAACGGTAGACAATGGTGCAGGACTTTATGCAACAAATGGAAGTAAAATTGTAAATGATGGTACAGTAACTGTAAGCGGAAAAGGAGTAGGAATAGCAGGACTTGGAACAGGACAGACAAAACAAGATTACGGTACTGATGTTGCAGATGGAACTGCTGTGGAAATAGTAAATAACGGTACATTAAATGTAGCAGGAGATGAAGCAATTGGCATTTATGCAGAAAATAATACTGGAACAGCGAGAGCAAATGTAAAAATAGATAACACTTCTCCAATTACAGTTGGAACAAAAGGAGTGGGAATTGCATTGGTGTCAACAGCGCCAACAACTGTTTCTTATGGTGCAGAACAAGGTGGTACGATTACATTGACACCTTCAGGAGCAACTGACATTACAACAGGAGTTCAAGGAACAGGAATTTATGCAGAAGATTCCGATGTTAATTTAGGCAGTGGAGATTATGTAATTGAAACTAAAGAAAAAGGAGTAGGAATTTTCGCATCAGGCAACATAAAAGTAAACGGAACACTTGAGTACAAATACAACGGAAGTTCAACAGGAACAGGAATGGGAGTTGTCTACGACCAAGACAAAGCTCCTACTTTAACAAACTACGCCAATGTAAAACTTATAAATTCTACAAATACAACGGGTGGAATGGTAGGACTTTACACAACAGCGGCAGCGGGTAACAAGTTTGTAAATAATGGAAATGTAGAAGGAAAATCAACAGCGCTTGAATTTGGAATAGTTACAAATGGAGCAGATGTGGAAAATACTGGAAAAATAACATTGGGAGATGCGACAAAACAGGCGGAAGCAAATGTTGGTATTTATGCGAAAGCTAAAAATAAGATAACTAATGGCGAAACAATTACAGTTGGAAACAATGCAATTGGAATTTATGGATACAATGTTGATAACAATGGCACAATTAAAGCGGGAGATGATGGAGTAGCCATTTACACTCAAGATGAAGGAACTATAAATTTAAACGGTGGTTCTACAGTTAAAGTAGGCGAAAATCAAGCAGTAGGTGTCTATGCAGTTGGAACTAACCAAAATCTTAATGCAAATGCAGGCTCTACATTTAACATAGGAAATGATTCATTCGGATTTGTAGATGCAGGAAAAGGAAACATAATAACATCATATGCAAATCCAGTAACTCTTGGAAGCGATGCGATTTATGCTTACCAAAATGACAATACAGGAAAAATAATAAACTACACTCCATTGACATCAGCAGGAGATAGAAACTACGGAATTTATGGAAATGGTGCTACTGAAAATTATGGAACAATAGACTTCTCAAATGGAAATGGTAATGTAGGAATTTATTCAACAAACGGCGGAGTAGCGACAAACTTTGGAACAATTAAGGTTGGACCTTCAAACACAAGTGCAAAAGAATACGGTGTAGGTATGGCAACGGGATACTACGATGAAACAACAAATAAAATTTCAAATGAAGGAACAATCATAAACAGAGGAACAATAGAAGTAAGCAAATCCAACACAATGGGAATGTATGCAGTTGGATCTAACTCGAAGGCGATAAACTATGGAACTATAAACCTATCAGGAAGAGATACAATCGGAATGTACCTTGACAGAGGTGCACATGGTGAAAACTGGGGAACAATTCAAACGACAGTATCAGGACTTAGAGGAGTAAAAGGAATTTATCTTTCAAATGGAAGCTACATCAAGAACTATGGAACAATAAATATAGCAGCTTCAGATATTAAGAGTGCAGGAATCTGGTCAGATATGCAATCACAGGAAAATGCAAAAGAAAATGCAAGTGATAAAAATCCGATAACAGGAGTAAATCAGACAGGAACATCAACACCACTAATGAAAGTAGTTACAGCGGATGACATGAAAGAAATGGGAGGAGTGACAATAAAAGTTCCACCTAGAATGACACCTGTAACAGTGACAGATGCACAAGGAAATGTGATACCAATAGTAAAAGTTGATACAAATGTTTCAACACCAAATCCAGTGTCAGTAACAGTGACATCGCCATCAGGAATAACAATATTGGATTTGGCAGTAAACAACATGCAAAAATTTCCATCAGCTTCAGAAGCAACAAGTCTTGGAATGTATGTGGATACTTCAGGAGTAAACTATACAAATCCGATACAAGGACTTAATAATTTAGTAGGACTTGAAGATATAAGTTTGTATTTTGGATCGGAAGCCTCGAGATATACAACATCTAAAGTGATAGAAATAGGAGATAATATTTTAAAACCTTACAATGCTGCACTAAGAGGATTTGTTACGGCAGGAACAACATTGTATGTAACTTCACCGAGTCTTACTTGGATGACACAACCAACGAAAGACCTATCAACAGGACTTTTGGATAAAGTATACTTAGTAAAAGTTCCGTATACGGCGTTTGTAAAAGATGGAGATGACCAGACATATAACTTCCTTGCAGGACTTGAAAAGAGATATGGAGTCGAAGGATTGGGAACTCAAGAAAAATTGATATTTGACAAGATAAGTAGTTTAACTGGCGGAGAAGGACACATACTGGCTCAAGCATTTGATGAAATGAAAGGTCACCAGTATTCAAATATTCAGCAGAGAACAAAGGAAACAGGAGATATTTTAAGCAACGAATTCAGTTATTTACAAAATGAATGGAAAAATCCTACAAAGAATAATAGCAAAATAAAAGCATTTGGTCGAAGAGGAGAATACAAGACAGATACGGCAGGAGTAGTTGACTATACAAATAATGCCTACGGAGTGGCTTATGTGCATGAAAAAGAAGAAGTGATGCTTGGAAATAAATCAGGATGGTATGCAGGAGCAGTTACAAATAGATATGAATTTAGAGATTTAGGAAAATCAAAAGAAGATCAGACAATGATAAAAGCAGGAATCTTTAAGACAATATCGCCAGCAAGTGACCACAACGGTTCATTGACTTGGACAATTTCAGGGGAAGCGTTTGCAGGAATAAACCATATGAAACGAAGATACTGGATTGTAGACGATACATTTGAAGCAAAATCAAACTACGCAACATATGGAGCTGCACTAAGAAATGAACTTGGAAAAGACTTTAGAACAAGTGAGAGAACAAGCATAAGACCATATGGAGCACTAAATTTGGAATATGGAAGATACACAGGAATAAAGGAATATGGACCAGTGGCATTAGAAATAAAAGGAAATGATTACATTTCAGTACAGCCGGAAGCAGGAGTTTCATTCAACTACAGACAGCCTGTGGGAGCAAGAAGCAGCATAAATGCAAGTTTAGCAGCTGCATATACAAATGAGCTTGGAGAAGTAAACGATGTTAAGAACAAGGCTAAATTGAGAGGAACGGATGGACCATATTATGAATTACGAGGAGATAAGGAAAATCGTAAGGGAAGTGGAAAATTTGATTTGAATTTAGGATTTGAGAACACAAGATTTGGAGTGACAGTAAATGCAGGATACGATACGAAAGGAGAAAATGTAAGAGGAGGTATCGGATTTAGAGTGATTTACTAATTTAGATAAAAAGTAGATTGAGTTCTATTTTAGAAAAATAGCTTAAATTGTTTGTCATAATATTTAACAAGAAAATAACTCTTGTAGATTAAAAAATTTATGGGAGTTATTTTTTTATTTAAAAATTAAAAAAAAAATCAAACTAATTTATTGAAAAAAAAATCTATATATAGTAAAATCTTTAGTATAGGAGGAAAAATGAAAATTTCAGAGTTTATTAGTGAGAGTGCAATTGAGATCCTAAAGTGGAAGGCGCAAAATTTGGAAGAAGATATGATTTTTCGTGGAATACCTGATGAAAATGGGGTTGTTTGTGAAGTACAAAGCGTAGTTATGGGAGATCTTGATTCTGTTGCGACTGTGTTAGGAAAAATGAAAAAAAATGAAGTTATAATAAGAATTTATCCGACAAATTTATTGCCGTCTGATGTCGATGTCAAAATTGCGCAAGTTTATGGGGAAGCTGGGGGAGCGTTTTATATTGTTAATGTTGATGTCAGTGAAATAAATGTGGTTGTTTCCCTGAAAAAATTTGAAAAAATAAATATAGATAGTTTTTTTGATAAAAAAGGTGTTATTGAAAAAAATGTTGCAAACTTTGAATTGCGGCATGAACAATTTGAGATGGCTAAGTGTATTGAAAAAAGTGTGAATGAAAATAGAAAGCTGATAGTCGAAGCGGGGACTGGAACTGGAAAGACAATTGCTTATTTATTGCCGACATTGATGTTTGCGATAGAAAATAATTTAAAAGTAATTGTTTCAACGAATACGATTAATTTACAGGAGCAGCTTTTGAATAAAGATATTCCGTTGATAAAAAAAATCTTGGGAGAAGATTTTACTTATCAAATCGTAAAGGGGCGTGGAAATTATCTTTGCAAGAGAAAGCTGTATAACATTGATATTTCTGAAATAGAAAACGAATCAGAAGAGATAAAAAACGAAAAGAAAATAATAAGAGACTTGATAGAATGGGATAAAAATATTGCAAAAAATGGAGATAAAGGTGAATTAAAATATGAAGTTTCAAGCAAAATTTGGGAAAAAGTGAACAGTGAAGCTGATATGTGTAAAGGTGCAAAATGTCCATATCATTCAAAATGTTATTTTTTTGCAGCTAGAAAAAATATTTCTAATGCGACACTTTTAATCGTAAATCATCATATGTTTTTTGCAGATCTTGCTATACGAAATCAGTCGGGATTTTATACGAACTATTCGATTTTACCAAATTACGATATAGTAGTTTTTGATGAAGCACATAATATCGAAGATACAGCTAGAAATTATTTCACGATAGAAACTTCAAAAATATCTTTTGGAAGACTTATAGGACAAATTTTTAACAGAAAGTCGACAGGAGTGAATAATGCTGGAGTAATTCCCAAATTGTCGGCGTACTTAAATGAAAACTTGGATTTTAATGAATATGAAAAAATCGACGAATTAAAAGAAGATGTCATTTCAGAATTAAATAAATTTTATGATAAAGGAATGGAAATTTTTAATGCTCTTACTGAGTTTTTTTGCAAGGAAAAGATAAAAACGATGTTAAAGCTAAAATTGACAGAAAAAGTTTAATTTCTGATAAAAATTTTAAGAAAATAGTTAAAATGAATGTAAGTTTTAGAGAAAAAAATGGAAATTTGAGTTTAAAAATAAATAAATTTTTAAATGCTGTTAATAAATATAAATTGGAAGATAATGAAGGATATATATTTGAATTTACGAGATATTTTGAAAGATTGAAACAGTTTTTTAAAAAGTTTGAATTTATTTTTGAAGGAGAGGAAGAAGGTTATGTCTATTGGACTGAAATTACAACAAAGCGTTCAAATATCAAATTGTATGCGACACCTTTTGACATATCGAAAGAATTAAATGAAAATTTGATTTCAAAACTTGATAGAATGATATTTACTTCGGCAACTCTTGCTGTTGACAATAAATTTGATTATTACAAAAAAAATATTGGACTAAATGGACTGAATAATGAAAAAGATAAAAAAATCAATGAAAGGATAATAAAATCGCCATTTAATTATGAAAAACAAATGAAAGTTTTTATTCCTGAAGATGCACTTGATCCATCGAACTTGGAGTTTATGCGAGATTTACACGATTTTATTGTAAAAAGCGTGAAAGCGACGAGAGGACATTGCTTTTTGCTGTTTACTTCTTACAGTGCTTTAAATTATTTATTCAATAGTTTAAAAAATTATTTTCCAAAAGAAGATTATACTTTGATTAAGCAAAATGATCATCCTAGACACGAGATGATAAGACTTTTTAAAACTTCTAAAAATCCAGTATTGTTTGGGACAGATAGTTTTTGGGAGGGAGTGGATGTGCAAGGAAATCAGCTAAAAATGGTAATGATAACTAAATTACCATTTAAAGTGCCAAGCGACCCAGTCACGGAAGCTATTATTGAAAATATTAAGAAAAATGGTCAAAATGCATTTATCGAATATCAAGTTCCACAAGCTGTCATAAAATTTAAGCAAGGAATTGGAAGACTTATAAGAAGTAAAACTGATACAGGAAATATAATAATTTTAGATAATAGAGTTATAAAAAAAAGATATGGAAGCTATTTTTTAAAAACTTTGCCTAAAAATATTGTAATAGATAAAAGAAAAGAGTTGATAAAAATAATTAAATAATTTAAGAAAGGAGAAAAAGAAAAAATATGAAAATAAAAATTTTGAGCCGAGAATTTGTATTTGAAATGAAAAAATTGAAAAAGAAAAAAAAAGTTAAGAGAAGTCATTTTGAAAAAAGATTTTTGGGACTTGTTTTGCTTTTTTTCTGCTTTGGTTTTTTTATAGAATATTCAAAGTTAAAAGTTGATTACAAAATTGGAAGCGTGGCATCTTCTGACATCATCGCACCAAAAGATGTGATTTATTTGACGGATTTGGTCGATGATATTCTTCAAGATAGAATACTTCAGACGACAACACCTGAATTTGACAGGATTTCGGGAATGAATAAGCAAACTTTGGTTAATATAAATAAATTTTTTAGGGAAATTAATCTTCTGCAAAATGCTCCAGATGACGAAATACAGAGTTATGTTCACAGAAATAAATATAACTTTACTCCTGAAGATATTAGAAATTTAATAAAAAGAAATGAAAATGTCGAATATACTGGAAATATTGCCGATTATCTCTCAAAAATTTATAGTACAGGAATATTAAAAAAAGAAGATTTGGAAAAAATTGTGAGAAAAAAAGATCTAGAAATAGATTATTTAGATATGAAATTACTTGAAAATTTTGTGAAGCCAAATTTAAAAATTAATGATAAAGAAACTGAAAAAAAAGTAGCAGACAGCATTGATTTTTTGCGAAATAGAGAAATTAAAATTTACAAAGGGGACATTATTTTAAGAAAAGGCGAAATTATTGATGCCAATACTTATTTGAAATTAAAAAAATTAAATCTTGTAAGAACGGAAGATAAAGTAAAAAAAGTGGTTGGATTAGTTTGTACATTTTTAATTGCAACAACTTTACTTTATTATGTTTTGAAAAAAAATTCGAGAAAGGTTGTTGAGTCAAATGTGTATTTTGCAGTCTGTATAACGCTTATTATATTAAATTTAGTATATGTTTATTCATTTAATAAATTTCCGCTTATCGTGTATTTAATTCCATTTTCAACTTTGCCAATTATAGCGACAATTTTAGGAGATAGGATGTTTGCAGCAATAATTACATTTATGGATATGATAATTTTGTCAAGAGAAGAATTTTGGCTATTTATAATGATAGCGATGACTCTTGCGGCAATTTATAAAGCGGACAAATTGGCAAATAGAAGCAATATAATAAAAATTAGTCTATTTTTAGGGATTTTTCAGTCAATAATTACTTTTAGTTATGGAATGGTCAATCAGATGGAAATAACTCTTATAGGAGTTTTAATAATAGAATCTGTCGGTTCTGGTATTTTAACAGGAGTTTTGACTGTGGGACTTCTTCCATATTTTGAAAATACTTTTGATATTTTGACCGATATGAAATTGCTGGAATTAAGCGATTTTTCGCATACTTTGTTAAAACAGCTGCTGCTTAAAGCGTCTGGGACATTTCATCACAGTATAATGGTCGGAGCTCTTGCAGAAAGTGCCGCAGAATCAATTGGTGCAAATGCGACATTTGCCAGAATAGCTTCGTATTATCACGACATCGGAAAGATGAAAAGACCAGAATTTTTTGTGGAAAATCAAGGTGGCGGAATAAATCCACACAATAAGATAAAACCGTCATTAAGTGCATTAATTTTAACTTCTCATACAAAAGACGGCTACATTATGGGAAAAGAAAACAAACTTCCAAAAGAGATATTAAATGTGATATTGGAACATCACGGAACGACTTTGACTCAATATTTTTATTATAAAGCGTTAGAAAATGGAGAAGATGTTGTTGAGAGCAACTTTAGATACAGCGGACCAAAGCCATCGACAAAAGAATCTGGAATAATACTTTTGGCAGATACTGTGGAAGCCGCAACTCGTACGCTTGAAAATAAAAGTAAAGAAAATATTGAGCGTTTTATCAGATATTTAGTAAAAACTAAAATTGAAGATAATCAGCTGTCAGACGCAAATCTTACATTGGGAGAAATTGAAAAAATAATTCAATCATTCGTTGTGACACTAAAAGGTGTGTATCACGAAAGAATTAAATACCCAAAAATGGATGAAAAAATCAAAAAGTAAAGTTAAAGAGAAAAAGATAAAGATAAAGAAGAAGAAAAAAAAAGAAAAAAAAAAGAAAAAAAAGAAAAGATAGTGATAAAGATAAATAAAAAATTAAAAAAAATAAAAAAAAAGAAAAGAGAGAAAAAATGTTAGATGTAGATATAAGTTATGATATACCAGAAATAGATGATTTTTTTGATGAAGAAAAAATAAAAGAATTTGTGAATTATATTTTAAAAGATGAAAAAAAAGAAGAATATGATAAAAACGAGTATTATTTGTCAATTCTAGTTACGACGAATGAAGAAATTCAAAAGATTAACCATGAATACAGAAATAAAGATATGCCAACAGATGTGATTTCTTTTGCATACAATGAAACGGAGAATTTTGGAGAAATAAATATGCTTGGAGATATTGTAATTTCAATTGACAGAGTAAAAGAACAGTCAAGCGAGTATGGACATTCTGACAAAAGAGAGTTTTTTTATGTGTTGTGTCACGGAATGCTTCATTTATTGGGTTATGATCATATTGATCCAGATGATAAAGTTATTATGAGAAAAAGAGAAGAAGAAATTTTAGCTGCATTCAATTATGAAAGAGATTAAGATCTAAAAAATGGGAAGAAGGTGTAATTTTATGGCAGATGAGAGAGAAAACAAAACAACAAAAGATGACGAAAAAAAAGAAAAAAATTTAAATAAAGAAAGTAAAAAAAGTAAAGAAAATAAAAAAAAGAAGAAAATAGAGAAAATAAAGAGAATAAAGAAATAAAAAGAGAGAATAAAGAAAAAATAGAAGAAGAAAAAGTAAAAGAAGAAAAAATAAAAAAAACAGAAAGAAAAAAAGGAATTTTTTCATTTTTTCATAAAAAAGATAGATACAACTGGGACATAAGAAAAGAGCGTGAACACGACAAACGCCTTGTTGAGAGCTTTAATTATGCGATAGAAGGACTAACTTCTGCACTGCAAAATGAAAAGCATATGAAATTTCACATACTTTCTGCAATTTTAATAGTAATTCTTGCAATTTTGACAAATGCGAGTAAAGTTGAAATTTTACTAGTTTCAATATCCGTTGCTTTTGTAATTATTACAGAACTTATAAATACTGCAGTTGAAGCACTTGTAGATTTGATTTCGCCAGAACGCCATCCACTTGCAAAATTAGCCAAAGATGTCGCAGCAGGAGCGGTTTTGGTCGCAGCAATAAATGCGATTTGTGTTGGATATTTACTATTTTATGACAAATTACTCGATATTTTTGATACTCAGAATAGGTTGCACATAATTGCTGGAAGAAAAGGAAATATTTCGATTTTAATTTTAATTTTGGTTTCAATTCTTGTGATAGTCATAAAGTCGTTTTATAACAAAGGAACTCCGCTTGAGGGTGGAATGCCAAGTGGACATAGTGCGATAGCTTTTGCAACTTTTGGAATTTTAATTTTTATGATAAGCGATGTGAGAGTTTTAATTTTGGTGCTATTTATGGCGGGACTTGTTGCTCAAAGTCGTGTAAAAGCTGGAATTCATAGCATAAAGGAAGTTGTTGCAGGTGGAATATTAGGATTTTTGGTCGCATTTGCAATAATGTTTGTTATGATAAAATTTGGAATTTTATATAATTAAAGTTTTTTTAAAAATTATTTTTTTGTAAAGAAAAAATACTTGACATAAATTGATTTTTTTTGTATAATCTTTTTAGTAAATAAAAATTTGGAGGAATATTAATGTTAAAATTAAGATTAACTAGATTAGGAAGAAAAAAAGTACCTTTTTATAGAATAGCTGCAATGGAAAATTTATCTAAAAGAGATGGAAAAGCAGTTGCTTACTTAGGAACTTACAATCCACTTGCTGAAGATGACAAACAAGTTGTTTTAAAAGAAGAAGAAATTTTAAAATATTTAACAAATGGAGCTCAACCAACAGAAACAGTAAGAAGCATTTTAACTAAAGCAGGTGTGTGGGAAAAATTCCAAGAAACTAAGAAAAAATAGTAAAAGAGCGTAAAGCTCTTTTTTTGTATAAAGGAAAAATATGAAAATAGAAAAAATTTTAGAAGAAATTTTTAGTTTAAGAAATAAAAATCGTAGAGAAAATATTGACGATTTAAAAAGAATTTATAAACTTTTGGGAGAACCTTGCAAAGATAAAAAAATAATTCATATTGCTGGAACGAATGGAAAAGGTTCAACGAGTGCTTTTTTAGAAAATATATTTTTTTATTCGGGTCATGCTGTGGGAAAATTTACTTCACCACATATTTTAAAATATAATGAGAGAATTATTTCAAATAAAAAGATGATTTCTGATGAAAAAATACAAGAATATTATGAAATTGTAAAAAAAATTTTAAATAATTTAGAATTAAAAATCAATTTTTTTGAAATCACAACTTTTATTGCACTTTTATTTTTTGAAGAAGAAAATTTGGAATTTATAATTTTGGAAACTGGATTAGGTGGCAGACTTGATGCGACAAATGTTGTAAATTCAACAATTTGTGCCATAACAAATGTGAGTTTTGACCACATGGCAATTCTTGGGAATACGCTGAAAGAAATTGCTTTTGAAAAGGCTGGGATTATAAAAAATGGAGAGATTTGCATTTTTTCACAAAATTTATCTGAACTTGAGAACGAAATAAATAAAAAAACTAAAAAATCTATTAATGTTTTGAAAAAATATAAAAATATTGATATTGAACTTGATAAAAAAAATTTTATAACAACTGTAAAATTTGAAGATGATAAAAAAACTAAAAAATTTGAATTGCCACTTTTTGGTAAATTTCAAGGAAATAATTTTTTGCTCTCTTATGAAATTGCAAAACAGTTTGGAATTTCTGACGAAAATATTCAAAATGGAATTAATCATTTAAAATTATTTGGAAGATTTGAAATTTTTTCAAAAAATCCGTTTGTAATTTTGGATGTGGCGCACAACGAAGATTCTATGAAAGTTTTGTTTGAAAACTTGTCTTTTTTATATAAAAAAAATGAAGTGATTTTTATAACTTCAATATTGAAGACAAAGGATTTTGTGCCAATTTTTGAGAAAATTCAAGAATTTTCAGATAAAATTTTTATAACTTCGCTAAAAGATGTGACTTACGGAATGTCTTCTTGCGAAATAAAAAAAGAAATCGAAAAGTTTGAAAATAAAGAGAATTTTTTAAAAAAAATTATTTTTGAAGACGACATTTTAGATGCTTATAAAAAGGCAAAAAAATTGGAAAAATATAAAGCAATTGTTATTTGTGGTTCGTTTTATGAAATTGCAAAATTTAAAAAATTGTTTGAAAATAAAAATTAAAAGAATTTGAAATTAAAAGAATTTGAAAAAAGTAAAATTTTTATTTTTTAAAAATTAAAAAAAATTAGCAAAAAAATTAATGTTGTGGTAAAATATAAAAGAAGTTTTTTAGAAAGGATAAAAGTTATGTTGATAGATAAAGTAAAAGAAGTAAAAATTACTGATAAAATAACAGTTGGTAATGGAAAAATATTTCTTATTGCGGGACCTTGCGTGATTGAATCTGAAGATTTGGTCATGGAAGTCGCAAAAAAAATGAAAGAAATTACTGACAAATTAGGTATTAACTACATTTTCAAAGCATCTTTTGACAAGGCTAACCGTTCTTCAATTTCATCTTTTCGTGGACCAGGCATAGACAAAGGCTTAGAAATTTTAGCGAGAGTTAAAGAAAAATATGGCGTGGCATTGGCGACGGACATTCACGAACCTTGGCAGTGCAAACAAGCTAAAGAAGTTATTGATTTATTGCAAATTCCGGCATTTTTATGCAGACAGACAGATTTGCTTGTAGCAGCGGCAGAAACTGGAAAAGCTGTAAATATAAAAAAAGGACAGTTTTTGGCACCTTGGGATATGAAAAATGTCGCAAATAAATTTTGTGAAGTTGGAAATGAAAATATAATGCTTTGTGAAAGAGGAGCAACTTTTGGCTACAACAATTTAGTTGTGGATATGCGAGGACTTTTGGAAATGAGGAAATTTGGATTTCCAGTTGTTTTTGATGCGACACATTCGGTACAAATTCCAGGCGGAAAAGGAGATAGCACAGGTGGAAACAGAGAATATGTTTATCCATTAGCTAGAGCAGCTGTTTCTGTCGGAGTTGACGGAATTTTTGCAGAAGTTCATCCTGATCCTGACAAAGGACTTTCAGATGGACCAAATATGTTAAAATTAGAAAATGTGGAAGAAATTTTGACTAACTTATTAAAATATGATAAATTAACAAAAGAATTATAAAAAATAAAATTTAGGAGGAAAATTATTATGAGTTCAAAATTATTATTGACACCAGGACCTACAAATATACCTGAAAGATATTTAGAAATTTTTGGAAAAGACATTATTCATCACAGAACACCTGAGTTCAGAAAATATATGAAAGAAAATAATGAATATTTGAAAAAAATTTTTAAAACAAAAAATGATGTGGCAGTTGTAACTTCGTCAGGAACTGGAGTTATGGAAGCAGCAGTTGTAAACTTTTTCTCAAAAGGAGACAAAGTTTTGGCAATTAATACTGGATATTTTGGGGATAGATTTAGAAAAATTGCAGAAATTTACGGACTTAATGTAATAAATTTGCAATATGAGTTTGGAGAAAGTTATGAATTATCTGATGTAAAAAAAGTTATTTCAGAAAATCCAGATTTAAAAGGAATTTTGATGACTCACAGCGAAACTTCGGTTGGAATTTTAAACGATGTAAAAGCAGTTGGAGATTTAACTAAAAATACTGATATTATTTTGGCAGTTGACACAATTAGTGGACTTGTGGTAAATGACTTTGATTTTGACGGTTGGGGAGTCGATGTCGCAATAGCGGGAAGCCAAAAAGCCTTTTTAATACCACCAGGATTGGCATTTGTTGCAATTAGTGACAAAGCTGAAAAAGCGATGGAAAAATCTGATTTACCAAAATATTATTTTGATTTGAAACAATATAAAAAATATTTTGACGATAATAACGAAACTCCATATACTCCAGCAATCGCTCTAGTTCTGGCACTTAATGCGTCACTAAAAGATTTGGTAAATAAAGGAATTGAAAATATTATTTCTGAAAAACGAAATCTAAGAAAATATATTGAAGAAAAAGCACAAAACTTAGGATTTAATTTACTTGTAAAAGCAGAAGAAAATAGAACAAATACACTTATTTCAATTTATAGGGAAGATATTGTCATAAAATCAATAATTTCGGCTTTGGAAGAAAAAGGATACACAGTTACAGGTGGAAAAGGAAAATATGCACAAAGCCTTATGAGAATTGGAATCTTGGGAGAAATTTCAAAAGAACAAATTGACAACTTTTTTGTAATTTTTGAAGAAGAAGTGAAAAAACAGCTGGGAAAATAGGAACAAGAAAATAGATTGGAGAGATGAATGAAGCCGTATTTATTTAAAATCGGAGGATTTGAACTTAGAATATATAGTCTTATGTATATTTTGGCTTTTTTATGTGGAATATTTATTGGACTTGCTGACGATGTGGCAGAAAAGCGGGGAATTACTGATAGAAAAATTATAGAAGATTTTGCATTTGCAACAATATTATCAGGATTAATTGGTGCTAGAATTTATTATGTAATTTTTAGATTTTCTGATTACATTGGAAATCCACTTTCCATATTTTATGTTTGGCAAGGTGGACTTGCGATTCACGGTGGAATAATAGGTGGATTTATAGGAGCTTATCTGTTTGCCAAAAAAAGAAAAATTAATTTATGGGTTTTAACGGATATGGCAGTTGGAGCGTTACTATTTGGTCAATTTTTAGGTCGTTTTGGAAACTTGGCGAATGGAGAAATTCATGGAGTGCCTACATTTACACCACTTAGCGTTATTTTTTCTGGAAGATTTAACGAATGGTGGACGCAATATCAAGCGATGGGTGCTGATATGCAAGCAAAATTTAAAGAAGTTGTACCTTGGGGAATAACATTTCCACTAGATACACCTGCAGGTTCAGAATTTCCAAATTTGCCATTGCATCCAGCGATGTTATACGAAGGATTTTTAAATTTAATAGGATTTATAATTTTATGGTTTTATTTTAGAAAAAAAGAAAAAAATCCTGGAGTACTGACAATGATTTATTTGATAATGTATGCGCTTATAAGAATGTTTGTAAGCACATTTAGAGCTGAAGATTTGAGATTTCCAGGAACTTCGATAAGAATGCCTTATTTAATAAGCATTATTATGATTATTGGTGCAATAATTGGAATAATATATTTTAGTAAACCTGAAAGAAAATTCGTTCCAATTGAAGAAACAAAGACAAATTCAAGTTCAAATGAAAATGAAGAAACACAAAAAGTTGATTTGAATAACGAAAAAATTTCTGAAAATGATACAGCAAAAGATTCTGATAAAAAAGAAATTAAAATATAAAAAAATAAAAACTATTTTAGAGTTATAAAAAATTTGACTTTAAAATAGTTTTTTCTTTTTTTTGTTATTGCTTTTTTTTAAATTTAAATTTTAATAAAATTTATAAAAAAATTATTAAAGTACTGAGAGAGTTTTTTAGGAATTTTATTTCGTTTTATTTTTTAATCGTTATTTTTGACGCTTTTGTTATTTTTCCTGATTTTTTTCCACGATTATCTATTAGAGCTTCAATGCCATCTTTTTCATATTTTTTTACCCAAGCATAGATTTGCTGATATGAAATACCAAATTTTTTAACAGTTTCGTTGTAGTTATGATAGTTGGCAATACAATATTCCACAATGTTGACTTTTTTTCCTAAATCAATTCTTATATGTTTTTTATGATGGACAATATTTCCATCCAAATCTCTATTTTTTCTATAATCTCGAATCCAATAATTTAATACGCTAACTGAAGAAATGTTATAATTTTTACAAACATCAAATAAAGAACTTTGACCATTCAAATATTCTAAAACAGCTTTTTCACGGAGTTCTTTTGAATAATGTCTGTTTTTTTCTGGAGTAGAAATGCTTTTTTCGCCTAATTCAATGTATTTTTTTTTCCAATCGGTAAGGGCAGATTTTGAAATGCCATATTCGTTGGCAACATTTCTGACGCTCTCATTTTTTTCTAACACTTTTTTTACAAGTTCGATTTTCAGTTCGTTGGATATTTTTGATTTTCTTCCCATTAAATAGTCCTTTCCATTAATTTTTTGAAAAAAAACAACCACTTCACTGAAAGAGTAGTCAATTTTTTAATATAATTTACAAATAAATATATTTAAATTAGATAAAATACAGAAATAAAATGGGCGATACTTCCTAGCATTACAAAAATATGCCAAATCATATGATTAAATTTACATATTTTCCATTGGTAAAAAATAGTGCCTAATGAATATAGAAGACCACCTATTATAAGGAAAATTAATGATACTTTATTTATATGTGTTATTAAACTTCCCCAAGCTATTACAATCATCCATCCCATAAAAAGATATATTAAAGTGGAAAGCAGCTTAAATTTTCCAGTAAAAAAGACTTTAAATAAAATTCCTAAAAAACAAGTTATCCATTGTAAAGCTAAAATAATTTTATTTATAGGAGAATCTACAACAAGACATAAAAAAGGTGTATATGATGCTGCAATTAAAATATAAATTGCAGAGTGATCCAATATTTCAAAAATTTTTTTTGCAATACCTGGATGTAAACCGTGATATATGGATGACATTGTATAAAGTACAATAAGTCCAAATCCAAACAGCATAAACGAGATAATAGCCCATATATTATGTGCCCAGCTAGCTCTTATTGTAAGCGCAAAAAGTGCAATGATTGATAGCCCTGAACCTACAGTGTGACTTACAAAATTTGCTATTTCCTCTCCATGTGTAAATGTTTCGGCGTCTTTATTATTTATTTTTGAAACTTGATTTTTGTTAACCGTTTTTTTCATAAATTTTCCTCTCAAATCAAAGTAAATATAATATTTATATATATTATACATAATAATACCATAAAAGATTTTATTAAGTATTTTTTTTACCTTATAAAATAATTACATTTATAATTAGAATTTTAACAAAAAGATAGCAAGAAGTCGTAGGCTTTCTATAATTGGGAGATGATTTTTTTTTGTAAAAAAAATTGAAAAAATGATACACTTATGATACAATTTTTGTATAAAATATTGAAGAGAAGTCATTAAAAATAATATTCAAAATTAAAAGGAGGTGTAATTTTGTGAAATATAATTTAGCATTCAAATATAGAATTTATCCAAATAAAGATCAAGAATTATTGATAAATAAGACTTTTGGATGTGTTCGTTTTGTTTACAATACGATTTTGTATAATGCGAATAAAATTTATGAAGAAACTGGAAAAAATAAAATAATTACACCTGCCAGTTTGAAGAGTGAAAATCAATTTTTGAAAGAAGTTGACAGTTTGGCACTTTCAAATGCTCAATTGAATGTAAAACGATCGTTTACGAATTTTTTTCAAAAGAGAGCGAAGTTTCCAAAGTTCAAATCTAAAAAGACTAGTGTTAAAAGTTACACGACAAATTGTGTGAATAATTCGATACGAATTGAGGAAAACAAATATTTAGTTTTGCCAAAATTGAAAAAAGTAAAATTGAAATATCATAGAGAAATACCAAAGGATTATAAAATAAAGTCGGTAACATTGACAAACAGTAATGGAAATTACTATGTTTCTGTTTTGACAGAACTTGAAAAAGAAATCCAAAAGGTAGCTAGTAATGATAAAGTAATTGGACTTGATTTTTCAATGTCTGAATTATTTGTCAGTTCTGAAAACCAAAGGGCTGATTATCCAAGATATTTTAGGATATTGTAGAAAAAATTGAAAGAATCACAAAAATCATTGTCAAGAAAAGTGAAATTTTCTAAAAATTGGTATAAACAAAAAATGAAAATATCAAGATTGCATGAGTATATTAAAAATTGCCGAAGAGATTTTTTGCATAAATTATCGAAAAAATTATCTAAAGAGTATAATGCTGTGGTTGTTGAGGATTTGAATATGAAAGGGATGAGCCAGGCATTAAATTTTGGTAAAAGTGTAGGAGATAATGGGTGGGGAATGTTTTTGAGAATGCTTGAGTATAAACTGATGTTTTTAGGGAAACAATTTTTGAAGATAGATAAGTGGTTTCCGTCATCAAAAACTTGTAGTGGATGTGGAAATGTTAAAGAGGAACTGAAATTATCAGAAAGAAGTTATAGATGTGAGTGCTGTGGAATTGAAATTGATAGAGATTATAATGCGGCACTGAATATAAAAAACATTGGAAAAGAGATTTTGAAATATTAGGAAATAAAAAGACAGGGTAGGAACTACCCGAAGAGCTTGGTAAATATATTTGGCTAACAAAAGCAGATACTTCCCAAGAAGCTCCCGCTTCTAAAAGTGGGAGTAGTTCACCAGGGAGAAAAGATGGATTTCTTTATTGAATGAATTAAAACAAAATCATAAATTGGTAGTTACATTGGAAAGTGGTCAAAAAGAAGGTGGATTTGGAACGAAAATTTCTAGTTTCTATGGCACTTCTGACATGAAAGTGCTTAATGTAGGTGCTAAAAAAGAATTTACTGATGAAGTTCCTTATGATGTATTTTTTGAGGAAAATAGACTTACGAAAGAACAAATTGTTGAGGATATTTTAAAAATATTAAAATAAAAAATAAAAAAAGAGAATAAATTTTTTATTCTCTTTTTTGTAAATTTTTTATAAATACAAAATATTTTTAAACTCTGCTTGTTGTCCCATTTTCAAATTTCTTTCTGTCATTGGCTTTCAAATATTTTTTTCTAAGTCTTATTGAATTTGGAGTAATTTCCACAAGTTCGTCAGTTTCGATGTATTCAAGAGCTAATTCAAGAGTAAATTCTTTTGGTGGCGCTAATTTCACGGCGTCGTCACTTCCAGCAGCCCTCATATTTGTAAGTTTTTTACCTTTGCAGACATTTACAACTAAGTCATTTTCTCTTGAATGTTCTCCAACAATCATTCCTTCATAAACTTCTACACCAGGCCCAATAAATAGAGTACCTCTTGCTTGAAGATTATTTAGCGCATAACCTAAACTTGTTCCAGGTTCCATCGCAATTAAAACTCCACGATGTCTACTTGTAACTTCCCCTTTGAAAGGTTCATAGTCAAAGAATGAATGGTTTAAAATTCCAGTTCCTCTTGTTTCAGTCAAAAATTCATTTGTAAATCCGATAAGTCCTCTTGACGGTACTTTAAATTCAAGTCTTGTATAACCGTCAGTTCCTTGATTCATATTTACCATTTCCCCTTTACGAAGTCCAAGTTTTTCAATAACAACTCCGACAAATTCGTCAGCAACATCAATTATAGCAAGTTCAATCGGCTCCATTTTTTTACCATTTTTTTCTTTGTAAATAACTTCTGGTTTTGAAACGGCTACTTCATAACCTTCTCTTCTCATATTTTCCAATAAAATAGATAATTGCAATTCACCTCTACCTTTTACGATAAACGCATCAGGAGAATCCGTCATTTCAAGACGCATACTTACATTGTGATTAACTTCTTTTTGAAGTCTCTCCAAAATATTTCTAGAAGTTACAAATTTTCCATCTTGTCCAGCAAAAGGAGAATCGTTTACTAAAAAGGTCATCGCAAGTGTTGGCTCATCAATGTCAATCAATGGAAGTGGTTTAGGATTTTCTCTATCTGCAACAGTTTCTCCTATATCAATTTTATCAATTCCTGCAATTGTCACAATATCTCCAGCTAGTGCTTCTTCCATTTCAATTTTTTTAAGTCCGTCATATCCATAAATTTTAGAAATTTTTCCATTTACCAAATCTCCGTTTCTCTTAATAAGAGTAACTTCTTCATTTTTAGAAATTTTTCCGTTATAAATTCTTCCAGTTCCAAGTTTTCCGACATATTCATCATATTCTGTATTAGTTATTAGCATTTGAAGTGGTTCAGCTGCGTCTCCTTCAGGATCTTCAACATGTTTCATAATCATGTCGTAAAGTGGTTTCATATCTTTATTTTCATCTTCTAGCTCGATTTTAGCATACCCATTTTTTGCTGAAGCGTAGACAACAGGGAAATCTAGTTGTATGTCGTTTGCTCCAAGTTCAACAAATAAATCGAATACCGAATCCACAACAGCGTCAGGATCAGAATTTGGCCTGTCAATTTTATTTACAACTACAATTGGTCTTAGTCCGTGTTCTAGTGCTTGTTTTAATACATATTTAGTTTGCGGCATAACTCCTTCAAAAGCATCAACTAAAAGCAAAACAGAGTCAACCATTTTTAATATTCTCTGTACTTCTCCACCAAAATCCGCATGTCCTGGTGTATCGACGATATTTATTTTATATCCTTGATAGTGAAATGAAGCATTTTTAGAAAAAATTGTAATTCCTCTTTCTTTTTCCAAATCATCACTATCCATCACTCTTTCATCAACTTTTTCGTGTTCTCCAAATGTTCCAGCCTGTTTTAAAAGTGCATCCACAAGCGTAGTTTTCCCATGGTCGACATGGGCAATAATTGCAATGTTTTTAATCTTATTCATTCTTTTTTTTACTTTTCTCCTTCTATTATTATTTATTAATTTATTAATTTATTATTTTACACTTTTATTATTATATCACATTATTAAATTTTTTTGTATTTTTAATTGACAAAAATTATTCTATAATAATCAATTCTTTTTGACTTTTATTCAAAACTTTGCAACCATCTTTAGTTACAACGACATCATCTTCGATTCTAACTCCGCCAAATCCATCAAAATATAGTCCAGGTTCAACAGTCACAATCATATTTTCTTCAAGTTCTAAGTGCTGAGCTTTAGACAAATACGGCAATTCATGAATTTCAAGTCCAATTCCGTGTCCCAATCCATGTCCAAAATATTCTCCTAAATTTTTGCTTTCAAAAAAATCTCTTACAGCTTTGTCAATTTCATCTGTATACATTCCAGCTTTAATCGTTTTAATTCCAAGAAGTTGTCCATCTAAAACCGTGTTGTAAACTTCTTTATGTCTATTTGTAATATTTTGTCCATAATATACAGTTCTTGTGATGTCAGAAACATATCCGTCGTAATATGCTCCAAAATCCATTGTAATAAATTCATCCTTTTGAATTTTTTTGTCACTTGCAACTCCGTGTGGCATGGCAGATCTTAGTCCACTTGCGACAATTGTATCAAATGATCTGTCAGAAGCTCCCAATTTTCTTTGAGTGTATTCCAAATGAGCTGCAATCTCTTTTTCAGAAACTCCTTCTTTAATTATGCCAAGCACTTCAGTAAAAGCAATATCACTTATTTCAATAGCTTTTTTAATAATTTCAATCTCTTTTTCAGATTTTTTCATTCTTTGCAAAATCAATTCATTTCCCACAGGAGTAAGTTTTGAACTAAAATTTTCTTTTATTGTTTGATAAAGCGCAAATGAAACATTGTTGTCTTCAAATCCCACATTTTTTAATCCCAATTTTTTTACAAATTCTCCAGCTGATGCAATCAAAGTTCTACTTTCTACAAACTCAAATCCCATTTTTGTCACTTGTTCAGTCGCTTGTTTTTTATATCTAAAATCTGAAAAAAAATATTTTTTTTCTTTCGTAACAAGAGCTACTCCCGTAGTTCCAGTAAATCCTGTAAAATATCTAAGATTGTACATATCCGTTAGGAAAAGTCCGTCGATATTTAATTTTTTTAAAATATTTTCTAATTTCTGTGTTTTAATTTCCATATTTTTTGACCTTCTTTCATTAATTTCATTAATTTCATTAATTTCTTTATTATTATATAATTTTATCACAAAAAAACGGAAAAAATCAATAATTTTTTTTAAAATTGGTTATATGTTGTTGACTTTAATTTGTAAATATGATAAATTTTATTTATATAAAAAAATTATAAGGAGAGAAAATATGGCAAAAGAAAAAGTAGTATTAGCCTATTCAGGTGGATTAGATACATCAATTATCATACCTTGGTTAAAAAATAACTATGATTTAGAAGTAATCGCTTGTTGTGTAGATGTGGGACAAGACGAAGATATGAACGCTGTAAAGCAAAAAGCAATTGAATCAGGAGCTTCTAAAGTTTATGTAGAAGATAAAAAAGCAGAATTTGTAAAAGATTACGCATTTCGTGCATTAAGAGCCGGAGCAGTTTATGAAAATAAATATTTACTGGGAACATCTTTTGCAAGACCATTAATTTCAAAAACACTTGTAGAAGTTGCTCATAAAGAAGGAGCAAAATATATTTGTCACGGATGTACAGGAAAGGGAAATGATCAAGTTAGATTTGAAACAGGTGTATTTTCATTAGATCCAACAATTCAAATTATAGCTCCGTGGAGAATTTGGGACATTTCATCAAGAGAAGATGCAATTGATTACGCTCAAAGATTTGACATAAAAATAAATGTTACAAAAGAAAAAATTTATTCAAGAGATCAAAATTTATGGCATATTTCACACGAAGGTGGAGATATTGAAGGTCTTGAAAATGAACACAAGGAAGATATTGTCTATGTGATGACAACACCGCCTGAAAAAGCACCAGATAAACCAACTTATGTAGAAATTACTTTTGAGCAAGGTTGGCCAATTAAAGTTGACGGAGAAGCTTTGGAACCAGTTGACTTGCTTAGAAAATTAAATAAAATTGCAGGAGAAAATGGAGTCGGAGTTATTGATATCGTTGAAAATAGACTTGTTGGAATGAAATCTCGTGGAATTTATGAAACTCCAGGTGGAACACTTCTTATGGAAGCGTTAAAAGATTTGGAAACACTGATTTTTGACAAGGATACATTTGAATTCAAAAAATTAGTTTCAAGAAAATATGCTGATTTGACTTATGCTGGACAATGGTTCACACCGCTTCGTGAAGGACTTGACGCTTTTGTTGAGGAAACTTCAAAAAATGTAAATGGTACAATAAAATTAAAATTATACAAAGGAAGCATAAAAATCGCCGGAAGATTTACTGATTTTGCGCTTTATGACGAAGGAATTTCATCATTTGGAGCAAGCGAATTATATAGCCATAAAGATGCAGAAGGATTTATAAAATTATTCTCACTTCCAAACAGAATAAGAGCTTATAAAAAACATAAATAATTAGATGAAAATTTTAAATAATAAAATAAAAAAAGTCTTTAGTTAAAACTGAAGGCTTTTTTTGTTAAAAATTTTAAAAATTTTAAAAATTATGATAAAAATATAAAAAAATTTGAAAAAATTATTTGATTTTTTTAAAAATGAGGGTATACTTTAGTGTAAGATAAAAATGGAGGTAATAGATATGGAAATTTTAGCTATGATATTAGCTGGTGGAAGAGGTTCTAGACTTGACATCTTATCAGAAAAAAGAGTTAAACCTAGCGTTCCGTTTGCTGGAAAATTTAGAATTATAGATTTTGCACTTAGTAACTGTTCAAATTCAGGAATTTATGATGTTGCACTTCTTACTCAATATTTACCATTGTCATTAAATGAACACATTGGTTCAGGAAGACCATGGGATTTTGACAGAAGAGATTCAAGTATCACAATGTTACAACCGCACGAAAAACTTAGCGGAAACTCTTGGTATAGAGGGACAGCTGACGCAATCAGACAAAATATAGAGTTTATAAAAAATAAAAATCCAAAATATGTATTAATCTTATCAGGAGATCACATTTATAAAATGAATTATAAAT
Organism: Leptotrichia sp. oral taxon 218; assembly: GCF_018128225.1. Classification (NCBI taxonomy): domain Bacteria; kingdom Fusobacteriati; phylum Fusobacteriota; class Fusobacteriia; order Fusobacteriales; family Leptotrichiaceae; genus Leptotrichia; species Leptotrichia sp. oral taxon 218. The sequence goes on along the minus strand of NZ_CP072377.1, from coordinate 1,341,165 downwards.
GGATGTTAAAAGAACACGAAGAAAATGATGCTGAACTTACAATAGCAGTTCAACCTGTGCCAATAAAAGAAGCAAGTAGATTTGGGATTTTTGAAGTTGATGAAAACAAAAAAATTCTTAATTTTGAAGAAAAACCAGCTGAACCAAAAAGTAATTTAGCTTCAATGGGAATTTATATTTTTAACACAGACACTTTATTAGAATATCTTGAAAGTCTTCCAAATGAAGATTTAGACTTTGGAATGCATGTAATTCCTTCAATGATTCAAAATGACAGAAAAGTTTATGTTCACACTTATGACAGTTATTGGAAAGATGTGGGAACTTATGATTCATACCTTGAAGCAAACTTGGATTTGATTAAGAAATCTGAAGAAGTTGGAATTAACTTATATGACAAAGATTGGAAAATTTACACTAGAAGTGAAGATTTAGCACCAGTTAGAATAGGAATAACAGGAAATGTTCAAAATTCATTGATTTGTAACGGATGTAAAATTGAAGGAAGCGTTCAAAACTCAGTATTAGGACCAGGAGTTACAGTAAGAAAAGGTGCGACAGTTAGAAATAGTATAATTTTCTCAGGAACTTATATAGATGAAAATTCTCACATAGATACTGTAATTGCTGATAAAAATACATATATTGGAAAAAATTCATTTATAGGAAATGGAAATGCTGATATTCCTAACAAAGAAAGACCTGATCTATTATCTTCGGGAATTACCGTTATAGGAAAAGGTGTTCATATACCTGACGGTTCAATTATTGGTAAAAATGTAAGAATACTTAGTGGTGTAAGAGTTGACTCACATAACAGAACTATCGAAACTGGAGAAACAGTAAGATAAAAATATAAAAACGATTTCGGGGATTTCCCCGATTTCTTTATAAAAGAATAAATATATAAATAAGATAAAGGAGTGGTTCAATTTGAAAATAGTTTATTTAGCCTCAGAAGTAGCTCCATTTTACAAATCTGGTGGTCTTGCAGATGTAATGGGTGCACTGCCAAAGAAAATGCAGGAATTAGGACACGAAGTTTCAATAATAATGCCAAAATATGACAAAATTCCGTTAAAATTTTTAGAAAAATTGGAATGGGTGGCAAGACTTGAAAGTCATGGAGATATTTTTAACTTAGTTAGATATCCAGATGATAAAATAAATTATTATTTTATTGAAAATAAAGCATTATTTGAGCGTGGAAGAGTTTATGGAGATTATGACGAAGATATTCAATATGCGATGTTTTCTGAATTGGCACTTAGATTCTTAAAAGAAATAAATTTACAACCAGATATTTTACATTGTAATGACTGGCAAACAGGACCTGTTCCATATTTTTTGAATGTGAGATATAACTACGATCCATTTTATTGGGACATGAGAACAGTTTATTCAATTCATAATTTGATGTATCAAGGAAGATTTTCTAAAAGATCTTTTGAGAGAATGGGATATTATATTAATGACAGAAATGATTTAAACTTTATGGAAATAGGAATTGGCTCTGGAGATGTTGTAAATACAGTTAGTCCGACTTATGCTGAAGAAATAAAATATCCTTATTTTAGTGAAGGACTTGAATGGATTACAAATCACAAGAAAATTTATGGAATTTTGAATGGAATTGATGTCAATGTATTTGATCCTAAAAATACAAAAGGAGTAATTCCTTTTGACAAAGATCACCTTGACAAGAAAAAAGAAAATAAATACAAATTGCAAGAAAAATTAGGACTTCCAAAATCAGATAACGCAATGATTTCAATAGTTACTAGACTTGTTGAAGGAAAAGGTTTAGATTTGGTAAGTGCTGCACTTGAAAATCTATTGCAATATGATGCTGTTCAAATTGTAATTTTAGGTAGTGGAGATAAATTTTATGAAGATTACTATAACCATTTAGCTTGGAAATATCCTGATAAATTTAAAGTTCATTTGGGTTACAATGCAGAACTTGCAAATGAAATTTATGCAGGAAGTGACATGTTTTTAATGCCTTCAAGATATGAGCCATGTGGACTTAGCCAAATGATAGCAATGCGTTTTGGAACTATTCCAATTGTGCGTGAAACAGGTGGATTAAAAGATACAGTTAAACCTTATAATGTATTTACAGACGAAGGAAATGGTTTTTCATTTACAAATTTCAATGCAGATGATATGTTATTTACGATAAAAGTGGCAGAAGGAATCTATTACGATAGACCAGAAATTTGGGAAAAATTAGTTAAAAGAAATATGGAATTAGATTTTTCTTGGGATAAATCGGCTAAAGAATATGTAAAATTGTATGAAGAAGCGAAATCTCATTAATTTGAAAAAATATAAAGGTAGCGGAATTTTTGCGATTCCGTTATTTTTTTAGAAAAAATAATTGATAATCAAAATTTAATATGATATAATTAAATTTAAGAAATAAAAAAATATAAATATAAAGATAAAGGAAGTGTTAAAAATGAATGAAACAATAAAATTATTACAAAATAGACGATCTGTGAGAGAATTTACAGGAGAAAAAATTAAAGATGAAGATTTGAAATTAATCTTAAAAACTGCGCAAAGAGCTGCAAGTTCGGTAAATGGACAGCAAATTTCATTGATTGTTGTAAGAGATAAGGATAAATTGAAAAAAATTTCAGAATTATCTCACAATCAAAAACATATTGAAGAATGTGACGCTTTTATATTTGTGTTAGCTGATTTTTATCGTTCTACATACGCCGCAAATTCTGTGGGAAAAAGAAATGTTGGTCCTAAAACAGCGGATGGAGTTGTTGTAGGTGCTGTTGATGCAGGAATAATGGTAAATGCTATAGAAACTGCTGCAATTTCTTTGGGATATGGAATGACTGTGATTGGAGCTATAAGAAGCTCATTAAAAGAATTTTCCAAAATGCTTGGACTTCCAAAATATGTAATTCCTATAGTTGGAGCAGCACTTGGAGTACCAAAAGATAGACCGCTTTCAAGATTAAAACCTAGAGTGCCGTTTGACTCGTTTGTATTTTTTGATAAATATGACGCTAAAAAAGTGGAAGAAGGGGTAGAAGAGCATGAAAAGGATATGGTTGCTTGGAGAAAAGAAAATAATACTTCACAATTGCCAACTTACAAAGAAATGATTGTAAGAATTTATGAAAATCCGCATAATAAATTAGTAGAATCTCTAAAATCGCAAGGATTTGATGTTTTGGATGAAATTGAAATTGACGAAAAATAGATTTTTAGTGGAATTAAGATTGAGAAATTTTTAAATAAAAACATTAATTCAAAAATTAACTCTTTAGTCAAAAAAAATGTTGTAAATAATTTTGTTTTGTACTATAATGTGTTGTCGAATAAAAATGACAAAAAGAAAAAGTAGTAAAAAATTATTGCAAAGACAAAATGAAAATTACAATTTTGTCAATCGGGAGGAAATTAATGTTAAATTTGAAAAAAATAGCAATGGGACTATTTGTATTAGGACAATTTGGAGTTATATCCAACTCTTTTTCAGCACCCGCACAATCAAATACACAAGTGGTAAAAAGATATGATTCATTGAATACTGCGGCGCAGGACTATGCAAAAGTATTGCAGGAAATTGCGAACTACAGTTCCAGAGAGATGTCAAAATCAATAAATCCAGACATAGATAAATATGTTTCAAAATCAGATAATCCAACTATAAAAAAACAGTGGGATGATGCTACAACAATGCTTTTGGAACCATATGTAGTTTCTGTTTATAAAGTAAACGAAAATGGAAAAGATGGAGAAGTTGTATTTTTGATAAAAGGATACGATGAAAGTGCATTAAATAAATATTTAGGAGATAACGCCAAAAAATATATATTAAAAATTGACGATAGCAAAGATGAAATAGAGCTTGATATAGACGCTTACATCAAATTGGAATACGATTATTTGTCAAAAACACCGAAAGTAAATTTAGCAACTTCTACAGTTAAGTTTGAAAAAGGTTCGGATAATAAATGGCAAGTTGTAGAAGAAAAATAAAAAAAGAAAAAAAAGTAAATTAAAGAAACAAATAAAAAATTAAAAAATCAAGATAACAAACATCTTGATTTTTTTTTATTAAATTAATTATTAAGAATTTTTTTCAAAAATGATTTTCTGTGATATTTACAAGGTCCAATTTCAATCAAAACTTTCCTGTGAGCTTTTGTCCCGTAACCTTTATGCTTTTCAAAGTTATATTCAGGAAATTCTTTAGCTATTTCACACATCATTTTATCTCTTGTGACTTTAGCCACAATTGAAGCTGCAGCAATTGCTAGAGATTTTGAATCTCCTTTTATAACGCATTCTTGTTCACCGCTAAATTCTCGTATTTTGTGATTTCCATCAACAAGCACAATGTCAAAATTTGCTATTTCTTTAACTTTATCAATAGCACGGCGCATAGCAAGAAATGTCGCATTCAATATATTTATTTCGTCAATTTCCATTTCTGAAGCAATTCCAACTCCGACAATACAATTTGAAATTATTGCTTCATACAGTTTTTCTCTTTTCTTTTCAGTTAACTTTTTAGAATCGTTAATTTCCACAATTTCATCAAAATCATTTTTTATAATTACTGCACTTGCCACTACAGGTCCAGCCAGAGGTCCTCTTCCTGCTTCATCAACACCAAGCACAATTTTTCTAAAACTTTCGTCAAATTTTTTTAAATCTTGTTTTTCAAAATCTTCTTTTTTCTTTTTTTCTTTTATAATTTTTTCTCTTTTTGCATTCTTTTCTTCGTTTTCTTCTTTTTTTTCTGTTTTCATAATTTAACCTTCTATAATTTTTTCAAAATTTTCAAATCCACATTTTCTAAGTGCTTTTTTAAAATCTTGTGGTAATTCGCCAAAAATTATCATTTTTTCATTTGAAGTTGGATGATTAAACTCAAGTTTGTATGAATGTAACATCTGTCTTTTTTCAGAATCACTTCTTCCATAAGTTGAATCTCCCAAAATTGGAAATCCCAAATATTTCATATGAACCCTGATTTGATGCGTTCTTCCAGTTTCAATGTTTACTTTTACAAATGAAAATCTTTCGTTTTGAGCTAAAACTTCAAAGTTTGTAATCGCATTTTTTCCATTTGGTGCAGCGACAACTGTCATTTTTTTTCTATCTAATTTATTTCGTCCAATATTTGTCACAATTCGCCCACTTTTTTTATTTATTTTTCCTTTCACAATTGTGAGATATGTTTTTTTTATTTCTTTTGTAGAAAACATATTTGACAATTTTAAATGTGATTTGTCATTTTTAGCGATAATTATAAGTCCGCTTGTGTCCTTGTCAAGTCTGTGGACAATTCCAGGTCTGATTTTTCCGTTAATTCCCGATAAATCTTTAATGTGATACATGATTGCATTTACAAGTGTTCTGCTGTTATGTCCGTGAGCTGGATGAACAACCATTCCAGCACTTTTATTTATAATTGCCAAATCTTCGTCTTCGTAAACTATATTAATTTCAATATTTTCTGGTTTAATTTCAATTTCTTCCAGTTTTGGAATTTCCATTTCAATTTCATCGTTTTCTTCAATTTTATAAGATGCCTTTGTCTTTTTGCTATTTACCAAAATATTTTCATCTTTTATGAGATTTTGGATTCTTGTTCTTGTTAAATCAAATTCTTCGGCAAGAAATTTGTCAATTCGAATTCCAGCTTTTTCACTTGAAATAATTATTATTTCTTTTTGATTTTCCAAATTTTTTCCTTTCTTGAAATAATTTTTAATAATTTTTAGTAAAATTTAAAAATTTTAACTTTTATCATCGCATTCTTGAAAAATTGTCATCTTTTGTGAATAATTTTTTTTGTGATGATTTTCAATCAAAACTGATAAATTCTTATCAATATTTTCCAATTTTTTTGCTCCAATTTTTGGATGATTTTGAAGTTTTGTGAAAAATCCGAATTTATGCAAAACTCTTTTAAAAAATGATGCTTTTCCTTTTCCGCAGTCGTGCAAAAGTGCCAATTTCAAATATATTTTTTCATTTTTTAACTCAGTTTTTTTTATTTTTTTTAGAACTTCCAAAGAGTGAAACTTGTCGTATTCGGACATTTCCAAAAAGACTTTTTTTTCTTTTTCATTAAGAATTTTTATCATTTCAGCCATATAGGCTTTATTAATTTTTGGAAAATAATAATCATAAAATTTTTTAAAAACATTCATTTTATTTATCACACCTTTTTTCAAAAATTTTTTATAATTTTTTAAATTTTTTAAATTTTTTTACAACGCTTTTACAACAACATTTCCAACAATTTTTTTAATTTTTTTAATATTTTTTCCCTTTTTTCCAATAAATTGACCCTTGTCTTTATTTTTTACAAAAAGAACCGTAAAATAATCATTTTTTTCAATTTTTTGGATTTTTTCAAGTTCTTCAAATTCATTTTTTTCTAAAAAGTTTTTTTCATAAAATAAATCTTCAAGTTTTTCAATTTTTTTAAAAATTAGTTTTTCCATTTCATCAAAAAATTCCACTTTTTCAAGAGTCAAATATTTTCCGTCAAGTGGAGTTTTTTTTCCAAACAAAATAAAATTGCTCATAATTCTCACTTGCTGTGGCAAAAATTTATTTCCAGAAAAATACAGTTTTTTATTTTTATACGAAACAAGAACTTCTCTTATTTTTTCTTTTAATTGTTTCCCTTTTTTATTTGTAAACTCTGAAAAGTCTTTTTTCCCAGAAATTTTTTCACAAATCAATTCAATTTTTTCATCATCATTTTTAATAAGTTTTTCTGGATATTCGTAAATATAATACCTTTTTTTAACCATTTCAGGAAATTCTAAAAACGGAACTGTCCTTTTTATTTCTTTTATCTCAAGTCCATTTATTTTTTTTATTTTTAATTGCGAAAAATCCAGAACTTTTTTCAAATTCAAATACAAAACATTTTCTTTTGCACTAACAAAAGCATCTGTTCTCCCCGCCTGTTGAATTCCAGAAAAATTTTTAATTCCATTTTTTAAAAGAAGATTTTTAAATTCCAGTTTTACGCTCCTTTTATTAGGATTTTCATCAAAAGAATCAAATTTTTTTCCGTCATATTCAACAAAAAATAAATATCCAAAATATTTTGTATTTTCAAATTTTCTCAAATCTATATAATTTTTATTTTCTAAATTTTCTGTTTTTAAATCCATTTTTTATAAATTTTTTTTATTTTTAAAAATTATTCTCCTTTTATTTTTTTAATAATATCTTCAGCCAATTCAATTTTACAGCTTTCATCAATTCCCATTTCTCCTTTTATAACTCCAAATCCCCATTTGCAGTAGGCAATGTCAACTTTAGCATTTTTAGCCGTATTTACATCGACAAGCATATCTCCCACAAACAAAATTTTTTCTTTTGGAATTCCAAATTTTTCAGAAAGCCTGTCAACATTATAAGGATTTGGCTTATTGGGATAATTTTTTTCGTCTGAGCCAATTATTTCACAAAATTCCCATTTTTTAAGTTTTTCTTTTGCTACAGAAAGTGCAGTGTTGTGGTCTTTATTCGTAATAATCCCTTTTTTTATTTTATTTTTTTCCAAAAAGTCAAGTATTTTAGGAATTTCTTTATAAGGTTCGACTTTGTAGTCAAAATAGATGTCGTAATATTTTCTGATTGTTTTAGAAAAAAGTTCTTTATCAATGTCATATTTTTCTTTTTCCAAAATATTTTTAGTAAGTCCAGTAACTCCACCACCTGCAAATTTCACGCAATCATTTACAGGATATGTTTTAAGTCCCAATTCTTTCATTGTGCTATTTACAGTCATTGCAATGGAATTTGAAGTATCAAGAAGAGTTCCGTCCATATCGAAAAGTACTAGTTCATATTTCATTTTTTATCCTTTCTTTTATTTATTTATTTTTTCTTTTATTTTATTTGTTTTATTTGTTTGTTTTTATATTTAAATTTTTTTATTTTAGATTTATAAATAATTATTTATTATAATTTTTTTGGATTTATAAAAAAATATTTTTATGCGTCTGGTTCAATAACCTTCCCATCTTTGTCAACAGGATTTCCATTGTCGTCAACTCGCACAACTTTTATGCTGTCAAGATGTCCTCTCATCGAAGTTTTGAATTTTTCAATATAAAGTTTTCTATATTTTTCTCGTTCTTTTTTTTCTTCTTCAGTAAGTTCTCGTTCTCTTGAAATTTTAGTAAATTCGTTAATTTTTTTTATAATATCTTCCATTTTTTATTTTTCTCCTTTTATTTTTATTTTTATTTGTTATTATTTTGTGATTTTTATTTAATTTTATTATTTATTATTTTTATTTTTTTTTTGAGCTGTAACCCATTTCGTCAAGAAATTTACTATTTTTTCTCCATTTTTTCTTAACTTTCACCCAAAGTTTTAAATTTACTTTTAAATCAATGAGATGTTCAATTTCTCTTCTCGCTTCAATTCCAATTTTTTTTAGCAAAGCACCATCTTTTCCAATGATAATCCCTTTTTGGCTATCTCTTTCGACATAAATATTCACATCATATTTTCTTATCGTCGGTTTAGTTTCAACATTTATTATTTCAACTGCCACGCTATGCGGAACTTCGTCTTTTGTATGATGAAGAATTTTTTCTCTTATTGTTTCCACCACAATTTTATTCACAGGTAAATCTGTGTAATAATCTTCAGGATAAAACCACATATCATTAGATAAATAGTTTTCTGCCACATCAAATATTTTGTGAACTCCGATTCCATATTCTGCAGTAAGCGTGATTATTTCGTCAAAATCTCCTAGTTTTTCTCTAATTTCCACTTTTTTTTCTTCAATTTCGGCATCTGTCATTTTGTCAATTTTATTGATAATTGCAACAATTGGCGTATTTACCGCTCTTATATGTTCATTTACAAACATATCTCCAGTTGAGATTTCTTTGGTTCCATCTAGCATAAACATTATTAAATCAACATTTTCCAGCGCTTCTATTGCAATATTTGTCATATGCTCTCCCAAAAGATGTTTTGGCTTGTGAATCCCTGGAGTGTCGACGAAAATAAATTGATTCTCGTTTATATTTACAATTCCTTTTATTTGATCTCTTGTCGTTCCAGCCTTATCTGAAACAATTGCCACTTTTTCATTTACAAGTTTATTTGTAAGAGTAGATTTTCCAACATTTGGTCGACCTACAATTGTTATAAATACTGATTTCAATACTTTTCTCCTTAATTCTACTTTTTAATAATTATATCATTTTTTGAAAAAATTTTCTATAAAAAAAGGTTTCATTTAAGAAACCTTTGTTAAAATTAATTACATAGCCAGTCTTTTTAGCGTAACTTCGAAGAAAGTGATTACACTTATATTTGCGAAATCTATAAAAAGTGAACCAACTATCGGAATTACAAAAAACGCTATTTTTGAATAAATATATTTTTCTGTAATCGCTTTCATATTTGAAATTCCGTTAGGAGTAGCTCCCATTCCAAATCCGCAATGACCAGAAACAATTACAGCTGCATCGTAATTTGAACCCATAGATTTGAATGTCACAAAATTTAGATACAAATAAATAAGTAGAGTTTGAGCTAGTAGAAGTATGATTACAGGACCTGCTAAATCTATTAAATCCCACAATCTAAGTGACATTAATGCCATAGCTAAAAATAAACTTAGGGAAATATCTTCCAAGATGCTAATTTCTTTTGTTGGAGCGTGAAGTGACTCTACATTGTCAGAAATATTTCTAATTATTGCTGCAACAATCATAGGTCCAATATAAACTGGAAATTTCATTGCTGGAAGCAAAAAATTTATGAAAAGTGACAAATATGAACCAATTCCCATGGCAATTAAAATATAGAAAAATGCCATTGAAAATCTTTCTCCATCAAGGTATGGTCTTTGTTTTTTTAGTACTTCTTCGTCTATATCTTTTTCAACATTTTCTTTTGCCATATGTTCAGGAAGCAATTTGTGCTTTTTAATAAGACGACTTGCAATCGGACCACCTAACATTGAACCTACAATAAGTCCATAAGTTGCTGAAGCTATTGCTATTGCCTTTGCTCCTGTATAACCCATTTTTTCGATTTCAGGTGCAACTGCTGCAGAAGTACCATGTCCTCCCGTCATTGCCACAGAACCTGTCATAAGAGCAAGAAGCGGTTTTAATCCAACTAATCCTGAAAGCAAAATTGGTACAACATTTTGTAATATACAAAGTCCAATTGCCACGAATAAAAATATAAGTACCTTTTTTCCACCTTTTTTCAGTAACTTTAAACTTGCGTTAAATCCTACACTTGTAAAAAACATTATCATAAAAAATTTTTGAAGCGTATCGTCAAAACTAATTTCTACAATTTCCGTCTGACGCAAAATAAAAGAGATGATTGAAAATAAAAATCCACCAATAACCGGTGAAGGTATACAGTATTTTTCAAAAAATTTTACTTTTTTTCTCAATTTCATCCCAATAAGTAGTAAAATAACCGATAGACCTATCGTTTGAATCATATCAAGTTTCATTTAATTCCTCCTTTTTTTCTAAATATTAAATTCACATAGTTACATTATACACTAAATATGGCAAATCTGCAAATTTTTAACTCAAAATATTTTTCTTGAAATTTGGAAAAACAAGCAAAATGTGGTAAAATATTAAATATAACTTTATTAGCAAAGGCGGGAAATATTATGGATTTTAAGCAAGTGAAGGAAAATGAAGAAAAAGCTGTTTTAAAAAATAAAAATGTCGTTGATAGTGACTTTTGGCGACAAAAATATCACATTCAAGGAATTGTGGGACTTATAAATGATCCTAATGGATTTTCACAGTTTAACGGAGAATATCATATGTTTTACCAATGGAATCCGCTTAGCACAGAGCATAAAAATAAAACTTGGGCTCACAGTAAAAGCCATGATTTACTGCATTGGGAAAGATGCGAAACTGCATTAAGACCTGATACTTGGTATTCAAAAAATGGAGTTTATTCTGGAAGTGGAATTGTAATTGATGGAAAACTTTATTTATTTTACACTGGAAATGTAAAAGATGCAGAAGGGAATAGAGAATCATACCAATGTATCGCAGTTTCAGAAGATGGAGAGCACTTTGACAGATGGGAGCCAAGCATAGTAAACCAGCCAGATGGATATACAAGACACATAAGAGATCCAAAAATTTGGGAAAAAGACGGAAAATATTATGCAGTTCTTGGAATTCAAAGTGAAAAACTGGAAGGAAAAGTTGTACTTTACTCTTCAGAAAATATAAAAGATTGGAAATTTGAAGGCGAAATTGCTGGAGCAAATCATGGAAAATTAAAAGATTTTGGATTTATGTGGGAATGTCCAGATTATTTTCAATTAAAAGATGAAAAAACTGGAAAAGTCGTTGATTTATTGGTAGCTTTGCCACAAGGATTAGAACCGCAAGGGGATTTATATAACAATAAATATCAGACAGGATATTTTTTTGGAAAATTGGACTACGAAAAACCAGAATTTGAAATTAGCTCGGAATTTGTGGAAATTGACAGAGGACACGATTTTTATGCGCCGCAATCAATGGAAGATGACAAAGGAAGAAGAATTGTTGTCGGATGGATGGGAGTTCCAGAAGATGAAGATTTTCCTACAGTTAAAAATGAATGGATACATTGCTTGACTTTGCCAAGAGAGTTGAAAGTGAGAGATGGAAAACTTTATCAAGAACCAATTTCTGAAATGGTTTCAATAAGAGGGGAGAAAATGGAATTTGAAGGTTTTGTTAAAGGTGAAAAAGAGATTGGAAAAGGGAAAACTTATGAATTAATTGCCAAATTTAATGATATTTCTTCAGACTTTGGATTAAAATTGAGAGTTGGAAAAGACAGTGAAACTGTTGTAAAATTTGACTTTGAAGATAAAAAACTAGTTCTTGACAGAAGTTGCGGTGCACAAGCTGATAAGAGCGTAAGAAAAGTTTTTTTAGGCGATAGAAAAGATTTGGAACTTAGAATTTTTGTTGATAATTCTTCTGTTGAAATTTTTGTAAATAATGGAGAAGAAGTTTTTTCTTCAAGAATTTTCCCTTCAGAAAATGCTGACAAAATCATTGTTTTTGCTGAAAATGAAACGAAAGTAAAACTTGAAAAATGGGAATGGCAATAATAAATAAAAATAAAATTATTATAATATAAAATATGAAGATAAAACAAAAAACACATAAAGATATAAATACAAATATAAATATAAATATAAAACATATAAAGATAAGGAAATAAAAAAATTGATTAATACTGAAAAACATAATATAAAACTTGATATAATAAATCTTTTGGATGATATTTTGCATGAAAAAAAATATAGCAATATTCAGCTTAATTACTATTTTTCTAAAAATAATTATTCAAAAAAAGAAAAATTATTTGTTACAAATATTGTAAATATTGTGATAAAAAATTTAATTTATATCGATTATTTAATTGAAAAATGTACTAAAAATATAAAAAAGAGAAAAATAAAACAACTTTTGAGAATTTCTGTAGCGCAATTATTTTTTATGGATTCTGACAACTCAGGAGTTGTTTTTGAGGCGGGAGAAATTGCTAAAATAATTAATTCACACCAAGTTGGATTTGTAAATGCAACTTTGCAAAATATTTTGAAAAATAAAGAAAAATTTGATCAAGAAATTCCAAAGGATAAAAAAGATGGGATAGTTTATTCATATCCGCAGTGGTTTGTGAATAAACTAAAATCAGATTTTCCAGATGACTATTTAAAAATTATGAAATCTTATAAAAAGAGAAGTTTTCTTTCCGTGAGATATGACAAAAATAAATTTACAAAAGAAGAATTTGAAAATTTGTTAAAAAAAATTGACACTCAAATTTTATTTTCCGTGGAAGAAGTTTATTATTTGTCCAATGCGAATATTTTTGAAACTAAAAATTGTAAAAGTGGAGAAATAGTTGTTCAAGATGCTTCTTCATATTTAGCGGTAAAAAATCTTGAAGTTTCGCAAGATGATGTTGTTTTAGACGCTTGTAGTGCACCTGGTGGAAAATCACTTGCAATTTTACAGCTTTTTAATCCTAAAATTTTGATTTCTACTGACATTCACGAGCATAAAATTAAGATTTTAGAAAATCTGAAAAATAAATATGGATATAAAAATTGGAAAATAGAGTTGAATGACGCCATAAAAATTGAAAATTTAGACAAAAATTTGATAAAATACTTTTGGATGTGCCTTGTAGCGGACTTGGAGTACTTCGTAAAAAACCTGAAAAAATATATGAATTGGAATCGAATAATTTTAAAAGTCTTAAAAAAATTCAAAAGAAAATTTTTGAGAGTGCATTTAATTCACTAAAAGATGGTGGAGAAATTATTTATAGCACTTGCACTTTTTCAAAAAATGAAAATACGAATAATGTTAAATATTTTTTGGAAAAATATAAAAATTTGGAAATTAAAGAAGTTGTAATTCCAGAAAATATTAAGATTCTAAAAGACGAGTTTGGTGGCATTTATATTTCTTATGAAAATGAATATTTGGATGGATTTTATATAGCAAAATTTAAAAAAGTAAAAAAATCTGATGGTGATTAACAAAAGAACAGAAAGGATATGTTAGTATGCAATTTAATTTTAATGACGACATAAAATTTATAATGCAAAAGTTAAATGCAAATGGAAGTGGATTTCTTGTCGGAGGAGCGATACGAGATTTAATCTTGCGTCGTGATCCCGGAGATTATGATTTTGCTACTGATATTGAATATTCAACGCTAAAGGCGATTTTTTCAGATTATTCACCAAAAGAAGTGGGTGCTCATTTTGGAATTTTGATGATTCATTTAAATGGCGTAGATTATGAAATTGCAAAGTTTCGTCGTGAAACTGGAGTTTACAACAGCAGATACCCAAAAGAAATTAAATTTGTAAAAAAAATTGAAGATGACTTATCTCGTCGGGATTTTACGATAAATGCAATGGCATATAGCCAAAAAACTGGGGTTATTGATCTTTTTGGAGGTTTAAAAGACTTAAAAAATAAAACTATTAAATTTGTTGGAAATCCAAAGTTACGAATTGAAGAAGATGCGCTAAGAATTTTGAGAGCTTTTAGATTTATGGCAAAACTTGGGTTTAATCTTGATAAAAAGACAGCTGAAGCGATTTGTGAAAAAAGAAAATTTTTGAATAAAATTTCGCATGAGAGAATTTTTGATGAATTTAGTAAAATTTTGATTGCACCATATGCCATAAAAGCGTTAAAAAAGATGAAATCGCTAAAAGTTTTGGAATTTATAATTCCTGAATTTCGCTATGCTTATAACTTTGACCAAAATAATCCACATCACACCGATGATTTATTTCATCACATAATTAAAGTTGTAAATCTTTGCGATAAAGACTTGATTACAAGATTTGCTGCACTTTTTCACGATCTTGGAAAAATTAACACAAAAAGTATTGATGCAAAAGGGATTTTTCACTTTTATGGACACGAAAAGGAGAGCGCACTTATTGCTGAAGAAGAACTTAGGGAACTTAGAGCGCCAAAAGAGTTTATAAATTCTGTAAAAAAACTAATTTTAAATCATATGTTAATCTATCAAGAGGTTTCTGATAAAACTTTGAAAAAATTGATAATTAATTTTGAAGAAAAAAATTTAAAGCGGCTTTTTGATTTATTTTCTGCCGACTTAAATTCTAAAAATATAAATTCTAAAGAAGAAAATCAAAAAATTCTGGATAATTTTTTGCAAAGAATTGAAAATTTGAAAAAACAGGGAAATATTCCTAGCATTAAAGATTTGGATTTGACGGGAATTGACCTGATAAATTTGAAATTTGAAAATAGAGAAATTGGAAAACTAAAAAATGAATTGTATGAATTGGTTTTATCAGATGAATTAAAAAATGAAAAAGAGGAATTGATAAAATATTTAGCAAAAAAATATGATTTGTGTCAAAATTTTAAATATGAAAATTCTTGCGGTGCGATTGTTTTTAATAATAAAATTAAAAAATTTCTGATTGTGAAGATGTTTAATGGAAATTGGGGATTTCCCAAAGGTCACATCGAAGAATATGAAACTCAAGTTGAAACAGCAAAAAGAGAAGTTTTTGAAGAAACTGGAATTGAAATTAATATTGTTTCTGAAAAAAAATATGAGATAAAATATATTCCGAATGAAACAACAATCAAAAAAGTTACATTTTTTATTGGAATAACGGAAAATGAAGAAGTGACAGTTGACGAGCAGGAAATTGAAGCATATAAATGGTGCTCTTATGAAGAAGCACTAAAAACAATAACTTATCGACTGCAAAAAGAAGTTTTGGAAAATTCTTACAAAATTTTGAAACAGAAAAATTTAGAAAGTTTGGAAAATTAAATTATGAAAACTGAGAAAATATTGGGTTATGAAGTTCATAGAAAAAAAGTTAAAAATATAAATTTGAGAATAAAAGAAAATATGCAAATTTATATTTCCGCTCCAGAAAATTTGCACAGTGATTACATAAAAAACTTTTTGATTTCGAAAGAAAAATGGATAAAAAATGTCTTAAAAAAACTTGAAAAAATAAAAGAAGAACGAAAAGAAAAGGAATATATTACTGGAGAAATTCATAATTTTTTGGGTCAAAAATATGTTTTAATTGTAAAATTGGGAAATATTAATCGAGTGGCTTTAAAAAGTGATAAAAAAAATGAAATTATTTTGACAGTCAACAGCGATGTTTTTGATAATTCGGAAGAAAAAAAGAGAATTTTGGAAAAGTGGTATTTTGAAAATGCTAAAAAAGTTTTTTTAGAATTATTGAAAAAATGGATGGAAATTTTGAATGAAGATGTAAAAAAATTTTCGGTAAAACCATTAAGTAAAAAATGGGGATTTTGTAATTATACAAAAAGATATGTGACTTTAAATGTGGAACTTATAAAGCGAACTCCGTTTGAAATCGAATATGTAATTTTGCATGAACTTGCTCATTTAAAATATCCAAATCACGGAAAAGGATTTTACAATTATGTAGAAAAATATATGCCAAATTATAGAAATGCTGAAAAAATGCTAAATGCAAAGCATCATTATTAATTTAAAAAAAATCCCCTAAAAAATTAAAGGGATTTTTATTTTATTTATTATTTTTTTAACTTTTTTTAAAATCAGCTAAGATTTCAATTTTTCCATCTTCATAAACAAATAAGCCAGTCACAGCTTCGTGTGGTAAATTAAAATGTATTTTTTCTGAAGCTTGAATTATATAGTTTTTTTGAGTTTTGTCGTCTATTGGACATCCTGCGCAGTCACTGTGTCCAGCAATAAAGATGTGGTCAGATTTATGTTTGTTGACAGAAATCAAAACGACTTTATCTTCCACAGATTTTAAATAATCTTCGTGTATAATTTTATTTACAGGTCCAGCGTCTGTAATTGTATCTACATATTTATAGTTATAATTATTTCTTATATATTCATTTAGAAGATGAATAAATCTTCCGTCCATACAGCAAATCAATGTGCAAAACATATTTTCTCCTTTTTTAATTGTATATTTTTAGTGAACTACTTCCACTTGTAGAAGAAGGAGCTTCTTGGGAAGTATCTGCTTTTGCAGATATATTTACCAAGCTCAATGGACAGTCCCTGCCCTGACTATGAATATTATACCATGTAAGAGCTGTTATTTCAAGCTATATTCTGCAATTCATCTCCCACTTATAGAAGAAGGAGACTTCTTGCTAAATATTGTTAAATTTTTGTATTTTTGTAATTATAAGTTTAAATTATTTTATTTCGGTTGCCTGTGGATAAATATCTTTTATTTCGTTTATTATTTTATCAACTTTTTTCCATAGTACATTTTCGTTTTTTCGGTTTCCTTTTACAGCCACTCTTACATGAACACATTTTTCTTTAGCGTAAGGTGCAACTGTTGGATTGGACATTTGAAAATAATCTTTTAATCTGTCGTCAATTTTTCCTTCAGGAACGCCTTTTATTTCTAAAGTTTTCATAAGTAAAGTTGAATTAGAATATTGTTTTAGCAAAGGTAATACATAATTGTCTAACATAACAGTCATTTCTTTTGGCGGACCAGGTAAAATTATTATTTTTTTCCCATCCTTTTCAAAAAAACATCCCGGCGCAAGACCAACTTCATTTTCTAAAAGTACTGATCCTTTTAAAATAGAGGCTTCTTTTTCTGCACCGCTTGCGACTTCAAAAAAACCACGCTCGTTGTATTTTTTTATAATTAAATCATAATATTTTTGTATCATTTCTAAGTCAACATTAAAATAATTGGCGACAACTTCTTTCGTGATGTCATCAATCGTAGGTCCAAGTCCTCCAGTTGTAATGACCAAATCCACTCTGTTAAATGCAATCTTAAGACATTCTTTTAATCTTTCAAAATTATCTCCAACAGTAGTTTGATAATATAAGTCAATTCCTATATCTGTAAATTTTTTGGAAATATATTGTGAATTTGTGTTGACAATATCTCCAACAAGTAGTTCTGTTCCCACGCAAATAATTTCTGCTTTCATTATTTTCTCCCATTTTTTGTTTATTTTATTAAAGTTATTATATCACAATAAATCATTTGGCACAATATTTTCATTTTTTGTAAAAATTGAGTAAAATATTGATAAACAAAAGAAAAAATGCCTGTGGACAAAAAATAAAAAATAAGTTATAATATAAATAAAATATATGATTGGAGAAGGTTTGAATGGATATACATCATTTGAAAATTTTTTTTGAAGCGTGTCGGGAAAAAAGTTTTACAAAAGCAGCAAAAAAACTGTATATTAGTCAATCAGCGGTGTCTATACAAATAAAAAAATTGGAAACAAAATTAGATATACAACTTATTGAAAGAAATTCAAAAAACTTTAAGTTGACATTTGCAGGAAAAGAACTGTATCGAATGTCTAAAGATGTATTTGATAAAATCTTGCGAATGGAAACGGAGATGCAAAGAATTGCTTATTATGGTAAAGGAAAAATTTCGATTGGAGCGACTCACAATATTGGAGAGCCAGTTTTACCTAAAATAATGGTTGAATTTAAGAAAAAATATCCTGAAATAGAATTTGATTTATATATAAAAAATAGAGAATCTCTTATGCGTCATTTGAAAGAAGGAACAGTTGATGTAGCTTTAATGGAAGAATATTTTATTGAAGATAAGGAGCTTAAAATTATTGAAACTGAAGAATATCCATTTGTGGTTGTCGCAGGAGCTCAAATTTCCGATTATGAAGAATTAAAAAATTTAAAATTGTTAAAGCGAGATACGATACTTACGAATAAATATTTGGATTTATTTGAGAAAATTATTGGTTTTAATTTGGAAAATCGAATTGTAATTAACGGAAGTATTGAAACAATGAAAAATATGATAAAAAATGGACTTGGATTTGCAGTGCTCCCGTATTACAGTGTTTATGAAGAAATACTTCGAGGAACATTAAAAATTGTTCACAGTTTTGAGAAATGGGAAGAAAAATTTCAAATTGTGTATATAAAAGAAAATAGTGAAAAAGAAGGAATTGAGAAATTTGTAAATTTTGTGAAAGACTATAAAATTAATGGAAATTATTCTGACGAAAAAATAAATGATTTGATATTTAAAAATTTTGAATAAATAATAAAATTTATCTTATTTATGCTATAAACAGTTAAATTTCTATAAACTTTTTAAAATAAAAAATAAAAATTTTTTAGAAATCTAATATTTGAAATATAATTTTTAAGATAAGTTTTAAAATTTATTTTAAATAAATTTTTAAATTGGAGGTAAAATAAATGTTAAAAGAAAATATAAAAAATTCATATTTAACTGCTTATAAAACTGTCAAAGATTTTGTAGAAAATGATGAAAATATTGAAAAAACTACTAAAATTTCAGAAGAATTGGCAGAAGCTTACAAAACTGGAAAGAAGTCGTTAATTGCTGGAAATGGTGGAAGTAATTGTGACGCTATGCATTTTGCGGAAGAGTTTACAGGAAGATTTAGAAGTGACAGACCTGCTTTGCCGTCGATTAGCATAAGTGACAGTTCGCACATCACCTGTGTTGGAAATGATTTTGGTTTTAATTTCGTTTTTGCAAAAGGAGTGGAAGCCTTTGGTCAAGAAGGAGATTTTTTCTTTGGAATCTCAACTTCAGGAAACTCTCAAAATGTGATTGAAGCGGTGAAAGTAGCAAAGAAAAAAGGTTTAAAAACAGTTGCTCTTTTGGGAAAAGATGGCGGGAAATTAAAAGGTGTGTGTGATTATGAATTTATTATCCCTGGAAAAACTTCTGACAGAATTCAGGAAGTCCATATGATGATTTTACATATAATTATTGAAGGTGTGGAAAGAATTTTGTTTCCAGAAAATTATTAATAATTTTTTTATTTTATTTTTTTGTTTTCTAGTTAATTATAAAAAAATTTTAGAAATATGAATTAAATAAACATATAAATTATTAATATTTTTTTAATTAAAAAAAGACAAAAGACAAAAGACAAAAGACAAAAGATAAAAGATAAAAGATAAATAATATATATTTAACTATATAAAATTTATATATTTAAATCTATTGAAATTAAAAAGAAAATGTGATATATTATTAATATCAAAAAAGTAAATAATAAATTAAAATAATAAAAAATAGGAGTGAAATATTATGAAATTAGTTGTTAGGATAAGGGAAAGTCAAAATAATAAAACAACTTATTTAAGCGATCCTTTGTCGTTGCTGGTTTTTTAATATTTCTTGAAAATTAATATAAGAGTCAGTAATTTTAGGATTATTGGCTCTTTTTCTTATTTTAGTTTGAAAATATTTAAATATTTAAAGAAAAAGACCAGTAAAATGGTTTTTTTTATTTAAAAAAATAGGAGGAAAAAATATGATAAAAGCAGGAATTGTAGGAGCAACAGGTTATGCTGGACAGCAATTATTATGGATTTTAAATAATCACAAAGAGGTTGAAATAGAATTTATTTCATCGCATTCGTTTGCGGGGGAAAATATTGGAGATATTTATAAAAATTATAAGAAATATTTTGAGAAAAAATTGATTTCGATTGAAGAAGTTAAGGAGAATTTGGAGAAAATTGATGTTTTATTTTTAGCTTTGCCTCATGGAATATCGGAAGATATAACAAAATTAGCTTTGGAGAAAGATGTAAAAGTTATAGATTTGGGAGCAGATTTTAGATTAGACGATTCTAAATTATATGAAAAATGGTATAAAGTGAAACATAATTATCCAGAAATCAATCAAAATGCAGTTTACGGACTTCCAGAAATTTATAAGGAAAAAATTAAAAATACGAAGGTTGTGGCTTCGCCTGGATGTTATCCCACTTCTGCTATTTTAGGCGTGGCACCGTTACTAAAAAATGGGCTTGTTGATGCGAAAAAAATTATTGTTGATTCGAAGTCAGGAGTTTCAGGGGCTGGAAGAAGTGCTAAATTGGATTTAATTTATGCTGAAGTTAATGAAAATTTTAAGGCTTATAACATTTTGAAA
The DNA here is from genome assembly GCF_018128225.1 of Leptotrichia sp. oral taxon 218. NCBI lineage: Bacteria > Fusobacteriati > Fusobacteriota > Fusobacteriia > Fusobacteriales > Leptotrichiaceae > Leptotrichia > Leptotrichia sp. oral taxon 218. Next base: position 1,320,631 of record NZ_CP072377.1, on the reverse strand, counting down.
CATAGACACACGCCTGAAATAAAACAAGAGATGGATAAATTATCGAATGGGGATATTAATTTAGTATTTACTCCGCACTTGTTACCAATAAATAGAGGGATTCTTTCGACAATTTATTTGGATGTGAAGGATGAGTTTAAGGAAAGTTTGACGGAAGAAAAAATTTATGAAATTTATAATGAATTTTATAAAAATGAGTATTTTGTGAGAGTTACTGAAAATTTGCCAGAGATAAAAAATGTGAAAAATAGTAATATTTGTGAGATTGGGGTTCGATATGACAAGGAATATGGGAACATTGTTGTCGTATCGGCGATTGATAATTTGATAAAAGGTGCTGGTGGACAAGCAGTTCAGAGTATGAACATTTTATTTGGATTTAATGAAAATGAAGGATTGGAATTTTTGTCGATGTATTTATAAAAATATTTTGTTAATAAGATTTTATTAATAGGTTTTTACAGATAAAAAAGAAAGGAGCGTGTGATTCATAATTTTTATAAAATAATTAAAAATTATTTATCATACAAAAGTTATATGAAAATAATAGAAAATGGAACAATTACTGATGTTAAAGGGATTAAAGCGACTGGAATATCAGCAAAATTGAAAAAAAGTGGAAAAAAAGATATGGCTTTGATTTATAGTGAGGAAAAGGCGGTTTCAGCTGCGGTTTTTACAAAAAATTTGGCAAAGGCTGCACCAATTATTTTGGATATCAAGCATATAAAAAATGAGAATACACAGGCGATTGTAGTAAATAGTGGAAATGCAAATTCTTGCACGGGAGATACTGGACTTGCGAATGCTAAAAAGATGACTAAGCTGGTTGCGAATAAATTGGGATTGAGTGCTGAGGAAGTTTTGGTTCAGTCGACTGGAATTATTGGGGTTCAGCTTGATATGGAAAAAATTGAGAACGGGATTGAAAAAGTTGTGGAAAATTTGTCGGAAGATGGCGGAATTGATGCGGCTACTGCGATTATGACTACTGACACCTTTGTTAAACAAATTTGCTTGGAAATTGAAATTGCTGGGAAAAAGGCGAAAGTGGCTGGAATGTGTAAAGGTTCAGGAATGATTCATCCAAATATGGCGACAATGCTTTCATTTACTGTAACTGATGTAAATATTGAAAAATCTTTGTTGCAAAAAATGTTTTCTGAAATTGCTGACAACACTTTCAATATGATTTCAGTTGACGGAGATACAAGCACAAACGATATGGCTTGCGTTTTGGCGAACGGACTTGCAGGGAATGAAAAAATTGTTGATGAAAATTCAGCTGGATATGAAGAGTTTAAAAAGGCGTTATACAAAGTGAATGAAGAATTGGCTAAATTAATTGCGAAAGATGGAGAAGGTGCAACAAAATTGATTCAAGTTACAACAAATGGAGCAAAAACGCTAAAAGATGCAAAAAAAGTTTCAAAATCAGTTATCACTTCAAGTCTTTTTAAAGCGGCAGTTTTTGGTGGTGATCCAAATTGGGGAAGAATTTTGTGTGCGGTTGGATATTCAGAAGCTGATTTGATGATTGATAAAGTTAATATTTTCTTAAAAGCTGGAAATGATATGGTTCAAGTTGCGAAAAATGGGATGGCACAGGATTTTGATATTCCAAAAGCTGAGAAAATTTTAAAGGCTGAAACTGTTGAAATAATTATTGAATTAAATGATGGAGAGTTTGAAGCGACTGCTTGGGGATGTGACTTGAGTTATGATTATGTGAAAATTAATGCGGAGTATCATACTTAATAATTTTTAAAATAAATTTATGATTTTAAGAATTTTTTGTTAGTAGATTTTTCAAGATAATTTTTTAAAAGAATTATTTATAAAATTAAATTTTTGAAAAACTAAAAAAATAAGAAAAATTTTAATAAAAGAAAGGGAAAATATGATTTCAAATTTAGATAAAGCGAAAATTTTAGTAAAGGCGTTGCCTTTTATAAAAAAATATCATAATAAAACGATTGTTATTAAATATGGCGGAAGTGCGATGGTTAATCCTGTTGCTCGGGAACAGTTCATTCAAGATGTGGTTCTTATGAAATATGTTGGAATAAATCCTGTGATTGTGCACGGTGGAGGGCCTGAAATAAACGAGATGCTTCAAAAAATTGGAAAAGAAAGCAAATTTATTGCAGGAAATCGTGTGACTGATGAAGAAACGATGGAAATTGTGGAAATGGTGCTTTCTGGGAAAGTTAATAAAGGAATTGTGTCAGACATCAATAAATATGGCGGAAAAGCTGTTGGTCTTAGTGGAAAAGATGGAAATATGGTTTTTGTTGAGAAGAAGTTTGTTGAAGTTGATGGAGAAAAGGTTGATATTGGATTTGTCGGAGAGATTAAGGAAATTAATACGGAAGTTATAAAATTATTGGAGTCGAATGATACGATTCCTGTGATTTCTTCAATTGGAGTTGACAAAAATGGTCAGACATACAATATTAATGCAGATTATGTGGCAGGTGCAATTGCTGGAAAATTACAAGCGGATAGATTGATATTTTTGACAGATGTTGATGGAATTTTGCTTGACTATAACAATAAACAGACGCTTATTGATGAAATCGATGTGGAAAAAGTGAACGATTTAATCGAGCGAGGAATTATTAGTGGCGGAATGTTGCCAAAAGTTACAACTTGCTTGAATGCAATTGAAAATGGAGTGGAAAATGTTGTTATTCTAAATGGTAAATTGGAACATTCTGTAATTCTTGAGTTGTTTACAGTCGAAGGGGCTGGAACATTGATTAAGAAAGATGCAAATTTAGAGGATTAAAATTATTTGAAAAAAGAAAATATCTTAAAAGTAAAAATATTTTATAAAAATTTTGAAATTAAAAACTAGAAAATTGTCGAATATTTTCTAAAAAAATTAAGAAAGAAGTGATTGAATGTTATTAAATGTATATAGCCGTTATAATAAAATTTTTGAAAAAGGAAAAGGAACATATATTTACGATAATGAAGGAAATGAATATTTGGATTTTGTGTCGGGAATTTCAGTAAATTGCTTGGGACACGCAAGTCCTGTGATTACAAAGGCTTTGACGGAGCAAAGTCAGAAATTGGTGCATATTTCTAATTTGTATTACAGTCAACCACAATTGGATTTGGCAAATAAACTTACGGAAAATAGTGAAATGGAAAGCGTTTTTTTTACAAACAGTGGAACTGAAGCGATTGAGTTGGCTTTAAAAATTGCTCGAAAATATGGGAATAATTTGTCATACGATGAAAATGGAAATAAAATTGCTGATAAAACAGAAATAATTTATATGAAAAATTCATTTCATGGAAGAAGTACTGGAGCGTTGGCAGTCACAGGTCAGCCGAAATATCAAAAACCGTTTGAGCCATTGATGAAAAATGTTACAGAATGTAATTTTAATGATGTTGAAGATTTAAAAGCAAAAGTAAGCGAAAAAACTGCTGCTATTATTTTGGAACCAATTCAGGGAGAAAGCGGACTTGAAAGTGCTACTCCTGAATTTATGGAAGCTATAAAAGAATTGAGTGAAAAATATAATACACTTGTAATTTTTGACGAAATTCAATGCGGAATGGGAAGAACTGGGAAATTATTTGCCTATGAAAATTTTGATTTAATTCCAGATATAGTTACAATTGCAAAATCACTTGGTGGCGGAGTTCCAATCGGAGCTTGTTTGACAAAAGGAAAGGCAAACGACGTGCTAGTTCCTGGTGACCACGGTTCAACTTACGGAGGAAATCCTTTAGTTTGTGCCGTTGCAAATGCTGTTTTACATGAATTAATTGACAACAAATTAATTGAAAAAAATGTTGTGGAAAAAGGTCAGTATTCTGTGGAAAAATTGAAAAAACTAAAGGAAAAATTTGATTTTATCGAAGAAATTCGTGGAAAAGGACTTCTTTTAGGAATAAAATTTGATGAGAAAAAAGTTTTGGCAAAAGATGTTGTTTTAAAAGCATTAGAAAATGGGTTGTTACTAGTTGGAGCTGGAAATAATGTTGTGAGATTTTTTCCACCATTTAATGTAACAAACGAGGAAATTGACAAAGCTATTTCGATTTTGGAAAAAGTTTTTGAAAAAATTTCTTTTTAGTAATTGCAAATTATAATTGTAAATTAAAAATTATTAAGGTAAAATTATACTGAAAGAATGAAAAAATTTAGAGTTAAAGGGAGATTTTTATGAAAACCTTTAGAAAAATTGCGATACTTTTTCTTTTGGTAAGTTTGATGAATTTTGGTGCGTCGAATATCGAAGGGAAAATTGCTCAGATTAGGAAAGATTTTGAAAGTACTAATGCTGTGAAAAATTATGTTATTAAGGAAGTTGAAGATTCAGAGCAAAGTACAGATGGTGGCGTTGTGAAATATTATTTGCAAAATGGAATTGTTAAAAAAATTGTAGTTGAACATTTTGGAGAAAGTTGGAATAGTTTGACAGAATATTATGTAAAAAATAGAAAAGTTTATTTTATTTTTGATAAGTCTGAAAAATATAATGTGCCATATTATGTGGATTCTAAGTGGTATAAAGACAATAAGCTAAAAAATGGAGAAGTTTTTGATAAAAGAAAATCGAAATTTTCTGAACAACGATACTATTTTGATGAAAATGAAAAATTGATTCGGTATATAGGTGAGAATAAAAAGATTGTTGAGAATGGACAAAAATTGAAAGAAATTGAGAAAGATATATTGAAAGAATATTATAGAATAAAAAATTAATATATAGTTATAAATAAAAATTGGCAAAATTAAATAATAGCAAGGGACAGAATCTTTTGTTTATGATATTATAAAAAATAAAAATTAAGGAGAAATTATGTTAAAAGGAAAATCATTTTTAAAATTATTAGATTTTACAACAGAGGAATTGCAGTATTTACTGGATTTGGCGAAAAAATTGAAGATAGATAAGAAAAATGGGACTGAGAAAAAAATGATGGTTGGAAAAAATATCGCTTTGATTTTTGAGAAAACTTCTACTAGAACGAGATGTGCGTTTGAAGTGGGAGCTTATGACCAAGGGGCAAATGTCACTTACATTGGGCCTTCTGCATCACAAATTGGAGATAAGGAATCTATGGAAGATACTGCAAAAGTTTTGGGAAGATTTTATGATGGAATCGAATATCGAGGTTACGGTCAAGAATTGGTCGAAACTTTGGCTGAACATTCGGGAGTGCCTGTTTGGAATGGACTTACAACTGAGTTTCATCCAACACAGATTTTGGCGGATTTTTTGACAATTACAGAGAAAAAAGGTAAATTGAAAGGAATAAAATTCGCATTTTTAGGCGATGGAAAAAATAATATGGCAAATTCTTTAATGATTGGTGCTGCCAAATTTGGAATGGATTTTAGAATTGTTTGTCCGAAAGAATATTTTCCTGAAGAAAAATTAGTTGAAGAAGCTAAAAAAATTGCTGAAAAAACTGGCGGAAAAATTTTGTTGACAGAAGATAAAATTGAAGGTGTGAAAAATGCCGATGTCGTTTATACTGATGTTTGGGTGTCGATGGGAGAACCAAAAGAAATTTGGAAAGAAAGAATCGATAAATTGCTTCCATACCAGGTAAATGCTGATTTAGTTAAGCATTGTTCAAACGATTACTTATTTATGCACTGTTTACCAGCGTTTCATGATTTAAATACGAAAGTTGCGAAAAATATTGAAAAAGAATATGGTTTGAAAGAAATGGAAGTTACTGATGAAGTTTTCAGAAGTAAAAATTCTGTTGTATTTGATGAAGCAGAAAATCGTATGCATACGATAAAGGCTGTGATGGTGGCAACTTTGGGAGATTGTGAAATATAATTTTGGGGAAATGATTTTCTTTATATTTTGGTTTTGAAATTATTTGTTAAATTATCTATTTAGAAAAAATCTGAATGGATAATTTTTTATTTTTTAATTTTTAGCGCTAGAAAAATTATTCATATTTGATATTAGATGTGGTATAATAGTTAAAATATGTAAATTAATATTTAAAAAATAATAATTTTTTTTTGAAAAAATTTTATTAAAAATTTGAAAGGAAAGTAGAAAAATGGAAGAAATTAAAAAAGAACTTATTATAATAACTGGAATGAGTGGAGCGGGAAAATCAGAAGTGATTAACTTTTTTGAAGATAGAGAATATTTTTGTATAGACAATTTTCCTATAAGTCTTTTTCAATATTTGAATGAAATTTTTCTTAGCAGTGAGAAGAGAAATAAAGTTGCTGTTGTGATAGATGTGCGAAATCAGGAATTTATGGGACAGTTGACGGAACAGATGAAAATATTAGATGAAGAGGAAATATCTCACACAATGATTTATTTGGATGCAAGAAATGATGTGCTGCTTAGCAGATATGAATTATCTCGAAGAAAACATCCGCTTAATTTGTATGATACTTTGCTTTCTAACATAAAGGCAGAGCGAAAAATGCTTAAAAATTTTATGTCTTTGGCGGATTTGGTAATTGACACTAGCACCCTTAAAGTAAAGGATTTACAAAAACTTCTGGAAAAAGAATTTTCGGGAAAATTGAAGAAGATAAGTATAAATTTGACTTCGTTTGGATTTAAATATGGAATACCGCTAGATTTACATTTGATGTTTGATTTAAGATTTCTTCCAAATCCTTATTATATTGATGATTTGAAGAAAAAAACTGGAAATCACATTGATGTTCAAAATTATGTGATGGGATTATCTGAGAGTCAAAAATTTTATGAGATGCTGCTGCAAATGCTTATTTATTTGATACCTTGCTATGAAAAGGAAGGAAAATCGCATCTTCGAATAGGAATAGGATGTTCGGGTGGTCAGCATCGTTCTGTAACTTTTGTGAATAAACTTTTTGACGAACTTACGAAAAGAGTTGATTATAAAATTAGTAAATATCATAGGGAAGTTGGGGAAAAAACTGAGATTGATTAAAGTTTAAAGTTTAAAATTTAAACTTAAAATTTATAAAAAAATGGGGATTATTTGGGAGATAAAAGTTTTTTTGAAAAAGTGGAAAGGTAAAAGATGGAAGAAATTACTTCGCCTGTTAAATATAAGGATATTCCTAAAAATCCTGGAGTTTATCTCATGAAGAATTCTCGTGGGAAAGTAATCTATGTCGGAAAAGCAAAAAATTTGCAAAATAGAGTAAAATCGTATTTTATGAACATTAAGTCGCACAACGCAAAGACGCTGGAACTTGTGAAAAACATAAAAGATATTGAGTTTTTTATTTGTAAAAGTGAAGTGGAAGCGCTTATTTTGGAAAATAACTTGATAAAAAAAAATATGCCTAAATATAATATTTTGTTAAAAGATGAAAAAACTTATCCGTATTTAAAATTTACAAAAGAAAAATTTCCTAAGATAGAAATCGTAAGAAGTACGAGAAAATTAAATGAAAATGCAAAATATTTTGGTCCTTATCCGATGGGAATTTATTTTGCACTAAAATCTTTGATAAAAATATTCCCAATAAGGGATTGTGCTAGAAATATGGATAAGGTGACTAAACCATGTTTAAAATATCATATGAAAACTTGTCTTGCACCTTGTAAATTTAAAGATATTTCTTCTGAATACAATGCAAATGTCAAAAATTTTCAGAATTTTTTAGCTGGAAATAGTGAGAAAGTAATTAAAATGCTGGAAAATAAAATGAATGAACTAAGTCAAAATATGGAATTTGAACGAGCAATTGTCGAGCGAGAAAAGATAATGGCATTAAAAAAAATGCTGCAAACTCAGATTATTGAGTACAGCCGTGAGATTGATGAAGATATATTTGTATTTACAAAAAAAAGGGAAAATATATTTTTGTGCGTATTAAATGTGCGTGACGGGAAAATCATAGGAAAAAATCATATTATTATAAAAGAAGTTGCTGGAAATCAAGAAAGTATTTTTGAGCGTCTAATTATAGCTTATTATGAAAAAAGAAATATTCCAAAAAATATTATTTTTGATGAAAAATATTCGGAAAAAGAAGAGCTTATCAAAGAATGGGCTAAAATTGAGAAGAAAAAAGAAATTAAACTTTATTTTCCAAAAATTCAAAGCCGAAGAAAACAGCTTTTGGAAATGGGATATTTAAATTTGAATGAAGAAGTAGAAAAGTTTTTTAGAAAAAAACAACTTGTGCGAGAAGGACTGCTTAATTTAAAAAGAAAACTTAGATTAAAAAAAATGCCACATCGGATTGAATGTTTTGATATTTCAAATATTCAAGGAGTTGACGCCGTTGCTGCGATGACTGTTGCAATTGATGGAGAAATTGAGCCAAAAGAATATAGACATTTTAAAATTACGGTAAAAGATACGCCTGATGATTTTGCGATGATGAGAGAAGCGATTACGAGAAGATATTCTAAATTAAGTGTGGAAGAGTTGCCAGAGCTGATTTTGATTGATGGGGGAAAAGGTCAGCTGGGAGTTGCGGTGGATGTTTTGGAAAAATTGAAAAAATTTGAATTTTTGGACATAATTAGTATTGCCAAAAGAGAAGAAGAAATTTTTAAAAGTTATGAGAGCGAGCCATATATTTTTGAGAAAAGTGATGAAACTTTGAAAATTTTACAAAGACTTAGGGATGAATCACATAGATTTGGAATTACTCATCACAGAAAATTACGGAGTAAAAGAAATGTTAAAAGCGCACTAGACGGCATTTTGGGAATTGGACCGAAAAGAAAAAAAGAATTGATTAAAAAATTTGGTCTGATAAAAAATATTAAAAATGCAAAAATTGAAGAACTTATGGAAGTTGTTCCAGAAAATGTGGCGATTTTAATTAAAGAAAAATTGTAAATTTTAAAAATTTTAGTGTATTAAAAAAAAAATAAAAAATAAAAAACTTTTATAAATGGTTAATTTAAAAAATTTTAAAAGGAGGAAAAATTTTGAGAAAAAGAATAGTTCTTATGCTTTTAGGTTGTAGTTTAATTAGCTTTTCGATGTTTGATAAAATAAAAAAAGAAATTAAATGGGCTGAAGAAGAAGAGCCGAGATTTAGAAAAGTGAAAGTCTATATTGACGGAGAAGAAAAAATGCGAAAAGTGATTCCTGGAAGATATGAAATAAAATTATTTGAAATAACATATCCTAGCGATTTATTTGGAAAAAATAGATTTTTTAATGAATTTAATACTTTTTTGAAGGGGATTGAACCGATTAAAACAAAAAGCGGAGAACCAAAAGTTGTAAATATAAGAGCGACTAGAAAATATTCACTGCTCTTGGAGCAAAGGTTTTATGAGGAAATGCAGCAAATAAAAGAAGATTTGCTATCTGACGAGGAAAAAATCTTAGAACTTCCGGCGTCTTCACTAGACGATTATTACAGACGACAGTTAATTTCAATGTCAAATAGAATGGGTGCAACTGAATACGCTGGAACCGATCAGGAATTTTTAAATCGTCAAATTTATGTATTGTATCAGCTTTTGGACAAGCCTAAATTTAATCCAAACAATGTCTATTCTGAGCTAGATAAGGAATTTTTGATTGAAGAGCTGAAAAAAAATCAAAAAGAAGTTGTTGAAAATTTTGAAAAATCCAAGGTGGAATATTTTATAAAAGAAAATTATGAAAATTCTGGAATTGGAAAATTGCAAGATGACTCAATTTATAAGTTTGATAAAGATGTTGTGATTTCAGACAAATTGGAAGATCAGGCAATTTTGCCAGAGATGGAAAAAAATGTCTATTTGACAGGGTTTCCTGAAAATATTATAGAAGAACTTGCAAAAAATAATCTAAAATTGAAAAGGACGCCACTACTTTTGGAAAATAGTGATTATCACGGATACATGTTTAATGAAGATAATACAGTCGTATTTATTGGTGGAAAGAAGCCGAAATATTATTACAAAGATTATAAAATTAATGTTGTGAAAAAGCCGATTGAAGTTTCGGATTTGCTAAAAACTGATTCTAATTATTATGTTTCAGATTTTTTCTAGAAAATAAGTAAATTTTGTGATTTAAATAATTTTAACAGGAGGAAAGATGAGCGATTATATTTTGGAAATGAAAAATATTCGGAAGGAATTTTTGGGTGGAAAAATTGTTGCAAATGATGACATTACCTTGAAGATCAAAAAAGGGGAAATTCATGCAATAGTTGGAGAAAATGGAGCTGGAAAGTCAACGCTTATGAAAATATTAAATGGACTTTATGCACCAACTTCAGGTGAGATTTTTTACAAAGGGAAAAAGACTGAAATAATTAGTCCAACAATGGCAGCAAAACTTGGAATTGGAATGGTTTATCAGCATTTTATGCTAGTTGATACTTTAACGGTTGCAGAAAATATGGTGCTTGGATTTGAGCCAAAAAAAGGAGGAATATTTTTTGACTTGAATAAAGCTAGGAAAAAAGTTCGGGAAGTTTCTGAAAAATATGGTTTAAATATTGATCCTGACGCAAAAGTTTCGGATTTATCGGTTGGAATTCAACAGAGAATAGAAATTTTGAAAGTTTTGTTTAAAGGGGCAGAACTTCTAGTATTTGATGAGCCAAGTGCCGTACTTACACCGCAAGAAGTAAAAGAGCTTTATGAAATTATGAGAAATTTGGTAAAAGAAGGAAAAACTATAATCTTTATTTCGCATAAATTGCAGGAAGTGCTGGATTTATCGGATAATATCACGGTTATCAGAAGAGGAAGCGATGTTGGAAAATTTGCAACAAGTGAAGCAACTAAAGAAAAAATTGCAAATCTTATGGTCGGAAGAGTAGTTTTGTTCGAAGTGAAGCGTCCTGAAGTAAAACTTGGAAAAGTGCTTGTAAAAGTTGAACATTTAACTGTGAAAGATAAAAAGGGTGGAAAAGATGGAATTGAAAAAGTTAGCGATGTTTCTTTTGAAATAAGGGAAGGAGAAGTTCTAGGAATTGCAGGAGTTCAAGGAAATGGACAAACTGAGTTAATCGAAGCTCTGGCTGGGCTTGTAAAAATTGATGCTGGGAAATATTCGATAGGAAATAAAAGTTTGGAAGATAAGACGCCAAAGGAAATTAAAGTTTCGGGACTTGCGCACATTCCAGAAGATAGACACAAAAGGGCGGCAATTGACGATTTTAATGTAGAAGAAAATATGGCGCTTGGACTTCAAGATGAATATTCAAAAGGACTTTTGATGAATTATGGAGAAATTGAAGCTAAAACTAAAAAATATATTGAAAAATATGATATTCGTCCAAATAATGGGAAAATAAAATTTGGAGGACTTTCGGGTGGAAATCAGCAAAAAGTCGTGGTTGCACGAGAATTGGAGAGAGAAAATAAGTTTATCATTGCAGCACAGCCAACTCGAGGAGTCGATATTGGTGCGATTGAAATGATACACAACACGATTTTGCAAGAAAAAATTAAAAATAAAGCAATTTTAGTTGTTTCGGCTGAATTGTCGGAAATAATGGCATTAAGCGATAGAATTGCAGTTATGTATTCAGGAAAAATTGTAGGAATTTTGGACAGAAACGAGGCAACAGCGGAAAAAATTGGAATATTAATGGCAGGAGGGAAATTAAATGATGAAAAGTAATGAGATAAAATCAAAAATAATAGATTTTATTCCAACAATAGTTTCAGTTTTTATTGCTCTAATTATTGGAGGAATAATAATGATTTCAAAAGGATTAAATCCATTTGTGGCATATTTTGATATGGTAAAGGCAGCTTTTTATCAGAGTTCACCTCGTTCACCATTTTTTAGTGGACTTGCCAAAACTTTATTTATAGCGACACCGCTTATTTTTTCGGCACTGTCGGCAATGGTAGCTTTTCGTGCAGGGCTTTTTAACATAGGAATGCAAGGGCAAATGATAGCAGGAGGGCTAACTGCAGCATTTTGGGCTGTTGCGTTTAAAAATCAGTTTTTGGGAAATGTTGTAATTGTAATAATTGTTGCTATGATTGCAGGATTTATTTGGGCTGGAATCGCAGGGTTTTTAAAATCTAAATTTGGCGTAAATGAAGTAATTAGTACAATAATGTTAAATTACATAATTGTTGAAATTCAAAATTTCTTGATAAATGGACCACTAAAAGACCCGTTATCGCAAAGTCCACAGACTGTAAAAGTTGTGAAAAATGCAAGACTTCCACTGCTTTTTGCAAAAGTTACAAAACAAAATTTAAATTTTGGATTTATCTTGGCAATCTTATTAATTATTGCACTTTACTACTTTTTCAAATATTCGAAAAAAGGTTATGAGATAAAAGCTGTTGGACAAAGTGAAACAGTCGCTGAAAATGCTGGAATTAATCCAAAGAAGATAATGTTTTTGGCAATGGGAATCGCAGGAATTTGTGCTGGACTTGGTGGAGCGGAAAGAGTTTTAGGTGGAGCATCGCAGTACGCCTATACTGAGTTAATTATGGGAGATTACGGTTTTACTGGACTTGCAGTGGCTCTACTTGGGAAAAATAATCCTTTTGGAATTTTAGTTGCAGGAATTTTTTATGCGGCACTTGAAGTTGGTGGACAGATGTTACAACAAAGATATCAAGTCGATAAAGAAATTGTCTATATTATTCAAGCATTAATTATTATATTTGTAGCATCAGAAAATTTATTTAAGTTTTTTATAAAAAAAAGAAAAAGTAACTAAAAATTTTAAATATTAAAATTTAAATTAAAATTTAATAAGGAAGGAACAGAATAAGAAAATGAAAGAGATATTGAATTTAATACAGCAGACAATAATTATTGCGCCGCCAATTTTAATAACAGCGGTTGGAGCGTGTATTTCAGAACGAAGTGGTGTTGTAAATATTGGTCTTGAAGGAATTATGTTAAGTGGAGCTTTTGCCGCAGCAGTTGTAAATATAGCCACAAGTAATCCATATTTAGGAATTGTGGCAGGAATGGCCGTAGGGGTTTTAATCTCGTTAATTCATGCAGTAATTAGTATAAATTTAAAAGGAAATCAGATTATAAGCGGAGTTGCAATAAATTTATTTGCAGTCGCAGCAACTTCATTTTTAATAAAGGCACTATATAACAGAGCTGGAAGTACTCCAATCGCAAAAAATGCCACAGGAAATCCATCACTTGCTAATCAACCTTTGATGCTAATTATTATTTATGCAGTTGCAATTTTGGCACATTTTTTTCTGTATAAAACAGTTTTAGGACTTAGAATAAGAACAGTCGGAGAACATCCACTCGCAGCAGACACAGTTGGTATAAATGTTTATAAAATAAGATATATAAGTGTGCTTTTATCGGGAGCACTTGCTGGACTTGGTGGAGCATATTTGACGGCAGTGATGCTTCCATCATTTTCAAACAATATGTCAGCAGGTCGTGGATATATCGCATTGGCGGCGATGATTTTTGGAAAATGGAATCCAATCGGAGCAATATTAGCAAGTTTACTATTTGCCTTTGGTCAAGCATTTGCTGATTATGCCAAAGCAACAGGACTTCACATTCCACAAGAATTTTTGACAATGATACCATATATTTTGACAATATTGGCATTAGTTGGATTTGTTGGAAAAGCTAGAGCACCAAAAGCATCAGGATTGCCATATGAAAAATAAAACTCGATAAGGGGAAATTATGAGAAAAATAATTTTTATATTTGTGGTATTTTCTTTGGTTTCTTTTTCAAAGGATTTGGAAATAAAAACAGTCAAATTTTTTAGTGCGTGTGGAGAAAATGATAATGAACATTTAAAAATACTAGAAAAAGAACAAAGAAAAATGGATGAAATATATAATAAACTAATTCAGAAATTTGATAAAAATAGAAAGCGTTATTCTAAATTAAAGCAGAAGTTAATTAATTCTCAAGAAATGTGGAAAAAAAATTCGGGTGAAGAAATGAAAGATTTAACCAAAAATATTAATTTTTATAATTTATGTGCAGCCGAACGATTTCAAGTGAACTCAGAAGTTGATTTAATACAGCAAAGAATACAAGAATTAACAAATGAATATAAAAAATATTTAGATTAAAATAATAATTGAAAAAATCTGTTTCATAGATTGTCAAATAATTTATGGAACAGACTTTTTTGTGTAAAAATTTTTGTGGACTGGAGTACGAAAAAATGGTAATATTAGATGATGAAGAATATGATAAAGTCTGGGATATAGTTTACGATAGATTTAATTTTAATCCTAGTGTTGATAAAAAAGAAATAGCGTTTGAATTTAAAGAACCATATATAGTTTATGATATTAGTTATCATTATGGAAATCTAGAGGAAATTGAAGGGTTTGTAGATTGGGGATTTAAAAAAGAAATTCGCGATAAAATAACAGAAATTTTTTTGAAATGTACTAAGGAAAATGGAGAATTGTATGCATTGAATTGGCAACATTCTTGTTTTAGATATAATCCTCGTATTAAAGATGAGCCTAAAATTATAGAAGTTAAAGATGAACGCTACTGGGGTGGCGGGTATACTGCATGTTTTCCAACATATTGTCCAAATGGAGATTATTATTTTTTTATAGATGTTAATTTTCACTTTGGATATTTAGGGCATCCTTGGCAACAAAAGGTTTGGATATATGGAAAAAATTGATTGAAGAATTTAAAAAAGCTGATTTAGAGGGATTTAAGTTAATTGAGGAGAAAAATTAGAGAGGAACATTGAAGAGAATGAAAGACAACAAAATAAAGATTACTGGAGCTAGAGAGCATAATTTACAAAATATTGATATTGAGATTCCAAAGAATGAGCTGGTTGTAATTACTGGGGTTTCTGGGAGTGGGAAGTCTTCACTTGCGTTTGATACGATTTATTCAGAAGGGCAGAGAAGGTATGTTGAGAGCTTGTCGGCTTATGCGAGAATGTTTATTGGGCAGATGAAGAAACCTGAATTAGATAGTATTGAAGGGCTTTCTCCTGCGATTTCGATTGAACAGAAAAGTGTGTCGAAAAATCCGCGTTCGACTGTTGGTACAACTACTGAAATTTATGACTATATGAGGCTTTTGTGGGCACATATTGGAGAGGCGCATTGTCCGATTTGTCATAGAAAAGTGGAAAAACAGTCGATTCAGGAAATTGTCGATAATTTGATGAGTTCTAGAAAAGAAAAAGATAAAATGATAATTTTATCACCAGTTGTGATTGATAAAAAGGGGACTCATAAAAATTTGTTTTTGAATTTGCAGAAAAGAGGGTTTCAAAGAGTTAGAGTGAATGGCGATATTCTTGATTTGAGTGATGAAATTGTTTTGGATAAGAACAAAAGGCATCATATTGAAGTTGTTGTTGATAGGGTTGTGTTTAAGGCGGATAATAAGGAATTTTTGAGTCGATTGACAGAGGCGATTGAAACTGCGAGTGAGCTTTCTGATGGGAAAATAATTGTGAATATTAATGGAGAAGATAACAAATTTAGTGAGAATTTTTCTTGTCCAGAACATCCAGATGTTGTGTTTCCAGATGTTGTACCAAGACTTTTTTCATTTAACGCACCATATGGAGCTTGTGAAGTTTGTAATGGGCTTGGTTCAAGATTGGAAGTTGACGAGAATAAATTAATTGTTGATGAGAATTTGTCAATTAATGAAGGCGGGATAATTTTTCCAGGAGCGACGACTAAAAAGGGCTGGAACTGGGATTTATTCATAGCGATGGCAAAGGCACATAAAATCGACTTGGATAAAAAGGTTTCTAAATTGACTCGAAAAGAAAAAGATGTGATTTTTTATGGAAGTGATAAGCAATTTAATTTTTCTTGGAGCGGAGACAGTTTTAGCTATAACGGAAAACGAGGATTTGAGGGACTTGTGCACAGTATTGAGCGTCGATACAGGGAAACGGCTTCAGAATCGGCAAAAGAAGAAATTGAAGCAAAATATATGACAGAGAGAACTTGTAAAACTTGTCACGGGAAAAGACTTAAAGATGTTGTATTGGCAATAACGGTTAATGATAAGAGCATTATTGACTTGACTGAAGTGAGTGTTGTTGATGCACTTGATTTTTATGAAAAAATTCAGCTTACGGAAAAACAAATGCAGATTGCAGCTGAAATTTTGAAGGAAATAAAAGAACGGCTAAAATTTATGATAAATGTAGGACTTGATTACTTGAGTCTTGCTAGAATGACGAAAACGCTGTCTGGTGGAGAATCGCAAAGAATTAGACTTGCGACTCAAATTGGAAGTAGGCTTACTGGCGTGATTTATGTGCTTGACGAGCCGAGTATTGGACTTCATCAAAGGGATAATGACAAGTTACTTGCGACTTTGAAGGATTTGCGTGATATTGGGAATAGTTTGATTGTTGTAGAGCATGATGAGGATACGATGAGAGAAGCGGATTATCTGATTGACATAGGTCCAGGTGCTGGAATTAATGGAGGAAAGGTTGTAGCACAAGGAACGCCAAAGCAAGTTATGAGAAATAAAAAATCATTGACAGCGCAATATTTGAACGGAAAAATTAAAATTGAAGTGCCTGAAAAAAGAAGAAAAGCGAGTAAAGAAATTGTTTTGAAAAATGCAAAAGGAAATAATTTGAAAAATGTGACTGCACATATTCCGCTTGAAGTTTTGACGGTTGTAACGGGAGTTTCGGGAAGTGGGAAGTCGACATTGATTAATCAGACATTGTTTCCAGAGCTTCACAACAGGCTGAATAAAGGGAAACTGTATCCACTTGAAAATGGTGGAATTGATGGGCTTGAAAACTTGGAAAAAGTGATTGACATTGACCAGTCGCCAATTGGAAGAACTCCAAGATCTAATACTGCGACATATACAAAAATCTTTGATGATATTCGTGATTTATTTGCACAGACAAACGATGCAAAAGTGCGTGGATACACGAAAGGAAGATTTTCATTTAATGTAAAAGGTGGACGATGTGAAGCGTGTAGCGGTGCTGGAATTAATAAAATTGAAATGAATTTCTTGCCAGATGTTTATGTGGAATGTGAAGTTTGTAAAGGAAAACGATACAATCGAGAAACATTAGAAGTTCAGTACAAAGGAAAAAGTATCGCAGATGTGCTAGAAATGACAGTTGAAGAAGCATACGAATTTTTCAAAAATATTCCATCACTTGAGAGAAAACTGCAAACATTGATGGATGTAGGAATGAATTACATTCAATTAGGACAGCCTGCGACAACTCTTTCAGGAGGGGAAGCTCAACGGATAAAACTTGCAACTGAATTATCAAAAATGTCAAGAGGAAAAACTATTTACATTTTGGACGAACCTACGACAGGACTTCACTTTGAAGACATCAGAAAATTATTAGAAGTGTTAAACAGATTGGTTGATAAAGGGAATACAGTCTTAGTAATTGAGCATAATTTGGATGTAATCAAGGTTGCGGATCACATTCTTGATATAGGACCTGAAGGTGGTTACAAAGGTGGACAGATTATTGCAGAAGGAACTCCTGAAGAAATTGCAGAGAATGAAGGGTCTTGGACTGGGAAATTTTTAAAGAAGTATTTGTAGTATTTAAAAAAGATAATACATATTTTTTTTCATACTATTTTAATTGTTGTGTGATATAATAAACAAAGATAAACATTAAAAAGGAGGTGTAAAAATGGGAAAAAAGAAAAACAGTTTTCTAAAAAAAATTGGCATTAATCATGATTCTAGTATTTGTAGTTGCATTAGGAATAGTTTCTTGCACTTTTTTGGAAAATAAAACTTTAAGTGTTCCAAAGTCTATAATACAAGGAAAAGTGGATAAGAAATTTCCAATTACAAAAAATTTCTTGTTTGCAAAGGTTACTTTGAAAAATCCTAAAGTTGATTTCAAAGGTGATAAAATGTATATTGACGCTGATTATTCAGCTTCGCTTGTTGGAAGTGGAATTAGTGGAAAAATGTATTTGAGTACAAATGTCAGATATGATACAAATAAAGAAGAATTATATCTAGT
Organism: Leptotrichia sp. oral taxon 218; assembly: GCF_018128225.1. NCBI lineage: Bacteria > Fusobacteriati > Fusobacteriota > Fusobacteriia > Fusobacteriales > Leptotrichiaceae > Leptotrichia > Leptotrichia sp. oral taxon 218. The sequence goes on along the minus strand of NZ_CP072377.1, from coordinate 1,302,743 downwards.
GGATTTGTCGATTGATAAGATTTTAGATGAAAATGGTAAGGAAGTGGCAGATTCTTCGGAAGCAAAAATGTTGAAATCCTTATTGAGTAACTATATTGAGACTACGCCAGTGTATAAATATGGTGAGGAATATGAAGAGAAAAATAAAGATAGAATAAAAAAACATGTAAAAATTAAAAATATGTACATTAGAGATGGTAAATTATTTGTTCAAACTTAAAAAATATAAAAGTAGTGAAATTTTAGATTTATTTAGAAAAATGGTAATGGTTACAGCTATTTTATATTATTAATTTTAAGTATTATGAAAAATAAATTTTAGAAAATTTAAGATCAAAAGGAGAATATAAAATGGAAAAAATAAAATATGAAAAGTATAGAATTTTAAAACGGAATATTATTGAAGATTCTGATTTTACAAAAGAAACATTATTTATTTTGGTTTGTGCAATGATTATTGCCTCAATTGGATTAAATACAAATTCTGTTGCAGTAATTATTGGAGCAATGTTGATTTCACCTTTGATGTCACCAATTCAATCATTAGGACTTGGACTATCAACTGGAAATTTGAGAAGAATTTATCTTTCTCTTTTTAGGCTAGGAATTTTTGTTTTAATAAGTGTTATTAGTTCAACATTTTATTTTTTGGTAAGTCCAATAAATGATGTAACTCCACAAATTTTATCTAGAACATCTCCTACTTTATGGGATGTATTAATTGCAATTTTTGGTGGAATTGCAGGAGTAATAGGAAAAGCAGAGGAAGATGGTGGAAATGTAGTTCCTGGAGTGGCTATTGCTACAGCGTTAATGCCGCCTCTATGTGTAGTAGGATTTGGAATTGCTCATGGAAATCCTAAAATTTTTCTTGGAGCTGGATATTTATTTATTATAAATGTATTTTTTATAATGATGGCAACACTTGTTGGGTTAAAAATTTATTATGGGGATATTTTTGACGGAAAAAGAAGAATGCCCCTAAGACAGCAAGTAATTTTTTATGTAGGAAGTTTACTTGTAGTACTTCCAAGTATATATACTGCAACTATTTTGGTGCAAGATACGGCAAGAGATAATTCACTAAAAAAATTTATTTCTAAAGAATTGAATAATCACTATGTTTTCGACGATTCAATTGATAAAAAAAATAAAGTGATAACTTTGAAAATTGTTGGAGATAATGTTAAAAATCAAGATATTAAGAATTTAGAAAAAAAATTAGGGAAGTATAATTTGGAAAAATATAGTTTGAATATAAAACAGATTTCAAATGAAAAATATTTGACAGTACAGGATTTATCGAAATATTTGAAAGAAGAACAGATAAAGGATAAATCGGAAGAAATAACAGTACCTAACGCTACTGAAGATAAAATTTCTTTAGAAAGGGATTTAAAGACGATAGAAAATATATTGTATAAAAGTTTTGGAAATAGTATTAGTGAAGTAAAAATTGGGAAATTGGTAGATGCAAATAATAGTGAAAGTTACATTGTTTTAGTTATTGGGAATGAAACAATGACTGATGAAATTGCTGAAAAAATAAAAAATCTTGAATTTGATACGGATAAGAAATATGAAATTATTGTAGAAAAATCAAAATCTATTTCAATGAATGAAGATGAAGAAACATCAAATCAGAAAAAAATACTTGAAAAAAAATAAAAAAATTTATTATTATTATATTTAGAAATTTCATTGAGAGAATATTAACTTTGAAGTTTTTGAAGAAGTATTTGTAATGCAATTAATTTAAATGTTTTGAATTTTTGAATGCCTAAATTTTCTAAAAAAATTTTTATGAAAAAAATGAAATTAGTGATAAAAAATAGTTGAAATAATGAAAAAAATGCTGTATTATAAGAGTAGAAAGATTTTTATAAAAGTGTTATATTCTTAGTAAAAATCTGATGTTAAAGCATTAATTTAGAATGAAAAGAGGTAAGAATGAAAAAAACATTTTTGAGATTGATATTTCTTGTTGTAATTGTAATTGCTGGAGTTATATCTTGCGATTTTTTGGCAAATAAAACATTGAAAGTTCCAGATTCTATGATTACGAAGGAATTGAATAAAAAATTTCCGATTGAAAAGAATTTTTTGCTTGGAAAAGTTGGACTTAAAAGTCCTGAGATAAGTTTTAAGGAAGATAGACTTTATTTTTCGGCTGATTACGATGTTTCACTTTTAGCAGGAAAGGCGAAAGGTTCAATTTTTTTGGACAGTCAAGTGAAATTTGATCCAAAAACAAATAAATTGTATTTAGTGGATTTAGACATTTCTAAAATTACTGATGAAAAAGGTAATAAAGTGGATGACTCAGTTGTGGCGCAATCAATAAAAGCGCTTGTTTCAAATTATTTAGAAACTAACGAAGTTTATACTTTTGACAATGATAAAAAAGTGAAAGTGAAAAATATGTATATAAAAGATGGAAAATTGTTTGTACAAACTTAAAAAAATTAATTTGGAAGTTTTTTATAATCAAAAAAAGTATGAAGAGAAATCTTTGTACTTTTTTTCAAAAAATGTGAAAAAATAAAAAAAATAAGGTATAATTATAGTGAAAAATAGTTAAAATTTTTTATAATATATGTATAAGTCTAATATGAAATAAAATTAAAAAGAATATTAAAAAAAAGATTGCTTTATAAAAAAAATTAAGTTATAATTTCAAAGAATTAAAATTTTATTATTTTTATAATTTTTTTTATATATTGAGAAATTTTTGAAAGGGGTGATGTGAATGGAGAAAAAAAATTTATATAAGTTATGTATTAAAAATATATTGAATTTAAATAAAAAAATTTTAGAAAGGTTTAAAGCAAAAGACAGAATTATCGGGACAAAAATATTGTAAAAAAGTAAAAAAAAATAATTTAAAGAAAGAAAGATAGGAAATAAAAATGGAATTTAGACTTATGACATATAATATTTTTGGAGCAAGATTGACTGATGGACGAGAACTTGCGAAAAGTATAAAAAAATATAAACCTGATTTTATCGGACTTCAGGAAGTTGACAGAAATACGAAAAGAAGTAAATTTCGAGATGTAATTCAGGAAATGGCACAGGAATTGGGGTATAATTATTATTATTTTCAAAAGGCAATGGATTTTGATAATGGAGAATATGGAATTGCGTTTATTTCAAAATATGATGTAAAATTTATATATATTCACGAATTGCCAGGAAATAGCAAGGAAAAAAGACAAGTTTTGGCAGCTAAATTGAACCTAGGAAGATTTAATAAAAAAATTTTGGTTGTGAATACTCATTTAGACAATAAAATGGACAATAAGCACGAAGAATTGAACAATTTATTTTCTGTGATTAATAAATTTAGAGGAGATTTGAAGTTTCTGTGTGGAGATTTTAATCTTTTGCCGACGACAGAACACTATGAAAAAATTAGAGAAACTTGGAATGACAGTTACTTTGAAGGAAAAGATTTACACGGAAACAAAAATGAAGCGAAAAGAGACTTGGAAACGGCGAGAATTGATTATATAATGGTTCAGAAAGATGCTAGTTACAAGGTAAAAGAAAGTTTTTATATCAATGATAATTCTCGAGATTGGACAAAATTATCAGATCACTTGCCTTATATGGCAGTTTTCGAACTAAAGTAAAAAATTTAAAAATATATTTAAAAATTTTTAAAATTTTCTATTGACTTATTGTACTTTTGGGGGTAAAATAATAATGACATAGATGAGAGGGAGTGATTTTATGAAAATCATTATTAGCGGAAAACAACTTAAAGTTACAGATGCAATCAGAAAATATGCGGAAGAAAAAATAAACAAAATTTCTAAATATTCGGACGCTATAACAGAAGTCGATGTTGTTCTGGCTGTGGAAGATACAAAATCTGAAGGACCAGTTCACAAAGCTGATGGTTTAGTTTTTGCAAGTGGAACAAAAATAAAAATCGAAGCTGAAAACAAAGATTTATATGCAGCAATTGATGAGTTATCTGATAGATTGGAAAGACAAGTTAGAAAATACAAAGAAAAACAAAAAGATTACAATAAAAAAGGAACTCGTTAATTTAAATAAAGTTTTAAAATTTTGAAATAAAAAAGTTTATATATAAAAAAGACTGTTTCTTTTTAGAGACAGTCTTTTTTTATTTTAGTAAAAAATAATAATTAATCCAAATTTTTTACTGCTAAATCAAATTGTTCTTTTGTAATGTTAAAAGAATTTAGTGCATTTAAAAGTTGTTTTGAATTATAATATCCTATTTTTAAATGATTTCCCAACTCTGTTCTTCGCTTTTTAGCATTTTCTCCAGAGCAAAGTTCATTTTCTAGTAAGTCTTGTATTGTAAATGTGTAACCGCTGTTTTTATTTTTAACAGTAACTAAATTTTGCAGTGCTTCTAAAATGGCTTTGTCATTTGCATTTTCCACACCAACATTTTTATTTTTAGTTGCATCTTTTCTCGAGATAAAAGCGTGTTTTATATTTGGAATATATTTTTTTAGCGTATCTCGAATTTTTTTTCCAGCATAATCTGGATCGGTAAATAAAATCAGTTCATTTTCTTTAGACAAATTTACAATTTTATTTATTGTTTTTTTTGAGAGAGCAGAAAATCCATTCAATGCTACAATATGAGCGTCAACAACTCTTTTTAGCGCCGTGATGTCATCTCTTCCTTCAACAATTATAATTTCTTTTATTTTGATCTTTTCCATTTTTTATTTTTCTTTCTCTATTTTCTCTATTTTTATTTATTTTTTTTTCTTTAATTCTTTTAGACTTTATATTTTATTTATTTTTTTTATTTAAACTTTAAAATTTAAATTATTTAAATTATTTAATATTATAATCTTTTAAAACAGTCAAAAGCAAATCCCAAGTTTTTCCAACTGAACTTATTTCCATTCTTTCTTCAGGCGTGTGAGCACCATAAATATTTGGTCCAATGGAAGTGATGTCAACATCCATATTTGCGTCAAAAACTCCACATTCAAGACCTGCGTGAATTGCTTTTATTTCAGGTTCAGATTTATTAATTTTTTTAAATGAATTTACCATAAGTTCTCGTATTTTTGAGTCTTTTCTGTATTCCCAAGATGGGTATGGAGCGCTGACTTTCATTTTTACATCGTATTTTTTACAAAGTTCTTCAATTTCTTTAATTAAATTTTCAAGAGAATGATTTACAGAACTTCTTGGCAATGAATGAATTTTTATTTTTAATTCATTGTCAAAATCTTGAGATTTTACAACTCCTAAATTAATTGATGTTTCTACAAGATCTTCGATGTCTTTGCTCATTGAAATTACGCCATTTGGAAATTCATGTAAAAATGAAAGAACTCTGTTTGTGTCAGCAGTTGATATTTTTTTTAAATTTTTGACATTGTCTATTTTTTTAATTTCTAAAACTGGATTTTTATCAATTACGCCAAAATCAGCTAAAATATTTTTAAAAGCTAAATTCGCCAATTCTTCAAGTCTGTGTCCTGGTTCGTCCAATTTTACAGAAATAAGAGAAATTGCTTCACGGGGAATTGCGTTAGTTTTGTCGCCACCGTCAAAATCTATTAATTCCATAAAATATCTTTTATTCAAATGGTAAAGCACTTCATTTAGTATTTTATTAGAATTTCCAAGTCCTAAATGAATTTCAGCGCCAGAATGTCCTCCGTTTAGACCTTTTACTTCGATTGAGAAAATAGTGTCATCACTTTCACAGTCCTTCTTTTGAATATCTAATTCATTTTCAATTCTAGCTCCACCTGCGCTGCTCACATATACTTGACCATATTCTTCGGTGTCAAGGTTAATCAAAGTTTTTCCAGAAAAAAGACTGAAATCCAAATTGTTCACCCCTGACATTCCTTCTTCTTCGTCGGTTGTCAAAATGATTTCAAGCGCTGGATGAGATATTTTGTCACTATCCAAAATTGCAAGAGCCATTGCAACAGCAATTCCGTTGTCAGCCCCTAATGTAGTTCCATTTGCTGTTAAAAATCCATCTTTTACAACAAGTTCAATCCCACAATTTTCAAAGTCAAAGTTGGTATTTTTATTTTTTTCCCAGACCATGTCCATATGTCCTTGTAAAATTAGGGGAGAAAAGTTTTCATAGCCTTTTGTGGCTGCTTTTTTTATTAAAACATTTAGTGCTTTATCTTGTACAACTTCAAGATTTCTCTCTTTTGCAAAATTTACAAGATAATCGCTAATTTTTTTTTCTTTTTTTGAACCTCTCGGTATTTTTGAAATTTCACTAAAATAGTGAAAAACTTTTTGTGGATATAAATTTTCTAATTCCATTTTAAATCCCTACCTTTTTAACTTTATTATAAAATATTTTCCAAAAGCTCTTCTAATTCGCTCATTTCTTTTTGAGTCAAATCGTAGCCACTTTTAAGTTTTTCCAAAAGTTTATTGTCAGAGCCAACTGAACTTTTTTCCAAAATTTTTATGATTAATCTTTTATAAAATTCCAATAATTTTCTCCTCACAATTTTTTTTTATTTTATTTTTATAATTGTATGGCAGTTTCAAGCGCAACTTCAATCATTTCGTTAAAAGTAGTCTGTCTTTCTTCGGCACTTGTAACTTCGTGAGTTATAAACGAATCACTTATTGTAAGCAAAGTTAATGCATTTGCTCCCAATTTAGCCGCAGTTGTATAAAGCTGAGCTGTTTCCATTTCTACACATAAAACTCCAAATTTTGCCCATTTTTTCCAAGCATTTGGGTCATCTCCGTAAAAAGTGTCACTTGTAAATACATTTCCAGCTTTTACATTAAGCCCTTTTTGTTTAGCGATTTCGTGTGCTTTAAAAAGCATTTCGGCGTTTGCAGTCGGTGCATAATCTGCTCCGTTAAATCTAAGTTTGTTAATAGCTGAATCAGTTGAAGCTGACATGGCAAGTACAACATCTCTTATTTTTACATTTTCCTGATAAGAACCAGCAGTTCCAATTCTAATCAAATTTTTTACTCCAAATTCTGCAATCAATTCATATGCATAAATTCCAATTGAAGGAACTCCCATTCCAGTCCCTTGAACAGATACTTTTTTTCCTTTATAAGTCCCTGTAAATCCCAACATTCCACGAACATTGTTATATTGAACGACATTCTCCAAAAAAGTTTCTGCAATATATTTTGCTCTAAGCGGATCTCCTGGTAATAGTATAGTTTCTGCAATATCTCCTTTGTTTGCTCCGATATGTGGTGTAGCCATTGTTTTTACCTCCTAAATTTTTTATTTTTTTATTTACTAAAACAGTATTTCTTTATATTTTACAATATTTAAATTTAAAAATCAAATTATTTAAATAAAATTTTTCTTTAAATTTTGGTTATGAAAAAATAAAAGAATTAAAAGAATATATTAAAATAAATAAATTAAAAAAATAAAAATATTTAGATTATCTAAAGTTTTTTTTTCTTGAAAAATAGTGAAATATCTGTTATACTTTTTATATAGAGGTTTTTTTACAAAAAGTGGATTTCATAACAATTTTTTGCCGAAAAAATTTTAAAAATTAATTTTAATTTGGAGGAAAAAATGAAAAATAATTTTTTTATTAATATGGCAACAATTAAGATAAATTTTATTATCAGACAAATTATTATATTGTCTACTTTGTTATGGAGAAAATATATACTAAAATCTGAGCATTTTTGTTTGCTTGGATTTTTTTTGTAAAAAAATTTTAAAAGTTGTTAATTTAAACAAAAACAAGTAAGGAGAGAAAAAAATGAATTACAGAATCTTTGTTGAAAAAAAAGAAGATTTTAGAGTGGAAGCACAAAATTTATTTAGTGATTTAAAAGAAAATATCGGACTGGATGGACTTTTGGATGTAAGAGTTTTAAACATTTATGATATTTTTAATTTAAGTGAAAATGATTTGCAAAAATTGGAAAAGACTGTATTTTCGGAAGTAAATGTTGATAATGTCTATAAATCATTGGAAGAGAGTCTGGACGCATACAAAAATAAAAATTCAAAAGAAGTGCATTTTTCTGTTGAGTTTTTACCAGGTCAATACGACCAAAGAGCGGATTCTGCAATTCAATGTATAAATTTATTAATTGACCAAGATAACAATATCAATGTAAAAAGTGGAAAATTAATAGTTTTGTACGGCGATATTTCTTCAGAAGAATTCAATGAAATTAAAAAATATTATATAAACGATGTAGAAGCAAGAGAGAAAAATCTGGATATTTTATCTGAAAATGTAGAAACTGCAAATAAAGATAAAGTCATTGTTTATGATGGATTTACTCAAAAAACCGAAGAAGAAATTATTAAAATGAGAAATGATTTAGAATTAGCAATGACTGCAAAAGACTTGCTATTCATTCAGGAATATTTTAAAAATGAAGAAAAAAGAGATCCTACAGAAACTGAAATAAGAGTGCTTGACACTTACTGGTCTGATCACTGTAGACATACTACTTTTGAAACAATTATTGATGATATAAAAGTTGAGAATGAAGTTTATAGAGATTTATTTAATAAAGCAATAAATGAATATGTTGAAAGTAGAAAATATGTTTATGAAGAAAGAGAAGCCAAAAGACCAATGACTTTAATGGATTTGGCAACTGTTTTTGGAAAAGAACAAAGAAAAAATGGATCGCTTCCAGATTTAGAAGTTTCTGATGAAATTAATGCTTGTTCGATTTACATTGATGTTCCTGTGGAAAGAATAAATGAAGATGGGAAAGCAGAAATAACTGAAGAAAAATGGATTTTACAATTTAAAAATGAAACACATAATCACCCTACAGAAATTGAACCATTTGGAGGAGCTGCAACTTGTATAGGTGGAGCAATTAGAGATCCATTATCAGGAAGAACTTTTATTTATCAAGCAGTTAGAATAAGTGGAGCTGGAGATCCAACTGAAAGAATTGAAGACACGATAAAAGGTAAATTACCTCAAAAAGTTATTACAAAAACTGCTGCACATGGATTTTCATCTTATGGAAACCAAATTGGACTTGCGACAACTCATGTAAATGAAATTTATGATGAAGGTTATAAAGCGAAAAGAATGGAATTAGGACTTGTTGTAGGAGCTGCACCAGCTGAAAATATTATTCGTGAAAAACCTGAAGCGGGAGATATCGTAGTACTTTTAGGTGGAAGAACAGGAAGAGACGGAATTGGTGGAGCTACTGGTTCATCTAAAGAACATACTACAGAATCATCAGAAAAATCAAGTGCTGAAGTTCAAAAAGGGAATGCAGTTACTGAAAGAAAAATCCAAAGATTATTTAGAAATAAAAATGTTACGACATTGATTAAAAAATGTAATGATTTTGGTGCCGGAGGAGTTTCAGTTGCGATAGGAGAACTTGCTGACGGATTGGTAATTGACTTGAATGAAATTAGAGTTAAATATATTGGACTTACTGGAACTGAATTGGCGATTTCTGAATCACAAGAAAGAATGGCAGTTGTAATTAGAAAAGAAGATTTAGATAAATTTGTTGAATATGCGACTGAAGAAAACTTAGAGGCTTACAAAGTTGCTGAAATTAATGATTCTAACAGATTGGTTATGACTTACAATGGAGAAACAATTGTTGATATTTCGAGAGATTTTTTGAATACAAACGGAGCGTCTTCAAATATTAATATTGAAATTGAAAATTCTAATAAATTGGTGTTGGATAGAGAAATTGCTGGAAATACATTTAAAGAAAAATTTATTAATAACTTGAAAGACTTGAATGTAACTTCTCAAAGAGGATTGGTTGAAACTTTTGATTCGACAATTGGAGCAAGTACAGTATTAATGCCGTTTGGTGGTAAATATCAATTAACACCAGCTGAAGTTTCTGTACAAAAAGTGTCAGTGATAAATGCTGAAACAGATGTTGCGTCAATGGTTGGATATGGATACAATCCTTACATTGCAAAACAAATTCCATTCCACGGAGGAGCTTATGCGGTAATTGAATCTTTGGCTAAAGTTGTAGCAGCTGGAGGAAATTACAAAAATGTAAGATTTACATTCCAAGAATATTTTGAAAGATTAGGAAATGATGCTAAAAAATGGGGAAGACCATTATCAGCATTATTGGGAGCATTACATATTCAAAAAGAATTTGGATTGCCTTCAATTGGTGGAAAAGATTCGATGAGTGGAACATTTAATGATATTTCAGTTCCGCCAACATTAGTTTCGTTTGCTGTAAGTGTTGTAAATGCTGAAGATGTTGTTTCGAGTGAATTTAAAAAAGCGGGAGATAATATTTACTTGATTACGACTAAATTAGATGAAAATGACTTGCCAGACTTGAAAGAATTGAAAGAAAACTTTGATTTCATCGAAAAAAATATTAAAGATAAGAAGATTGTTGCGTCAGTAGCTGTTAAAAACGGTGGAATTGCTGAAAGTATAGCAAAAATGACATTTGGTAATAAATTAGGTGTAAATGTAAACTTTGCTGAAAATGCGGAAAATGAATGGTTTAAAGTTAATTATGGAGCATTTATAATTGAAACTCCTGAAAAAATTGATTATAAAAATGCTACATTGTTAGGAAAAGTTACCGAAGAAGCAAAAATTGTTATAAATAATGATACAGTGATGGATTTAGATGAATTGATTGCTGAGTGGGAAAAACCGCTTGAAAAAGTGTTTCCAACTAAAAAAGAAGTGGCAGAAGAACATAGAATTGCACATTGTAAAGGTGTTGAATATGAGAAACTTGAAAAAATTGAGCATGAAAATATAATTAGCAATATTTCAAACGCTTATGCGAAACCAAGAGTATTTATTCCAGTATTCCCTGGAACAAACTCAGAATATGACTTGGAAAGAGCGTTTAATAGAGAAGGTGGACTTGCGAAAATAGGTGTATTTAATAACTTGTCACATAACAATATTTTAAGTTCAATTGATAATTTTGTTAAAGAAATTAATAATTCGCAAATATTGATGTTGCCTGGTGGATTTAGTGCGGGAGATGAACCAGATGGATCGGCTAAATTTATGGTTGCTGTATTGAAAAATAAAAAAGTTAAAGAAGCAGTGGAAAATCTATTGAAGAGAGATGGATTAATTTTAGGAATTTGTAATGGATTCCAAGCGTTGATTAAATCAGGATTGTTACCTTACGGAGAAATTCGGGAATTAAATGAAACTTCGCCAACATTGACATTTAATACAATTGACAAACATATGTCGAAAATTGTGCAAACAAAAATTATTACAAATAATTCACCTTGGTTAGCTAATATGAAAGAAGGAGATATTCATTCAGTAGCGATTTCTCACGGAGAAGGAAGAATTGTTATTACAGAAGAAGAATACAAAAAATTATTTAAAAATAATCAAATTGCAACTAAATATGTTGATTTGGATGGAAATTCGACAATGGATTCACAATTTAATCCAAATGGTTCGTATTATGCGATTGAAGGAATGTTGGCATATAATGGTAGAATCTTTGGTAAAATGGGACATTCTGAAAGAAAAGGTAAAAATGTTTATAAAAATATTTATGGAGATAAAGAACAAAATATCTTTAGAAATGGAATTAAATTCTTTAAATAAATAATAAATTTTTAACCGAGAGGAATTTTTATAAAATTATGAATAAAAAACGATTATTCTTAGTGATTATAACTTTTCTGTTTATTATAAGCTGTCAGTCAAATCAGGAAGATGGAATACCAATAGAGCAAATATTACATTTTCCAGAAAAAACTGAAAATAAGAAGATAAATTATTATGATAAAGAATACTCAAAGGAACTAGATATAAGAAATAAAAAAGGTGAGTATAGCCTGATTTTATCAGGTTATGCTTATTCACCAGATAAAGATGCATATTATAATGTTTACAGGTCAAGCTTCTTAGATAGAAATGGTAATTTTGTAAAAGGAACACCTAAGAATATTGAGGATTTTCTTGTATATGAAAAAGTAATGGATGTTGGATTAGGAAAGTTTTATAAAGAGATTGACAATCTTGAAAAAGTACAAAAAAAAGAGCCTAAATTAGCAGATCTCGATAAGTATGTACAGGATTGGATAAATATTCTACGAGAAGAGAGAGCAAAAATAAAAGAAATTAGAAGTTATTATGAAACTGGAGAATATAAAAAAGATGATTATTCAAAAGGCAAAATTTTAAATGATGAATATTTAAAAATTTTATATAAAAGAAAACAAATATTTAGAACACTTAATAAGAAAGTGAAACAAGAAGATTACGAGGAAGAAAAAACAATAATATCAAATTCCATATCTGATGATAATTTATACATGAATTTAAGAAAATTAAATCTATTAATGGGAATTTTTGATGACAGATTATATGACTGGAATGAGATTTCTATTGGAAAAAATGAAAAATTTAATGTTGATATAAAGAATCAGAAGAGATACAGGGCAGAATTAGAGTTAATTTTAATGGAAGTAGAAAAACAATTAAAAAAAACAAAAGAATTAACAACAGATTCTAAAATATATTCAATGTATTTAAAAAAAGATGTGTATATAAAAATACTTGAGCAAGGGGATAAGGGTGTGGAATTATCTAAAAAAATATTGGATAAAATAGATAATAAAAATTATGATAATTTGAATGCACTTGCAGTTGACAATGTTGTAAATACGCTTGAGATGTATATAAATATACGGCAAAATCTAATAGTAAAATAATAAACTTAGAAGGAGGAATTATAATGAAAGTAGCAATATTTTTTGGAAGTCAGTCAGATACTGACAAAATGAGAGGTGCAGCAAATTGTTTGAGAGAATTTGGGATTGAGTTTGAGGCTTATGTATTGTCGGCTCACAGAGTTCCTGAAAAATTGGAAGAAGTTTTGGCTGATGTTGAAAAAAGAGGTGCAGAAGTGATTATTGCTGGAGCTGGACTTGCGGCACATTTACCTGGAGTTATTGCTTCAAAAACAATACTGCCAGTAGTTGGAGTGCCTTTAAATGGTGCACTTGAAGGATTGGATGCACTTTATTCGATTGTTCAAATGCCAAAATCTATTCCAGTAGCAACTGTTGGAATTAATAACTCATACAATTCAGGAATGTTGGCAGTACAAATTCTTGCAATAAAATATCCTGAAATTAGAGAAAAATTGGTTACATTTAGAAAAGAAATGAAAGCTAAATTTATTGCTGATAATGAGAAAAAAGTTGAATTATAATTTGTAATAGACTTATTTGGAAGTTATATGCATTTATGAATAAAAAAATATTTGAAACAAGGGGTATTGACCCCTTGTGGAAATAAAAAAATTCAAGTTATTGAACAATATAATATTTATTTGATATGATTTAAAAATAAAAAATGGAGGAAATAAAAATGGAAAAAAGAGAACAAATTTATGAAGGAAAAGCAAAATCAATTTTTGCAACAGATAATGCGGATGAAATAATTATGTATTTTAAAGATGATGCGACTGCATTTAATGGAGTAAAAAAAGATCAATTGGAAGATAAAGGAATTTTGAATAATAAAATTTCTACATTACTTTATGGATATTTGATTAAACACGGTGTAAAAACTCACTGGATTAAAACTTTGAATGAAAGAGAACAACTTTGTAAAAAAGTGGAAATTGTTCCTTTGGAAGTAATTATTAGAAATAGAGCAACTGGAAGTTTTGTAAAAAGATATGCGGCTGAAGAAGGAAAAATCTTTAAAAGACCTACATTTGAATTGTCTTACAAAAATGATGATTTAGGAGATCCATTATTGAATGATGATCACGCTTTGGCATTAGAATTGGTTACTGAAGAAGAATTGGCTGAAATTAAAAAACAAACTTTCTTGATTAATGATTTGTTGTCTGCATTATTTGATAAAATGAACTTGATTTTAGTGGATTATAAAATTGAGTTTGGAAGAGATAAAGATGGAAATATTTTACTTGCAGATGAAATTAGTCCAGATTCAATGAGACTTTGGGATAAAGATACACTTAAAAAATTGGATAAAGATAGATTTAGACAAGATTTAGGAGACGTAATGGGTGCTTATCGTGAAGTTCTTCGTCGTATGGAAGAAGTTTTAAAATAAATTAAAAAAATAAATTTCTGAAATCATATATTAGCAAGGGGTCTTGACCCCTTGTCATTTAAATAAAATAAAAAATATTGATAAAGTATAAACTAAACTGTTTATAACAAAATGGAGGAAAACTACAAATGATTAAGAGCTTGAATGAAGAATGTGGAGTTTTTGGAGTTTTTGGACACCACGAAGCGGCAAGACTTACTTATTATGGATTGCATAGTTTGCAACATAGAGGACAAGAAGCGGCAGGAATTGTAGTAAGTGACGGTAAGCGTGTGAATGGTCATCGTGGGCCTGGACTTGTGTCGGAAGTATTTAACGATGATAGAATTTTTAACCGTTTGCAAGGAAATTGTGCTATTGGGCATGTTAGATATGCGACTTCTGGAAGTAGCAGCGGTCGTAATATTCAGCCATTTTTGTTCCAATTTTTTGACGGAAGTATCGCTTTGGCACACAACGGAAATTTGATTAATGCGAAAAAATTAAAAAGAGAATTGGAAAAACACGGTGCAATTTTTCATTCTACATCAGATACAGAAGTGTTGGTTCATTTGATTAGAAGAAGTAAAGAAAAAGATTTTTTGAGCCAATTGAAAGATGCGTTAAGACAAGTAAAAGGTGGATTTTCTTTCTTAGTTCAAACTCAGACAGAATTGTACGGTGCAGTTGACCCTTTTGAATTTCGTCCTTTAATTTTAGGAAAAACAAAAAATGGAGCGTATATTTTGGCGAGTGAAACTTGTGCGTTGGAAATTGTTGGAGCGGAATTTGTTAGAAATATTAGATCTGGAGAAGTTGTAATCATTGATAAAGATGGATACAGAATTGAAAAATATACTGACGATACTTCGACTGCGATTGCGGCGATGGAATATGTATATTTTGCAAGACCTGATTCGGATATTTCAGGAATAAATGTACATTCAGCTCGTAAAAGATGCGGAAGAAGATTGGCACAAGAAGCACCTGTTGAAAATGCAGATATTATAATTGGAGTTCCAAATTCGTCATTGTCAGCAGCAAGTGGTTATGCAGAAGAAAGCGGAAAACCTTATGAAATGGGATTAATCAAAAACCAATATGTAGCAAGAACATTTATTCAGCCAACTCAGGAACTTAGAGAACAAGGTGTTAGAATGAAACTTTCTGCTGTAAAAGGTGTTGTAAAAGATAAAGTTGTAGTTATGATTGATGATTCAATAGTTCGTGGAACTACTTCAAGCCGTATTGTTCAGTTATTGAAGGAAGCTGGAGCAAAAGAAGTTCATGTAAGAATTGCATCGCCAGAATTTAAGTTTCCTATTTTTTACGGAATTGATGTGTCAAATTCATCAGAATTGATTTCGGCAAATAAAACTGTTGAAGAAGTGAGAGACTACATTGGTGCAGATTCATTGGCTTTCTTGAGTATTGACGGATTAATTGATTCGATTGGACTTAATTTTGATGCGCCATATACAGGGCTTTGCATGGAATGTTTTAATGGAGATTATCCAGCTGGATTGGGAGATTACGAGGAAGAATTTTATGCTTCGTTGACACCAATTCAAAAGAGGCTTTGAAAGAATTGAAAAAATAAGGTGAAAAAATGTATATAGTAAGTTTAAATTATGTAAAAGCAGTAAGTGAAGTTGAAAAATATTTAGAAGAACATATAAAATTTTTGGAAAAATATTATGAAATGGGAAAATTTATTTGTTCAGGAAGAAAAAATCCTAGAACAGGTGGTGTAATTTTGCTAAATGCAGAAAATTTGGAAGAAGTTAAGAAAATAATTTCAGAAGATCCGTTTAATATAAATGGAATTGCGGAATATGAAATTACAGAATTTTTCCCTACAAAATATGCAGAAGATTTTGCAAACTTTGTAAAATAAAAAATAGAGATTTAATTTAAAACAGGAGGATAAAGAATGTCAATTTCTTATAAAGATTCAGGAGTAGATAAAGAAGAAGGATACAGAAGTGTTGCAAAAATAAAAGAAAGAGTAAAAGCGACTTACAACAAAAATGTTATGAACGAATTGGGAAGTTTTGGAGCTTTGTATAGATTGGGAGAATATAAAAAACCAATTTTAGTGTCTGGAACTGACGGAGTTGGGACAAAATTAAAAGTTGCATTTGAAACAAATAAATATGATACAGTTGGAATTGACTGTGTTGCGATGTGTGTAAATGATATTTTGTGTCACGGAGCACAACCATTATTTTTCTTAGATTACCTAGCTTGTGGAAAATTGGACTCAAATGTTTCTTCTGAAATAATTAAAGGTGTTGTAGAAGGTTGTCTTCAAGGAGATTCAGCTTTAGTAGGTGGAGAAACTGCTGAAATGCCAGGATTTTATGCAGACGGAGAATATGACATTGCAGGATTTGCAGTTGGTGTAGTTGAAGAAGAAAAAATGGTCAATGGAAGCAAAGTTCAAGAAGGAGATGTAATTGTTGCAATTCCTTCAAGTGGAGCTCACAGTAACGGATTCTCATTGTTAAGAAAATTATTCACTGATTTTAGCGAAGAATTCAATGGAAAAACAATTGGAGAACATTTATTGACACCAACAAAAATTTATGTAAAACCAATTCAAAAAGTTATGGAAAAAGTACAAGTGAACGGAATGGCTCACATAACTGGTGGAGGACTTATCGAAAATGTTCCAAGAACTATACCAGACGGACTTTGTGCAAACATCGAAAAAGCGAAAGTAAAAGTTCATCCGTTGTTTAAACACGAAACATTCTCAAGAGTTCCAGAAGAAGAAATGTGGGGAACATTCAACATGGGAGTTGGATTTGTTGTTATCGTAAATAAAAATGATGCTCAAACAGTTATTGATATTTTAGCTGAAAATGGAGAAGAAGCCTATGAATTAGGAACTATTGTTAAAGGTGACGAAAAAATTAATTTGTATTAAAAATAAAGATGATAAAAATAAATTTAAAGAGAGTGAAAAAATGTCTAATAAAAATAAAAAAAGAATAGCAGTTTTAGTTTCTGGCGGAGGGTCGAACTTACAGTCAATTATTGACAACATTGAGCAAGGGAACTTAAATTGTGAAATTTCTTATGTAATTGCAGATAGAAAGTGTCATGGATTGGAAAGAGCAGAAAAACATGGCATAAAAAATATTTTGCTTGACAGAAAAGTATTAAAAGAAAAATTGTCTGATGAAATTAGCAATGTTCTTGAAAATGATGACGAAAAAACAGATTATATAGTATTAGCAGGATATTTGTCGATTTTATCACCAGAATTTATAAAAAAATGGTCAAGAAAAATTATAAATATTCATCCGTCATTGCTTCCAAAATTTGGTGGAAAGGGAATGTATGGAATGAATGTTCACAGAGCAGTTATCGAAGCAAAAGAAACTGAAAGTGGATGTACAATTCATTTTGTTGACACAGGAGTTGACACAGGAGAAATTATTTTGCAGATAAAGGTGCCTGTACTTACTGATGACACGCCGGAAGTTTTGCAGAAGAGAGTACTTGAGAAGGAACATGTTTTACTGATTGAAGGGATTAAGAAGTTGCTTGAAAAGTAGTAATTTTGTAAAAGAAATGTTAGAAGTAGTGATTGATTTTTCTATGTTTATTTTATAAAAAAGAAGGATGTGTACTTTAAAATAGAAAATTTAAGAAAGGAAATTTTAAAATGAAAAAAAGAGCATTAATAAGCGTTTTTGATAAGACGGGAATTTTAGAATTTGCACAGTTTTTAGATAAAAAAGGTGTGGAAATTATTTCGACAGGAGGGACTTACAGATATTTGAAGGAAAATGGTCTTTCTGTAATTGATGTTTCAGAAGTTACTAATTTTAAAGAAATGCTGGATGGGAGAGTAAAAACTTTGCATCCAAATATTCATGGTGGAATTTTGGCGATTAGAGATAATAAAGAACACATGGATACGATTGCAAAAGAAGGAATTGAAACAATTGATTATGTTGTTGTTAATCTTTATCCGTTCTTTAGAGAAGTTCAAACTGACAAAACTTTTGATGAAAAAATTGAATTTATCGATATAGGTGGACCTACAATGCTTCGTTCAGCTGCAAAATCATTTAAAGATGTAACAGTTATTTGCGAAACTGAAGACTATTCAGTAGTTATGGAAGAAATGGAAAAAGATGGACAAGTTTCTTATGAAACTAAAAAAAGATTGGCTGGAAAAGTATTTAACTTGACATCAGCTTATGATGCGGCAATTTCTGCGTTCTTGTTAGAAGAAGATTATCCTAAATATTTGAATGTTTCTTATGAGAAAAAATTTGACTTGAGATACGGGGAAAATCCTCATCAATCTTCAGCTTATTATGTTTCAACTACTGAAAATGGAAGCATGAAAGATATTAAGCAATTGAATGGAAAAGAATTGTCATTTAACAATATTAGAGATATGGATATTGCTTGGAAAGTGGTTGGAGAATTTGATGGTCCAGCAGCTTGTGCAATAAAACACTCAACTCCTTGTGGTGTGGCTGTTGCAGATGATATTTTCACAGCGTACAAAAAAGCTCACGATTGTGACCCAGTATCGATTTTTGGTGGAATTGTGGCACTTAACAGAGAAGTTAATAAAGAAACTGCCGAAGAATTGAAAAAAATCTTCTTGGAAATTGTAATTGCACCTTCATTTACAGATGAAGCGTTGGAAATCTTGAAAACTAAGAAAAACTTGAGAGTTATCGAATGTAAAACTCCAAAACCTCAAGATAAATTCGATTATGTAAAAGTTGATGGTGGAATTTTGGTTCAAGGAACAAATAATAAAATGATTGATGAAATGAATGTTGTTACTGAAAAACAACCTACTGAAAAAGAAAAAGCTGATATGGAATTAGGAATGAAAGTTGTAAAATATGTAAAATCAAATGCGATTGTAGTCGTTAAAGATGGAATGGCAATTGGTGTAGGAACTGGTCAAACTAACAGAATTTGGTCAACAGAACATGCATTGCAACATGCTCAAGAAAAAGTTGGAAAAGACTTGACAGGAGCAGTATTAGCATCAGATGCTTTCTTCCCATTCAGAGATTGCGTAGATACAGCTGCAAAAACAGGAATTAAAGCGATTGTACAACCAGGAGGATCAATTAGAGATAAAGAATCAATTGAGGCTTGTAATGAACACGGAATAACAATGGTATTTACTGGAATTAGACATTTTAAACATTAATTTTTTAGCAGGAAAGGTTATATTAGTTTTCCTGCGTGTTTTAATGTATTTTTTTATATTTGAAAAATTTAAAATAAAATTTAAATATTAATAAATATTTGTATAAACAAATTTTGTGTGTGAAAAAATTTGGGAGAAAAAAATGGAATTAAAAGTGTTGGAATGGACATTTTTTAGAGAGAGCAAAATTTCGAAAGATATAGAAAATATTTTGGTAGATGGCGAAAATGCTATGGTTGCGTATAAGACAATACGGGATTTAGCAATATTTACGAATAAAAGATTGATTGTAAAAGATAAGCAAGGAATAACAGGACTAAAATCTGAAATTTTTTCATTGCCATATAAGTCGATAATTATGTGGTCAATTGAGAATGCTGGGAAAATTGTAGATTTTAATTCTGAAGTTGTGCTTTGGACAAGAATTGGAAAATTTAAAATAAAACTTGGAGTGGATATAGATGTGAAAAAAATAGATTATTTACTTGCAAGTTATATTTTGTAAAAAAAATTTCTTAAAATTTATAAATTTATTAAAAAATTTAAAATATAAATATAAAAAAGTAAATATGAAAAAATAAAAAAAGTTTAGGAGGCTTTAATGAAAGTACTGATTGTAGGAGCAGGTGGAAGAGAACACGCAATTGCTTGGAAAATTTCACAAAATGAAAAAGTTGAAAAAATATTTATTGCACCTGGAAATGCGGGAGCGGAGTTATTGGAAAAAGCTGAAAATGTGAATTTGTCAAACAATATTGAAGAGTATGTAAAATTTGCAAAAAATAATAAAATTGATTTAACATTTGTTGGAAGCGAAGAATTATTGGTAGCTGGTATTGTCGATGAATTTAGAAAAAATGGATTAAAAATATTTGGTCCTGACAAAAAAGCAGCAATTCTTGAAGGAAGTAAAGCATTTTCAAAAGATTTTATGAAAAAATATGGGATAAAAACTGCTGTTTATGAAATTTTTGATAATGCTGAAAAAGCAAAAGAATTTTTGAATAATTGGAGCTATTTTCCAGTAGTTGTAAAAGCAAGTGGACTTGCAGCTGGAAAAGGTGTTATTATCGCTCAAAGTCATGATGAAGCGATTAAAGCTGTTGAAGATATAATGGTTGACGAAAAATTTGGAAGTGCGGGAAATCAAGTTGTAATTGAAGAATTTTTGGACGGAGTGGAAGCGTCAATTTTATCATTTACAGATAGCAAAGTTATCGTGCCACTTTTGTCGGCGAAAGACCACAAAAAAATCGGAGAAAATGAAACTGGATTAAATACAGGTGGAATGGGAGTTATAAGTCCAAATCCGTATGTTACAGATGAAGTTTTTGAAAGTTTTAAAAATGATATTATGAATCCGACTTTAAAAGGTATTCAAGCGGAAGGAATGGATTTTGAAGGAGTAATTTTCTTTGGACTTATGATTACGAAAAAAGGTGTTTATTTGCTGGAATACAACATGAGATTAGGAGATCCTGAAACTCAAGCAGTTTTACCACTTTTGGAAAACGATTTGTTGGAATTGGTAGAATATTCATTTGACAAAAAATTATCGGAATTAAAAGTTTCTTGGAAACCACTTCATTCTTGTTGTGTCGTAGGAGCGGCAAAAGGTTATCCTGAAAGTTATAAAAAAGGCGATGTGATAACTGGAATTGAAAATGCTTCAGATGATGAATTGGTATTTATCGCAGGAGCAAAATTTGAAGACGGGAAGTTCAAAACTAATGGTGGAAGAGTCTTAAATGCAGTTGCATTTGGAAAAACATTGGATGAAGCAAGAAAAAATGCTTATAAATTATTGTCAAAAATTAATTTTGATGGAATGTATTTTAGAAAAGATATTGGAAATATAAAATAAAAGTAAGGTAGAAATTATATACTCCAAAAAAGTAGTTAAAGATTTTAGTCAATAACTACTTTTTATGTTATTTGCTTAAATACTTCTCAAACATCCGAGTTGCAGGAGTTAATACTATTTTTATATCTTTTAATTCTAAACTTTTAGAAAATATTTCAAATTCTACTGTTCCTATTTCTTTTCCTATTTTTTTAAAGTTCGTTTCTTCTGGATTGATTTTTTTATCTGTTGGCATTATAAAAGCATTCTCTTTTATTTTTAAATTATTTCTTTTAATCAAATCTCTATACGCAAGTTCATATAAATATTGTTTAGAAATATCCTCTACTCCAGGATAATTTTTTAATAACTTTTCAGTCAAAATAATATTATAATATTTTGCATCATAAATAGAAATACTTCTATCTTCTTTATCGTATACAATTAAATCTGGAATTAAAGTCTTAGCAGACCGATGCTCTTTAGAATTAGAAACTTTCCATTTAAGTTTAGGAATTACTTCTTTCAAAGTTATGTTTTCAGTATTATCTATTATATCTAATCCTAAATCCTCCAGTTTTTTATCCAGAGAATTTCCCAGAACAATAGCACATACCTTTTCCCACACTAAATTGAAACTGGTTGTTCCGATAAACTTTATTTCTTCATCTTCGTTTGAATTTTCAGTTTCTAAAAAATAATTCTTCATCATATTTAACTGTTTCTGCTTTTTATCGATAAACTGTATGCTCATTTCTTGATTTAATCTTGTCATGATGTACTCTTTATCTCCAAAATAATCAATTTCATCATCTGAAATATTTATAGGTTCATAATCAAGTATATCAAATATTTCCTCAATTTTATTATAGCTTTCTGTAATTATACAACGATGTAGTCTTCTAAAAAAATCTTCTTCATTTGTCTCTTTGTTTACAGAAAAAAAATCTAAATAGAAAGGAACATCGTTTATAAAATAAGCATCTTTTTCATTTATAGTTTTATCCCAGAGAATTTCTCTTTCCCCATTTTCTTCTATTATTGTTTTTTCACTACTGTAAAGTCCATTCACATGATAATCATCGTATAAATCTATCGCTAGAGCTAACAAGTTATAATTTTTATTTTCTTCATTATTTGACAGAAATTGTTTTTGTTCCTTACTTTCATATTTTCTCATAACTTCGATCAATTGTTTTATTATCTTATTGTCTTTATCAAAATTTTCATCAAATTCAGTAATATATTTTGGATAAATAATTAAGCAGACATCTTTTACAGTAATTATACCAACAAATTTAAATTTGTAGTTATCTCCCTCAAATTCCTTATTTAATTGTTCAAAAGATTCTCCGTTATTTAATTCTTCTAATTCTGCATTAGATAAATTTTTAGATATTTTTCTAACAATATTCTTATACGCTAATGTCTTTAAAATTTCTCTTGTTTTATCTTCGGGTAAATCAAATATAGATTGTAATTCAGAGATATTATATAACTTTAATTCTTGTAACTTATTTACTTTCATTTAATCTACCTCTATTCATCATTAGAATCAGTATTTTCAGTTATTTCATTTTCTTGATTTTGATTTTCAACCTTGTTTGTTTGCTCTATAATTTCATTTGCTTTTTCTTTTGGAATCTTAGATAATTCAATTTCATCCTTAAATATTTTTTCACAATTTTTATCAAAAGCATCACATAATTTAGAATAAGTTTCCCAAATTCCATCTTTAAAAATTTTTCTTCTGTGTTGTTTTCCTGCATCTTCATAAAGATACATTAAAACTTTATTTTTTATGGCATTTTTTATTTTATTAGGATCTTCACTTTCTAATATTGATTTTGAAATAAAATATGGTCCTAATAATTTATCTTCTGGAACATGATATTTTGATAAAATTTCATTTATTTTTATTCTAAAGTCATTCCAGTTGGCTAATTCATTTTCATTATTTTAAAAAAGTTGTAAGCATTAAATTCAGATTTACTTTTATCATATGCATCATTAATTCCAATATATTCAAATTCCCATCTTCGTTTAAAAGCTGTATCTAATGGCATGACTCCTTGATCAGCACTGTTCATTGTCGCCCAAATATAAAAGTTAGATGGTAATTTTAATTTAAAATCAGTTTGATTATATGGAAGATTTTCTTCCGCTACACTAATTTCATCATGTTGAATAGTTTCTAAACATTCTGTATTTATATTTTCTGAAATTTTATTTTTTGAAAATAGTAATTTTAAATCTTCAGAAGCAACAATATCATATTCACTGTTTCCATTTTTATCTCTATCTAGTAATTGAAAAAAGTCACCAAAAACAGCTGCAGTATTAGCTCTATTTATTTCTTCTATTATTAATAAAAAATCTTCTGTTGGATTATTTAGAGCTCTTATCAAAAGTTTTGTTAATATTCCAGGAACATATGTATATGTAATTGTTTCATTGTCATTTTTTATTTTTGGAAAAGGCTTAAAAGTTCCAATAAAATTACCATAGTTATAATTTGGATGGAAAGTAACTCTGGAAATATTATTTTTGTCAAAATTTCTTTCTGCCTCTTTGTTTAATTTATAACTTTTTCCTGTTCCAGGAGCACCGAAAAATATTCTTTGGTGAGGTTTATTGATTTTAGTATCAATATTTTCAAAATTTTCAATAGTTGTATTTTCTATATGATTTTTTTCTTCTATATCAATAATAAAAGTATCATTTTCAAATGTATAAATCATTATATTTTCTTCAGAGTTATTATCATACAATTCTTTAAACCAATCTAAATTATATTCTAGGTATAATCCCTTTTTTTTATATTCCTCATAAGCAGAGGGTCTTATTTGAGGCTTGTTACCATTTCCTTCAACAACTAAAAACATTGGTAATTTTTCTTCAGTAATAGGATTTTTTAGAAGTTTTAGCACAGTATTACTAAGAACAACTTTGAATTTTTCATTAATTTTAAAAACTTTGTTTTGTTGATTATTTTTTGCTTTTACAGGTTCACTTTCAATTAAAATATCTTTTTTTATTAATTCATTAAAAAAACTTTCTGGTAAATTATAAGAAGCTTGTCCCCCTCCACCAGTACTTTTTTTTTCTAAAATATATGCTTTTGAAATAGTTTTAAATTTAGTTTCTGATTTTCCTAATATTTTACAATCTGTTATTTTATCCATACTATTTTACAACCCTTTCTAAATAATTATTTATTTTTTTGGCAATCGCTCTCCCTAATAAAGGTGGAACAGCATTCCCAACTTGTGTATATTGACTAGTTTTACTTCCTAAAAATATGAAATTATCAGGAAAACTTTGAATTCTAGCTGATTCTCTAACTGTAGGAACACGATTTTCTTCATAATGAAAATAATTTCTATGACCACAGTCTATAGTAGTACTTGGAAGTTGACTATTCATTCTTTTAAAAGCTGCATTATAATTTCTAACTTTATAATATTTTTCATCTAAATCTTTAATACTCCCACCATCAGGAACCATACTAATTATTTTTATTGTTTTTTCTTGATGAATAGTTTTTTCATTATTTTTTATACTATTATCTCTCGTCTCTTGTCTCATAAATTTTTGATATTCATTTTTTGGATCAAATTTATATTTAGTTTCCTCTTCATTATTGTCTAAACTAGGTAAATCGCTTAAAGCTTCCTTAGTAGAAACAAAATTTATTTTATCCCCTTCAGGAAATTCAAAAAAAGTTCTATCAAATATATTTTTATTTAACCCAACAAAAAAGACTCTTTCTCTACTTTGAGGTACACCATATTCAGAAGCTTTTAAAATTTTAAATTCAACATTATATCCCAAATCAGAAAATCTCTTTATTATATCTTTTTTAAAAAAACCTTTATGTAAATTCAACAATCCTTTTACATTTTCAAGAATAAAAAATTTAGGTTTTATTTGTTCAACAAATCTTACATATTGTAGATACAGATTATTTCTTTCATCTTTATGATCTCTTGTTCCGACCATACTAAATCCTTGACAAGGAGGACCTCCTATTATCCCATCAATTTCCCCATTTTTTTTAATTAAATCTTGTATCATTTCATTTGTAAAATTGTTAATATCAATATTTTGTCCACATTTATTTTTATGGTTTTCATTATATGTTTTTATGGCGTCTTCCCATTTATCAATAGCTAAAATACTTTCAAAATTTTCTTGCTCAAACCCACAACTAAATCCACCAGCCCCACAAAATAAATCTATAATTTTATAACTCATTTTTTTCTCCTAATATTTTCTTTATTTCTTTTGCAATAGAATATACCATCAAAGGTGGAACAGCATTTCCAACTTGTCTAAATTGACTAGTTTTAGAACCACAAAAAATAAAATCATCAGAAAAACTCTGTATTCTAGCTGATTCTCTAACTGTAGGAACTCTGTTAAACAGAGGATGAAAATAGTTCATATGACCTGTATCTATAGTAATACTTATATCATTTTCTTTTAACCTTCTATAAGCAGAAGAATGCCTATTATTTCTTTGTGTGTCCCAAAGTTTGTCTGGTACATCTCTCCAATTTCCACCTTGAGGAACAAATTTCATTCTTTCTTGTACTTTTTCATTAGGGTATCTGATTTCATGATTGTATACTAAATCATTGCTATTTTTTCTCATAAGTTTTTGATATTCACTACCAATTTTTCCTATTTTGTTAGTTTTTTCATAATCATATAAATCAGAAATTGCTTCTTTTACTGTAACTTTTTTTCTTTTTTCTAAAGAATCAAAATTAAAATGAACACCAAATTCCTTTTTTATACCTATAAAAAAAGCTCGAATTCTATTTTGAGGTACACCATAATCAGAAGCAACTAAAATATTATATGAAACATTATATCCCAATTCTTCTCCTATTTTTAATATCTCCTTTTTTGCAAAAGAATCATCTTTTGTTAAAATTTGTCTAACATTTTCAATCAGAAAAGCTTTAGGTTTTAAAACTTTCACAAATCTAATATATTCAAAAAACAACCTGTTTTTTTCTTTTTTTTCTTCATCATTCTGCCACATATTAGCAGAACTAAAACCTTGACAAGGTGGTCCTCCTATTATAATATCCGTTCCAGACGGAAACAAGTCTTTAATTTTATCATCTGTAATTTCTTTAATATCTCCACAAATATTAACAGAATTCTTAAAATTAAGCTCATGTGTTGCGATAGCATCTTTGTCAAAATCAATTCCTCCAATAATCTTAAATCCGGCATTTTTAAATCCCAGACTTAAACCTCCTGCCCCACAAAACAAATCAATAACAGTGCATTCTTTTTTCATTGATCAACCCTTCACACATTCTACAATATCTGATATATCACATTTCAATTCTTGACAAATTCTCAGCAGTACATCAGTTGTAATATTTTTATTTTTTTTCATTTTGTAAAAGGTACTTTTACAAATATGAGTTTTTTCCATTAAATCGCTATTATTCATATCTTTATCAATGAGTAGTTTCCATAATGGCTTGTAACTAAATTTTAACATTTTATCTCCTTTTTAATTATTATAAAATTGTAAGTAACAAATTACAATTTTATTACATTATAACCTTTTTTTTCTGTTTTTACAAACTTTTTATTTTGGTAATTTATTATTTAAAATATATTTAAATTTTTATATTTCAACTTGAACTACCAAAAAATAAAAATATATGCTATAATTAATAAAAATTGAAATAAAAAGGTGAATATCTTGAAAAAAAATAAAATATACAAACTACTTTTATTTTTTATAATTTCAACGATAGCAATTTCGAAGCAAAATTCTGAAATTGATAAACAAAATTTTAAAGATGGTGTTGTAGATGTTGATATTATAATTAATAGAGATGAAAATTATAAAGATAATAATAACAACAATAATAATGAAGATTATCCTGATGATGACTTAAATAATGAACTTGAAGACGGAGATCTTATTTATTTGGATCAGATTCGGGAAGATGAAGAGGATATAAAGAAGGAAAAATCAGATAAATTGAATAGACTGGAAAAATTTATAAAAAAAATTGATTTGAAAGTCAATCCACTACTGAAATTTAAAGTTGACAAAAGTTATGGTGCTTGGTATGTGATAAAGACAAGTGATCCACAAGAAAAAGATTTTCAAAATATAACTTATAATTTTAAAGAGGAACAAAGTGGTTATAGATTGTCCAAAAGCTATTTAGATCCTCAAAGCAATATTTGGTCGGAAGATATAAAAAGAGCTTGGATTGAGGAATCTAAAGGAAATGTCTATTTGGATTTTGAGAAAAAAAACTTTAAATATATTCAAAATCAAATTTTGTTTTTTGACAAAAATTATAGGTATATGATTATCCAGTTTGCTGATGGCGTGACACGAGTTTTGTCTAGGTATCCAAATAATGAGAAAATTTCGCTGGATGGAGAAGAATTAGTCGAATTTGAAGATTTTGTGAAAAATAGAGATGATTTAAAAAATGTTTATTATGATACAAAAATATTTGGCTTGGAGCAAACCGAAGAAAATAAGGAAAAAAAGGATTTACAACGAAGAACTAAAGAATTGGAAGAAAAGTTGAAGACTGATCCATCGAGTGTTTTTCAAATTGATACGAAAGGGTATTGGAAAGCAAAGGAAAAAGATCGAAAAGATCTTAAAAAAAATCCGAAAGATCCAAATAATAAGTTGGATGGAATGAAAGCCATTGAAATAAAAGATGGAAGTGAAATAAAATAAAAAAATTTAAATTAAAAATAGTTATTAAAAAAATTTTTGAAGTAAATGATAAACTTTTATTTTTTAAAAAAATAAAGTTATTGAAAGTTTAAGAAAAATAAAACTTAATGAAATAGGAGAAAAAAATATGAAAAATACAATAAAACTTTTTAATATATTTTTGTCTATATTGTTATTTCTGTTTTTAATATTTTTTTACAGTTTTTTTGTTTCAAAAAGAGAATACAAAAATGTAAATATTGATGTAAAAAGAGGTACTACTTTTAGTCAAATTTATAAAAATCTAAAGTTAAATTACGGTATTTTAGATAGAATATATTTAAAATTAAGTGGAAGAAATAATTTAAAAATAGGTGTTTACCGTTTTGATGGAAAACTTTCCAAATATGAAGTTATAAGAAAAATTAAAAGAAGTGAAATCAGTGGAATAAGACTTACTATTCCTGAAGGTTTTACTTCAAAACAAGTTTTTGAGAGAATGGATGCACTTGGACTTGGAACAGAAGATGAAATTAAAAAAGACCTTGCGGAAATAAATTTTCCATATCCACATAAAGATAACAATTTTGAAGGATATTTTTATCCAGAAACATATATTTTTCCAGAAACTGCTACAACAAAAGAAGTTTTGGAAACTGTATTGAAAGAATTTTTAAGAAGATTTCCACCTGAAAAATATCCAGATAAGCAAAAATTTTATGACAATTTGAAATTGGCTTCGATTGTTGAAGCAGAAGTTCCAGATAAAGAAGATAAGCCAAAAGTTGCAGGATTATTTTTGAAACGGCTACAAATTGGAATGAGATTGGAATCTGACGCAACCTTAAAATATGTTTTGCGAAGACAGGCTAAAAGCGGAGAATTAAAGGCAAATATGTCGCCGTATAACTCTTATAGATTTGCAGGACTTCCACCAACTCCAATTGGAAATCCGCCATATGAAACTTTTGAAGCGGTTGAAAATGCTGAAATAACTGACAATTTATTCTTTTTTACGCACAATGGAAAAACTTATTATTCTAAAACTCACGAAGAACATCTACAAAAAAGAAAAGAAAGTGGACAACTGAAATAATAAAAAAATAAAAGATAAATAAAATAGATAAATACAATATAAAGATTAAAAAAAATAAAAAAATAAAAATTTAAGAAAGTTGGAAAAAATTAAATGAATAGTTTCAAAGAAAAAATAAGAGATTTGAAAAAAAGCGAATTGATAAAAAAAGGAGATAAGATTTTAATCGCTTTTTCAGGTGGACCTGATTCAGTATTTTTGTTTCTTTTATTAAATTTTTTGAAAAAAGAATATGAACTTGAAATTTTTTTACTTTATGTAAATCACAATTTGCGAAATGATGTAAAAAATGATTTGGAATTTATAAAAAATTTTTCTAAAAAGAATAATGTAAAAATTTTTATTGAAAATTTGGATGTTTTGAATTATTGTAAAAAAAATAAAAAATCAGTTGAACTTGGTGCAAGAGAATTGCGATATAAAGTTTTAATTGAGAAGTTAAAAGAGTCAAATTTTGACAAGATTGCAACTGGACACAATTTGGATGACAATGTGGAAACGCTTGTTTTTAGACTTTTAAGAGGAACTTCAATAAAGGGATTAAAGGGAATTCCTGCTAAAAGAGAAAATATTGTAAGACCAATTTTGCAGTTTAAAAAAAGAGAAATTTTGGATTATTTGAAAAGAATTGATCAAGATTACATAGTTGATTATACAAATAAAGAGAGCGACTATTCAAGAAATTACATAAGAAATGAGATTTTTCCAATGTTTTCAAAAATAAATCGAAATTTTAAAAATAAAATAAATGACTTGATTTTGGAAATTAATGAGCGAGAAAATGAATTTGAAAAAATTAGTGAAAAAAACAAAAAACACGAAAAAAAAGATGAATTTGTTAAATTTTTGAGTAAAAATAATGTGGAAATTTCGAGAAAAAAAATTGATCAAATTTTTAATTCTATTTTTGATGATTTTGGAAATTTGAGAAATGATGGAGAAAAAGAGTTTGATTTGGGAAAAAATAAAGTTTTGAAAAAAAGTTATTTTAGTTACGAAATTTTTGAAAAAAATAAAAAAAATTTAGAAAATCAAAAGAAATTTGAAATTATAAAGAAAAATCAAAGTATAGAGTGGTATAATTCGAAGACAATAAGTTTTTTTGAAAATATATTAGAATTTGAGAATTTTTTTGTTGAAAAAAAGGATTTTGAGTACACATTTTTAATTTTCAAGGATAATTTTGTAAATGATAAAAGTAAAATAGTTGTGAGAAATAGGGAAAATGGTGATAGAATTTGGCTTGAGAATTTAGGTCAAAAAAAAATAAAAAAAATTTTAATAGACAAAAAAATATCAAAAAGTGAAAGAGATTTTATTCCGATTGTAGAATTGGTTTTTGAAAATAAAAAAAAAGAAAATATTATCTTAACGGTTTCTGATATAAAATTTTCAAAATTTGTAAAAAAATTTTTTAAAGAAGATATAAAAAATTTTAAAAATAATAATAAAATATTAGTGATTGGGAGGAAAAAATGGCAGACAGAGATAAAAACGACATAAAGAAAAGATTGGAAGAATTAAGAAAAGACAATAATAGAAAAAATAAGCAAGGAAATGAAAATTCGCCTTTTTCTGGATTTTTATTCGTTTTGCTTGTAGTTTTGCTGTCTTTATTTACATTTTTATTTCAAAGAGATATTCAAAGTTATTTTCAAGAGAAAAAAAATGTATCATATTCTGAATTTTTAGACAGAACTAGAAGAGGAGAATTTAGGGAAATTGATGAAAAGGACGACAAATTGGTTGCAAAAGCTAGAGTTGCTGGAAAAGATATTCTTTTTTACACAAAAAAAATTACTGACCGTGTGGGAAATGAGCCACAAATAATTAATGCGGTTGAGTCAAAAAATGTAAAATTAAATTCAATGCCTCCATCAGGTGGTGGATATTTTTTAGCAATACTTTTAAATGCACTTCCGCTTATTATAATGATTGGACTTATGGTTTATTTAGCTAAAAAGATGAGCGGTGGCGGTCAAGGTGGACCTGGAAATATTTTTGGATTTGGAAAATCTCGTGTGAATAAAATTGATAAAAAACCAGATGTAAAATTTGAAGATGTTGCTGGAGTTGACGGTGCAAAAGAAGAATTAAAAGAAGTTGTTGACTTTTTGAAAAATCCTGATAAATATACAAAAGCTGGAGCTAGAGTTCCAAAAGGTGTACTTTTACTTGGAAGACCTGGAACTGGAAAGACATTACTTGCAAAAGCTGTTGCTGGGGAATCTGGAGCTTCGTTTTTTAGCATTTCAGGTTCAGAATTTGTGGAAATGTTTGTCGGAGTTGGAGCTTCTCGTGTGAGAGATTTGTTTGAAAAAGCGAAAGAATCAAGTCCGTCAATAATTTTTATTGATGAAATTGATGCGATTGGAAGAAAAAGAAGCGCTGGAAAAAACAGCGGAAGTAACGATGAAAGAGAACAGACATTAAATCAATTGTTAGTTGAAATGGATGGATTTGATACTGATACGAAAGTTATTGTACTTGCTGCAACAAACCGTGAAGATGTACTAGATTCTGCGCTTTTAAGAGCGGGAAGATTTGATAGAAGAATTACAGTTGATGCACCTGATTTACAAGGAAGAATTGCAATTTTAAAAGTTCATTCGAAAAATAAAAAATTGGCTAGTGATGTAAATTTAGAAGATATTGCAAAAATAACTCCTGGATTTGTTGGAGCAGATTTAGCAAATTTATTAAATGAAGCAGCAATTTTAGCAGCTCGTCGTGCTACTGACACAATTACGATGGCAGATTTAGATGAAGCTGTGGATAAAATCGGAATGGGACTTGGTCAAAAAGGAAAAATTATAAAACCTGAAGAGAAAAAATTACTTGCATATCATGAAGCTGGACATTCTGTAATGACTGAATTAACTGAAGGAGCAGATCCAGTTCACAAAGTGACAATTATTCCAAGAGGTGAAGCTGGAGGATTTATGATGCCGCTTCCAGAAGAGAAATTGGTTACTTCAAGCAAAGAATTACTTGCTGAAATAAAAGTTTTATTTGGTGGAAGAGCTGCAGAAGAGCTTGTGTTAGATGATGTGAGTACAGGTGCTTATTCAGACATTAAAAGAGCTACAAGAATTGCCAGAATGTATGTGGAAAGTGTTGGAATGAGCAAAAAATTTGGACCTATAAATCTTGAAAATCCAGATGATGAGTTTGCGTTTATGACAAATAAAAGTGATGAAACAATGAGAGAAATTGATTTGGAAGTTAGAAAAATCTTAATGGATGAATATTTGAACACATTTAATACATTACAAGAAAATATGCATATATTGGAAGGTGTAGCTCAACTTCTTCTTAAAAAAGAAACAATTACTGGAGATGAAGTTAGAAGAATTATCAAAGGTGAAACTTTTGAGCAAGTTTTGGAATCTGAAGCAAATAAATCTAAAGATTCAGCTGAAAATAATGAAGAACTAAAAGAAAGTTCTGAAAAAAATGAAAAAAATAAAAAAAATGAAAGAGATGTAAGAGATATAAAAGATGATTTCGACGCTAAATTTGGTAACCCAAAAGAAAAGTCTGAAATTGAAAAACTTGAGGAAACTGTAAAAGAGTTGACAAAAGACAGTGAAACTTTGGAAGAAAAATTGAAAAAAGATGATTTTTTGACTGGAAATAAAAATGACAGTGAAAATGAAGAAGAAGATAACAACGATAAAAATAGCAATCAAAATGACACTGATGATGAAGATAAAAATGAAGATAACAGTAGTGATAGTGATGACAATGAAAATGATGATTCAGAAAGTTTTAAAAAAGATGACAAAGGCGATTCTTCAACTGAGAAAAAGAAAAAAAATAATTTCAAATTGCCAAGTTTCATGGAATAAATAATAAAAATTAAACAAAAAAATGGAAAGATAACTTAATGTTATTTTTCTATTTTTTTTAAAAAAAATTTGATTTTTAAAAATCATATGGTATAATTATAAAGTGAGGTATAAGGATGAGACTTTTTTTTCTAAAAAGTATTTTAATAGGAGTTTTGATTACCAATTTTTTTTCATTTTCGTCAATTTACGATTACAAAAGAGAAAATTCACAAAAATTAAATGAAATTAGTGATTCAAAAAAGCAACAAAATCGATTGGCTGCATTATTTAAAGCAATAAGACAACAAAATAACAATTTTGTAAAATTTTCTTTGTTGACTAAAGAAAATATTGAAAGAAGAAAAAAATTAATTGAGCAAAGTACCCCCGGAAATGGTAAATATGGAGTTGCAATAAATTTTTTTGATTTTTTTGGAATGGATAATACTTTGATAGATGTAAATGCTAAAGATGAAAGTGGATATACGCCAATTATTGTGGCAATTGAATCTCAAAATAATGATATTTTGGAATATCTCATAAAAAATGGTGCAAATTTGAGAGAAAAACATCCGCTTTTTAAAAGAAGTGTACTAAATGTAGCATGTTATTATGAAAATGAAAAAGCGGTGGAGATGTTACTTTCAGCCGATCCCAAATTGATAAATGAACAAAGTGGAATTGACGGCTGGACAGCTTTACAAGATGCAACACTCAAAGCCAATATCGATATAGTAAAAATTTTATTAAAAAATGGCGCAAATCCTCAATTAAAAGATTATAGCGGAGGAACAGCGATGGATATGGCAACAGAATTTGGGAAAGGTCAAATTGTTAAATTATTTCGTGATAATATAAAAGCTAATAGAAAATATTAGAAAAATAAATATTATCCAAAAAAAATGTATTTATAATAAAAATTTATATATAAGGAGAAAAACATGAAAAGATTAACAGGAATTGGTGCTTCAGAAGGAGTATCAATAGGAAAAGTATTACTTTTTGTAGAGGAAAAAATGATTATTCCTCAAGAAATAGATGAAAATTCAACTATCGAAGGGGAATTGGCAAAATTGGAAAATGGGTTGAAAAAATCAAAAACTCAATTAATCGCAATTAGAGAAAAAGTAAAAGAAAAAATGGGTGAAGATAAAGCAGCAATTTTTGATGGTCATATTATGCTTTTAGAAGATGAAGATTTGATTGAAGAAGTTGAAGCTAAAATAACAGGTGAAAAATTACCAGCTGCAAGAGCTCTAAGAGAAGGAATTGACGAATATTGTGAAATGATTTCTCAATTGGACGACCCTTATTTGAGAGAAAGAGCGGCAGATTTACAAGATATAGGAAAAAGATGGTTAAAAAACTTATTGGAAATTAAAATTAACGATTTAAGTAATTTGGATCCTGGAACAGTTGTTGTTACTGAAGATTTGACACCATCAGATACAGCTCAATTGGATTTGGCAAATTGTGTTGGATTTATTACAGAAATTGGAGGAAAAACAGCTCATTCGGCTATAATGGCTAGATCTCTTGAATTACCAGCAGTAGTTGGAGTAAAAGGTGTTTTAGGAGAAGTTGAAGATGGAGAAGTAGTCGTAATGGACGGGGAAACAGGGGAAATTTTCCTAGAACCATCTGAAAAATTAGTTGAAGAATATAAAGTAAAACAAGAACAAATTAGATTAGAAAAAGAAGAACTTAAAAAATTAATTCATGAAGAAGCAGTTACATTAGATGGAAGAAAAGTAGATATTTGGGGAAATATCGGAAGTCCTAATGATGTTGATGCAGTGATTGAATCTGGAGCTACAGGAATTGGATTATACAGAACAGAATTCTTGTTTATGAACTCTGACCACTTCCCAACAGAAGAAGAACAATATAAAGCATATAGAGTAGTAGCTGAAAAAATGCAAGGAAAACCTGTTACAATAAGAACAATGGATATAGGTGGAGATAAAGAATTACCTTACTTGGATTTGCCAAAAGAAATGAACCCATTCTTAGGATATAGAGCAATCAGAATTTCATTAGAAAATAAAGATATGTTCAAAACTCAATTGAAAGCTATCTTAAGAGCTTCTCAATATGGTCAAATTAAAATTATGTATCCAATGATAAGTTCTATAAATGAAATTAGAAAAGCTAATGCTATTTTGGAAGAATGTAAAAAAGAATTAGATGAAATTGGTAAAATTTACGATAGAAATATAAAGGTTGGAATTATGGTGGAAACTCCTTCAACTGCAATAGTTGCTTATAAATTTGCAAAAGAAGTTGATTTCTTCTCAATTGGAACTAATGACTTAACTCAATATTTCTTAGCTGTAGATAGAGGAAATGAATTGGTATCTAGTTTGTATAATTCATTTAACCCAGCAGTTTTAGAAGCTATTCAAAAAGTAATTGACGCTGCACATCATGCAGGAATCAGTGTAAGTATGTGTGGAGAGTTTGCAGGGGATAAGAGAGCGACTAAATTACTTTTAGGAATGGGACTTGATTCATTTAGTATGAGCGCTTCATCAGGACTTACAGTTAAAAAGATAATTAGAAACAGTAATTATGTTGACGCACAAAAATATAGAGATTTGATTTTGAAACAAGATACACCAGAAGATGTAATTGAAAAATTAAAATAATAATAATAAAAAAGGGCTATTTTTTAGCTCTTTTTCATTATTTTTTGTAATAAATTAAAAGTAAAAAATTTATTAAATTTAGAAAAATAATAAAAAAAATAAAAAATAAAAAAGTGAGGAAAATACTATGAGTAAAAAAGTTGCAGTTTTTTTGGCAGATGGATTTGAGGAAGTTGAAGCAATCGCTCCGATTGACTTACTTAGAAGAGCTGAAATAGAAGTGGACACAGTTTCATTAACAGATGAAAATTTTGTACAAAGTGCAAGAAAAGTAAAAGTGGTTGCAGATAAAGTTATAAGTGAAATTGATTTTGATAAATATGATATGTTAGTTTTACCGGGAGGACCAGGACACAAAAATTATTTTAAATCGCAGTTGCTTTTAGATAAAGTTTTAGAATTTTCTAAAGATACAAAAAATAAAAAAGTTGGTGCAATTTGCGCAGCTCCATTAATTTTATCAGAATTGGGAATTTTGGAAAATAAAAAAGCTATTTGTTTTCCAGCTTGTGAAAGTAATTTACTCGCAGGAAATCCTATTTTGACTCACGAAAAAGTTGTTGTAGATGGAAATATTGTAACTAGCAGAAGTGCTGGAACTGCTATAGATTTTGCACTTGAAGTTATTTCACAGCTTTTGGGAAATGAAAAATCTAAAGAAGTTAAAGATGAAATAGTTTATTAAAAGAATTGAAAAAATTTTGATATAATTTCATTTAATAAAAAAATCTTGACATAAAACGAAATTTCAAGTACAATTAGTTAAAATTATTGCTATATTTTAAAATTTAATTATATTTTAAAAGTAAAAATTAATGTATTTATTTATTAGTTCAAATAAAAATATAATGGATTTGTAGTATAATACAATAATTATAGAAGTTGCGATAATTTGTAAAGTTTAATTAATTAAATTAATTTAAAAAGTATGAAATTGAGGGAGGAAAAGTTTTATGGAATATCATAAACCTGTGTTATATGATGAAGTCATTGAAAATATTATAACAGATAAAGATGCAGTTTATGTTGACTGTACACTTGGTGGCGGAGGTCATACACAAGGTATTCTTGAAAACTCTTCAAAAAATTCAAAAGTTATTGCAATAGATCAAGATATTGAAGCAATTGAGTTTGCAAAAAAAAGACTGGAAAATTATGATAATTTTAAAGTATTTCAGGACAATTTTAAAAATATAGATACGGTTGTTTATTTGGCAGGATTTGAAAAAGTTGATAGAATACTTATGGATATTGGAGTTTCTTCAAATCAGCTCGATAATGCGAAAAGAGGCTTTTCTTATAGATTTTGTGCAAAACTGGATATGAGAATGGATAAGTCACTAAAATTAAGCGCTTATGATGTTGTAAATACTTTTTCTGAAAAAGAAATAGCTGATATAATTTATAAATATGGAGAAGAACCCAAATCTAGGAAAATTGCTAGAAATATAGTTGAATATCGAAAAAATAAAAAAATTGAAACTACAACTGAATTAGCTGAAATCGTGATAAAATCAATAGGAAAAAGTATGAAAAGGCATCCTGCAAAGAGAACTTTTCAGGCGATAAGAATTTTTGTAAATAAAGAACTAGAAGTTTTGACACAGACTTTGGATAAAGCAGTTAATTTATTGAACGACAGGGGAAGGCTTTTGGTAATTACATTTCATTCGCTGGAGGACAGGATAGTTAAAGAAAAATTTAGAGAATATGAAAACCCTTGCACTTGTCCAAAAGATATACCAATTTGTATTTGTGGGAAAAAAAGTTTGGGAAAGGTTATTACGAGAAAACCTATTGTGGCAAAAGAAGTTGAATTAAAAGAAAATAAAAGAGCACATTCAGCTAAATTAAGAATTTTTGAAAGGAGAGAAAATAGGAATGAGTAATATTTCTAAAGAAAAAAAGATACAAGTATTGGAAGTTCCTAAAATAACTAATACAGCAAGAAAAGTTGCAAATCAAAAAAAAGAAAATAAGATTACAGTTCCTAAAAAAATGAACAAAAGACTTTCAAAAACTGCAGGACTGGATAGAGCAATAATAAGTAAATTTGCTATTTATATTGGAATTGCAGTAGTTGTAGCTTTTATAAAAATTTTGGCGGTAAACAGTGTTAGCACATTAGATAGACAGTATAAGGCAAAAGATAGAGAGTTAAAAGATTTGAGAAGGCAAGTTTCTACTTTGGAAAATAAGTTTTATGACGGAATTGATAGAAAAAAATTAGAGAAAAAAGCATATGAAGATGGATTTGTTCCAAATAATCCAATAAGATATATCAAAGTTGAAGATAAAAAATAATTTAAAAATAAAAAATAAAAAGAAAAAAATAGATAAAAAATAACTAAAAAAAGATATACATTTAATTTGAAATTTTAAATTAAATTTAAATTAGATAAAGTATATCTTTTTTTATATGAAAATTTTCCTAAAAATTGATGTTTCGACTTGAATAACTAAAAAAATTATGATAAAATTAATAAGCGAAGTTTTGGAGGTAGAACTATGAAAAAGTGTTTATGTCTAATAATTTTGTTAATTTTTGCGAGTTGTACATCTTTGAGTGGCTATAACAAAAATATTTCTCAAATTGAAATTAATGAAATTAATAATGAAATAACAAATGTTATAACAAATTTTAAAGAAGATGCAAACTCAAATAGATACGATAAAATAAAAGAGATTTTTTTAACTACATTTAAAAATAATATTATTGTAAAAAAATTACAAGAATACGACCTTTCAAAATTAACATTTATTTTTTCTGAACCAAAAGTAAAATCTAATAATAAAGCAACTAGTGTCATGGCTATAAATTATGGCACAGAAAGTAATTATTTTAATATAACTTGGAAAAAAATGGATGATGGGAGCTGGAAGATTTCAAATGTAGCTGAAAAAAAATAAGAGAGGAGAAAAATGAGTGTAACAATAATAGTATTTGTTTTATTAATTATTCTTTTTTCTATTTTAGTTTTTTTTATAGCTTATTTTTTGATAAGTTCTGTATTTAAAAAGAAATATGGAGAGTTAAGTGAACTTGAACTAAGAATAGTTGATGTCAAAAGAAGACTTGAAACATCGAAAAGAGAAGTTGAAATAGAAATTGAATCTTTTAAAAAAGAAGAAACATTAAAAGTAAAAGAAGAATTGCTAAATGAGAAAAAAATAGCGGACGATGAAATAAAAAAAATTAAAGCAGAGTTGGCTATTAAAGAAGAAAGAATTGCAAAAAAAGAAGAAACATTGGAAACAAAAATGGAGCGTCTGGAAGAAAAAGAAATAAAAAATGAAAAATATAAAGACAGACTTGCAAAAAAAGAAAAAGATTTGGATGAAATGATTGTAAATCAGGAGAAAGAATTGGAGAGAATTTCAGAACTTACTCAAGATGACGCAAGAAAAATTATATTAGAAAAATTAGAAAATGAGTTGGATCACGATAAAGCGGTGTTAATAAGAGATTATGAGCATAATTTAGACAGAGAAAAAGATAGAATTTCTAAAAGAATAATTTCTACTGCAATTGGAAAAGCTGCGGCTGACTATGTTGTAGATTCGACAATTTCTGTAATTCAACTTCCTAGTGAAGAAATGAAAGGTAGAATCATTGGAAGAGAAGGTCGAAATATTAGAGCGATTGAAGCTGCAACTGGCGTAGATTTGATAATTGACGATACACCAGAAGCTGTTGTTCTTTCTTCGTTTGATGGAGTTAGAAGAGAAGTCGCTAGAATTGCTCTTGAAAAGTTGATTTCGGATGGAAGAATTCATCCTACAAAAATTGAAGAAGTTGTGGCAAAAGCGCAGTTAGAAGTGGAAGAAAGTGTATTAGATGCGGCAGAACAGGCAATCTTAGAAGTTGGAATTCCAACTCTTCCAAGAGAAGTCTTAAAAGTATTTGGAAGATTGAAATTTAGAACATCGTTTGGACAGAATATTTTGCAGCACTCAATTGAAGTGGCTCATATTGCAGCAGCACTTGCAGCAGAAATTGGAGCAAATGTAGATGTGGCTAAAAGAGCGGCTCTTCTTCATGACATTGGGAA
Source organism: Leptotrichia sp. oral taxon 218 (assembly GCF_018128225.1). NCBI lineage: Bacteria > Fusobacteriati > Fusobacteriota > Fusobacteriia > Fusobacteriales > Leptotrichiaceae > Leptotrichia > Leptotrichia sp. oral taxon 218. Next base: position 1,263,314 of record NZ_CP072377.1, on the reverse strand, counting down.
AGCATTTTCACACGAACAGGAAGGTTCTCATGCATTAAACGGTGGGGAATTTTTGAGAAAATTTTCTAGGGAAAGTGAAATCGTTATAAATGCGGTGGAAGCTCATCACAATGAAGTTGAGCAGTTGAGTATAGAAGCTGTGCTAGTTCAAGCAGCTGACTCGATTTCAGCGTCAAGACCAGGAGCTAGAAGAGAAACTTTGTCCAATTACTTAAAACGGTTAGAGCAGCTGGAAGAAATAGCAAATAGTCATGAAGGAATTGAAAGTTCGTATGCTATTCAGGCTGGAAGAGAACTTAGATTAATTGTTCATCCTGACAATATTGACGATGATAAAGCTACAATTTTGGCAAGGGATGTTGCAAAAGATATCGAAGAAAAAATGCAGTATCCAGGACAGATAAAAGTAACGGTAATAAGAGAAACTAGAGCGGTAGAATATGCAAAATAGATAAATTAAAGACTGAATTAGTTTTCAGTCTTTTTTATAATAAAAATTTATTATAAAAAATTTAAAAAAAGGAGAAATATATTTATGAAAATTAAAATTAGAAAAGCTGATGAGAAAGATATCGCTGGATTAAATTTACTTTTATACCAAGTTCATGGAGTTCATGTAAATGGCAGACCTGATATTTTTAAAAAAGGCGAAAAAAAATTTAGTGACATAGAATTGAAAGAAGTATTAAAAGATGATAAAACGCCAATCTTTGTAGCAACTGATGAAAATGATAATATTTTGGGACATTGTTTTTGTGTATTTCGTGAAGTGAAAAATGATAAAAGTTTGTGCGACAGAAAAGTTTTGTATATTGATGATTTATGTGTGGATAAAAATATTAGAAATAGTGGAATTGGAAAAAAACTGTATGAATATGTGCTAAATTTTGCAAAAGAAAATAATTTCACTAGTGTTACATTGGATGTTTGGAATTTTAATGAGAGTGCGTTTAAATTTTATGAAAAAATAGGATTTTTGCCATTGAAAACATTGATGGAAAAACAAATTTAAATTTGAGAGGAAGATAGAATGAAATTTTTGATAATTGGAGATGTAGTTGGAGAACCTGGAAGAAATACTTTGTTTAAATTTTTGGAAAAAAGAAAGAAAAATTATGATTTTATAATTGTAAATGGAGAAAACTCAGCTGGAGGATTTGGAATAAATATAAAAATAGCTGAACAAATTTTTTCTCGTGGAGCGGATGTAATTACGCTGGGAAATCATAGCTGGGACAAAAAAGAAATTTATCCGTACATAAATAATCATAAAAATTTGATTAGACCGATTAACTTTTCAAAGGAAGCTCCAGGAAATGGATATACGATAGTTGAAAAAAATGGAGTAAAAGTAGCAGTTATCAATGCGCAAGGAAAAGTTTTTATGCCACCGATTGCTTGTCCATTTTTAACAGTGGAAGAAATTTTGCTTGAAATAAAGAAAGAAACGGATATAGTTGTACTTGATTTTCACGCTGAAGCAACTTCGGAAAAACAAGCTATGGGATGGAATTTAACTGGAAAAGTATCTGTTGTGTATGGGACTCACACACATACACAGACTGCTGATGAGAGAATTTTACCAGGAGGAACAGCTTTTATCTCAGATGTTGGAATGACTGGTGGACACGATGGAGTTTTGGGAATGAATAAGAAAGAAAGCATTCAAAAATTTAAAGATGGAATGCCAAACAGATATTCGGTTTGTAAGGAAAATCCTAAAATAAACGGAATTGAAGTGGAAGTAAATGAAAAAACTGGAAAGGCAGTTGCGATTAAAAGAATAAATATGAGTTATGATGAAATTTAAAAAATAAATAAAAATAAAGAATTAAAAAAATAAAAAAATAAAAAAATTTAAAAAAAAGAGGAAATAAAAATAGATGAAATGGATAAAAGTAAAAATTGATTATTTTTCAGACAATTTGAAAGAAACAAAAGCAAGATTAATTAATATTTTTGAAGAAGTTGGGATAAAACAAGTAGAATTTGTCGATTATTTTTCTGATAATTCTTTGGATTACAGCGTAAATTTTAAAAATGAAAATGATATTTGGAGTATGATTGGATATATTATTGACAATCGATTTGTAAAAAGTAAATTAAATATAATTTATAACAATGTCAATGAAATTTCAAAAGATGACGAAAATTTTATGTCAGAAATTTATACTTCACGATGTTCTGATGAAGATTGGCAAGATGAGTGGAAAAAATATTTTCACACAGTGAATATAACACCAAATATCGTAATTAAGCCAAGTTGGGATAATTATGAAGTAAAGGGCAATGAAACTGTGATAGAAATTGATCCAGGACTTGCCTTTGGGACTGGGACACATGAAACGACTTCACTTTGTGTGGAATTTTTGGAAAAATATGCCCAAAATAAGAAAAAACTGCTTGATATTGGATGCGGTTCTGGGATTTTGATGTTGATTGGGAAGAAATTAGGTGTAGAAAAAGTTGTTGGAATTGACATTGATGAGAAAGTAAATGATGTTGTGCTGGAAAATTTTTCTAAAAATGAAATAAGTGAGAATTTTCAAGTAATAATCGGAAATCTTGTAGATGACATAAATGAAAAGTATGATTTAGTTGTTTCAAATATTTTAGTAGATGTTTTGGAAAAATTGCTTGAAGATATAGAAAAAATTTTAGAAAAGGGTGCAACAGTTATTTTTTCTGGGATTTTGAATGAAAAAGAAGAGGCATTTGTGAAAAAGGCTAAAAATTATAATTTGAAACAAATTGATAGACGAGAGAAGAATAATTGGGTATCACTTGTTTTTAAATATGAAAATTAATTGATTTTTATTCTTTATTGAAAAATATTGATATTATTTAATTTTGATAATAATAAAAAAGGAGGAAGTGTAAATGGAAGAAAATATATTAATAATTCCTAGTTTAAATCCAGATAAGAATTTTTTAAATTTATTAGAAGAATTTGAAAATAAGATTGCTGAAGAAAAAATTAATGCGAGTATAGTTGTTGTTAATGATGGAAGTTCTGAAAATTTTAATAATATATTTGAAAAAGTTAAAGATAAAGACATAGTAGTTTTACAACATGCTATAAATTTGGGAAAAGGACGGGCCTTGAAAACAGCGTTTAATTATGTATTAAATGAGGTAAAAAATTTGAAAAGTGTGGTTACTGCTGATTCTGATGGTCAGCATCTGATAGAAGACATAATTTTGTGTTTAAAATGTTCAAATGAAAATCAGAATACACTAATTTTAGGAACAAGAAATTTTAAAAAAAATTTGAAAACAATTGGAAATGGGGGGGGGGAAGGTACCTTTTAGGAGCAAATTAGGGAATAGACTAACAAGTTTGGTTTTTAAGTATCTTTTAGGATTAAAAATATCTGATACTCAAACTGGGCTTAGAGCATTTAGTAAAAATCAAGTAAAGGATTTTTTAAAAGTTAAAGGTGAAAGATTTGAATATGAGACAAATATGTTGATTGATAATAAAAATTTAGGATATAAATTTAAAGAAATTCCAATAAATACAGTTTACATAAAAAATAATAAATCGTCACACTTTAATCCAGTTCGTGATTCGATTACAATATATCTATTATTTTTTAAATATATTGTTGTTTCATTATTATCTTTTATATTAGATATTGCACTATTTGGAATTTTTAAGGCTTTTAAATTTACAATTATAAATGCGACAATAATTGCAAGGATACTTTCTTCAATATTAAATTATACTTTGAATAAAAATAAAGTTTTTAAATCATTTAATAAAAAAAGTTTGATAAAATATTATATTTTGGTAATAATACAGATGTTTATTTCAGGATATTCAGTAAAGTTTTTACATAAAATATTTGTAAATAAAAATGTAATATTTTTAAAAATAATAATAGATTTAATAATTTTTATTGTAAATTATTATATTCAGCGAGAATGGGTATTTAAAAGGAGAGAGAGAGAATGTTTTTATTAATTTTTTTAAGTTTAGTTTTTTTATATTCAAAAATTTCAAGAAGAAAAGTAGAAATCATTGCACCGACAATTTTCTTCTTTATAATGATGGTGTTATATTTTAGTGGAGTGATATTTTCAAGCTTTATTTATGGGAACATCTTTATAATTTTATTGGCAATTGGGGCAATAATATATTTAATATATTATATATTTAAATCAAATATGAGTTGGCTCAAAATTTTAAAAGAGTTTCAGGTTTTAATAATTTTATATATTGTAATGACAATAATGCTTATTGGCTTTAAATCAAGAATTTGGGATGATTTTAGCCATTGGTTGCTAACGGTTAAAAATATGTTTTTATTTAATGAATTATCAAACAATGAAAATTCAACAATTTTTTTTAAGACATATCCACCTGCAACAGCGATAATTCAATATTTTAATAATTATATTCAAAGTATAGTTTTTAAAAATATAAATCTAGAATATAATAGTCAGTTTATAACAAATTATTTTGTATTAATCCTGTTATTGTCCATAGTTAATATGACAAAATTAGATAGTAAAGCAAAAAGAATTCTATATCCTATATTATTTATAATTCCTGCAATATTTAATCAAGAAATATATGTTAGTTTGTATGTAGATGTAATACTTGCAATAATGGGAGTTTATTTAATAATTTTTTATGAATATGCGAAAATTCATAAAATTCATAAAAAATTTGTATTTTTAAATATGTCATTAGCTACATTATTTTTAGTATTAATAAAATCAACAGGAACTGCGATAATAGTATTTTGTTTAATTTATATTATTCTTGATTTGATTTTTATGAAAAATTATAAATTAAATTTTCAAATAATAATAACGATTTTAGTTTCTCTTTTTGTAGGGAAAAAATCTTGGGGATATTATATGTATAAAACAAATGCTGATGCAATATGGAAGACTGAAAAGATAACGTTTGGAGGTATATTAAATGTTTTGAATGGAAAAGGTCAGGAATATCAATATGAAACGATAAATAATTTCTTTAAGGCATTAATAAAAACAAAAATAGGTTTATTTTCATATATTATATTTTTAGTCATCACAATTGGAATATTAATATTTGTGTATTTAAAAAGAAAAAATAATAAAAATTTAAAGTTATTAATTTATAATGTTTTAATTATTGTAATTTATCCGATTTCATTATTGGTTATGTATATCTTTATTTTTAGTCCTGTAGAAGCAGTAAATTTGGCATCGTTTAGCAGATATTTGTCAACTATTGTAATATTTTTGATTCTTTTAGATATATTGTTAACTGCAAAAAGTGAAAAAATTCTGAAATATGGAAAAATAATAATGATATTATTTTTGATTTTATTTTTCAAAAACAGTACAATGAAAAAACTTACAATAAAAAAATTTAAAAATATTAAGAAAATAAAGAAAGAACGACAGGAAATAAAGGAAATACCAGAAGAAATAAGGGAAAATCACAATAATAAAATTTATTTTGTTTCAGATATGAAAAATGATAAAGGTTATTATTATTGGCTATTTAGATATGAGGCTACTCCATTAAAGATACAAGGATTCTATTATAATGATGAAGAAAATTTGTTTGAAACTTTAAAAAATTATGATTATCTTTATTTAAAAGATTTTGATGAGAATTTTTCAAAAAAATATTCGATAATGTTTAAAAATGGTTTAAAACCAAATAATTTTTATAAAATTGAAAAAGAAACTAATAAAATTAAATTAATAAAAATAGAAAGTGAGAAAAAATGATAATTGCAATAGATGGACCTGCTGGGAGCGGAAAAAGTACGATTGCTAAAAAGTTAGCAAATGAACTTGACTTTGTATATTTGGATACTGGAGCAATGTATAGACTTGTTACATTAAAAGCATTAGATGAAAAAGTTTCGTTTGAGTTGTTAAAAAATATTATAAATTTATCTGAAAGTAAAAATAATAATTCTGATTTTGAAATTATTCAAAAGATGAAAAAAATTTTGGAAAATTTGAATATTGATATTAAAAAAAATCGATTTTTTTTGGACGGAATTGATGTGAGTGATGAGATTAGAAAACCTGTAATTTCTGAAAATGTTTCGAATATTGCTAAAATTAAGGAAGTTAGAGAAAAGATGGTCGATTTGCAAAGAAAATTTTCAAATTCTAAAAATGTCATTTTGGATGGTCGTGATATTGGAACGGTTGTTTTTCCAAATGCAGAATTAAAAATATTTTTGGTGGCAGATACAATGGAAAGAGCTAAAAGACGATATAAAGAGTTAATTTTAAAAAATGAAGATGTGACTTTAGATGAAATTTATAAAAATATTGTTGAGCGAGATAAAATTGATTCCACAAGAAAGGAATCGCCTTTAGTAAAAGCACAGGATGCGATTGAAGTTGATACGACTTTTAAAACTATTGAAGAAGTTAAAGATAAAATAAAAAAAATTTTGAAAGATAAAATTAAATAAATTAATTTTTAATTAAAATTTTTAAAAAAATAAAAAAATTAAAAAAAATACTGGACAAATGTTGAAAATAGTGTATAATAACTAAGTAATTTAAAAACACAAAAAAAGTGTGAGTATTAAATTCAATCAAATAAAATTTGGAGGTTTGATAATATGTCAAAAAAAGAATTCGTTGATGCTTATGCAAAAGCAACAGGAGAAACTAAAAAAAGAGCTGAAGAATTAGTAAATCAATTTCTTGAAACAGTGGAAGAATCTTTAGTGAAAGGTGAATCTGTTCAATTTGTTGGATGGGGAACATTTGAAGTAAAAGAAAGAGCAGCAAGAACTGGAATTAACCCTCAAACTAAAAAAGAAATTCAAATACCTGCAAAAAATGTAGTTAAATTTAAAGTAGGTAAAAAATTAGCTGATAATGTAGCAAATGCTAAATAATTTTTTAAAAGGCTATTTTGATGTGACAGCGGTCATTGAAAAATAGTCTTTTCTTAATTTTGAGAAATAAAATATATGAAAGAAGATAAGTATGTTAATAATTTATAATTTAATAAGATTTTTTTTATATTTAGTCATAATGATATTGGCATTGTTTAATAAAAAATTGCTTATATTTTTCAAAACTCGACTATTTCAAAAAATTTCAAATGAAAATTTTTTGGGAAAAGATGAGAAATCTATTTTAATTCATTTGTCATCAGTTGGAGAATTTAATTTATCGGTTGAACTAATCGAAAAAATTTTATTAAGAAATGAAAAAATAGTTATTTCAGTTATGACAGATACAGGATTTTCAGTGATTAATAAAAAATATGGAAATAATAAAAATGTGAAAATTTTGTATTTTCCTCTTGATGATTTTTTTGCTTTAAAAAAAATTTATAAAAAATATAAAATAAAAAAGACAATTATTATAGAAACTGAGATTTGGATTAATCTATATTATTTGGCGGCAAAGTTTGGAGAGTTATTTGTTGTAAATGGCAGACTTACCGATAAAAAAATGAAATCTTACAAAAAGTTTGGCTGGTTTATAAATTCAAGTTTAAATAGAGTTAAAAAAATTTTGGTGCAAAGCGAAAAAGATGCGTCGAGATATAAGAGTTTAAAAATAAAAAATGAAAAAATAAAAGTTTTTAAAAATTTAAAATATTCGATAAAATATGACATTCTTTCTGAAGAAAAGAAAAATAAATATTTTGAAGAAATTTTGGACAAAAATAAAAAAATAATAGTTTGCGGAAGCACGAGAGAAAGTGAAGAAAAAATTTGGCTTGAAGTTTTAAAAAAAATAAATAAAAAAAATGAATATCAGCTTGTGCTGGTTCCTAGACATTTGGAGCGGATAAAAAAAGTGGAAGATGAAATTTTAAAATTGTTTCCACGAGAAAGTTATTCACTACTTTCGGATTTTGAAGTTTGGAAAAATTTAAAAAAAACTGAGATAGTTATTGTGGATAAAATGGGAGTTCTTACAGATTTTTATCAAATGGCGGACTTTGTGTTTGTCGGCGGAACGCTTGTAAATATTGGCGGACATTCGATTTTAGAGCCACTTTTTTATGGAAGAAAGCCGATAATTGGGAAATATTTCCAAAATATTGAAGAGATTGTAAATGATGCAAAAAAACTTAATTTTGTGGAGATTGTGCAAAATGAAGACAAAATTATTGATTATTTAAAAAAAGAAGAAAAAATAAATACAAAAGAATTTTTTGAAAAAAACAACGAAATAGATAAAATAATTAGTGAGATATTTTAATTTGGAGTGTGATTTATGGATAATAAAAAAAAAGAAAATAAATTGAGAGAAAAGCAAATTAAAGCTGACAAAAATAAAAAAATCTTGTCAAAAGAAGAGCTTGAGAGAAGAGAAAAAATAAAAAAAATAAACGATGAATTTAAAATAAAAAATTATGAAAAAAGTCAAATCATAAACGAAAAAGAAATTTGGAAATATTTTTTTGAAAAACCTAAAAAAAATTATAACAAATATATGTGTGAAATGTTGGATTATCCTGAATATTTAATGTATGATAACGAAAAAGTAAATGAGTTTCGTGGAAAATGGAATAAGTTTTTTAAAAATGAAAATGACATATATTTGGAAATCGGTTGTGGAAGTGGGAATTTTACAGTTCAAAATGCGCAAAAATTTCCAGATAGAAACTATATTGCACTTGAATTGAGATTTAAAAGACTTGTTTTGGGAGCAAAAAAAGCAGATAAAAGAAATTTAAAAAATATACTTTTTGTGAGAAAAAGAGGGGAAACAATTTTAGAATTTTTTGGTGAAAAGGAAATTTCGGGAGTTTATATAAATTTTCCAGATCCTTGGGAAGGTGAAGAGAAAAAAAGAGTAATTAGTGAAGATTTGTTCAAAAAATTGGATGTTGTGTTAAAGTCAAAGGGGAAATTATTTTTTAAAACGGATCATGAACAGTATTACAGAGATGTTTTAGAATTAGTTGAAAATCTTAAAAATTATGAGGTTATTTATCACACAGATGATTTGCACAATTCAGAAAAGGCGGATCAAAATATAAAAACAGAATTCGAGCAGATGTTTTTAAGTAAACATAATATGAACATTAAATATATTGAAATTCAAAAAAATTAAAAATAAAGTTTATTTTTCGAAAAGAATTTTGATTGATTTTAACAAAATAAAAAAATTTTCTTGAATATTTGTGAAAATAATAGTATAATAACAGTTAGGAAGGTTTTTAGATAATTTTTGTTAGAGAAAATAAATCTGGAGGTTTTTATGAAAAATAAAAAGAAATTAATTTTAATAAGTAGTTTGATAGTGGGAATACCACTTTTGGCAGTTAGTACAAATGCGATATTGAAACAGGCGAGAGATAATTATTATAAAGAGCAAAAAATAAAGATGGAATTGGAAAAAGCACAGCAAAAAGCGCAAAGGGAACAAGAGTTGGCACAACAAAGAGCACAAAAAGAAAAATTGGCAGCTCAAGAGAGAGAACAGATGGAAAGTAATAAAAAAGATATAAAAATTGTTGATAATAAACCGGAAAAACAAAAAGATGTTGCGCCAAAAGTACAGAAAAAAATGACTTCACAAGAAAAAGATAATGAAAAAGTAAAACAAGTTATAGCAAATGTTAGAAAAGAAGTAAAACCTGTGGTTGCTTATGAACCTGTGTCAAATGTTGTGGCAAAATCTGAACTTACAGCAAAGGATCGTGCAAGAGCTCGAAAAGCGTTAAAAGAAATAAGAGCAGAATATTTTGCAAAAAATAAATCTCAGAAATTGAAAAATAATGAAACGCTTATAGTAAAAACAAGCAACGAAGGTATTGAAACAAAAAAATATTCTAATGCAGAAATTCAAAAAGTTTTAAAAGAAATAAGAGCGAATTATAAGAAATAGGAGTTTTAAAGTACATTTTAAATATTAGTTTAAGATGTACTTTTTATTTTTTAAATAAAATTTTCAATTTTTATAAAAAAAACTTGAAAAATTTTTAAAAATGTATTATTATATATTAGCAGTTAAAGATAAAGAGTGCTAAAAAAAGATATACAATATTTTAGGAGGCAAAAAAATGAAAATTAAACCATTGGGAAAAAGAATTTTGATAAAACAAACTGAACAGGAAGAAGTGACTAAAAGTGGAATTGTACTTCCAGGAACAGCTTCAAAAGAAAAACCTATAATTGGAGAAGTTTTGGCAGTTGGGAAAAAGATTGAAGAAATTTCTGTCGGAGATAAAGTTATTTTTGAAAAATATTCTGGGACTGAAGTTAAAGATGGAGAAGAAACTTATTTAATTTTAGAAAAAGATAATGTACTTGCCATTGTTGAATAAATAGAGGCATTTAATATTTGAATTTTCGATATATAATAAATAATTTGGAGGAAAATAAAATGGGAAAAATAATAAAATTTAATGAAGAAGCAAGAAAATCGCTAGAAGTGGGTGTAGATACACTTGCAGATGCTGTAAAAATAACACTTGGACCAAAAGGAAGAAATGTAGTATTAGATAGAGGCTTTGGAGCACCAATGATTACAAATGACGGTGTTACAATTGCCAAAGAGATCGAATTAAGTGATCCAATCGAAAATCTTGGAGCACAAATTGTAAAAGAAGTTGCAACAAAGTCTAACGATGTGGCAGGAGATGGAACAACTACGGCTACAGTTCTTGCTCAAGCTTTAATAAAAGAAGGACTAAAAATGGTTTCAGCAGGAGCAAATCCAGTATTTATCCGTCGTGGAATGGAACAGGCTTCAAAAAAAGTGATTGAAGAGCTTTCTAAAAAGGCTAAAAAAGTTGAAGCAAATGAAGAAATCGCACAAGTTGGAGCAATTTCAGCGGGAGATAAGGAAATTGGAAAATTGATTGCACAGGCAATGGAAAAAGTTGGGGAAGAAGGCGTAATTACAGTCGAAGAAGCTCGTTCACTTGACACAACTTTAGAAGTAGTAGAAGGAATGCAGTTTGACAATGGTTACTTGTCGCCATATATGGTTTCAGATTCTGAAAGAATGGTCGTTGAAATGGACAATCCTTACATTCTAATAACAGACAAAAAAATCTCAAATATGAAAGAATTGCTTCCAGTTTTGGAAAAGACAGTTGAAACAAGCAGACCGATGCTTATAATTGCTGAAGATGTTGAAGGGGAAGCTCTTGCGACATTAGTTGTAAATAAACTTCGTGGGACATTAAATGTAGCTGCTGTAAAAGCTCCAGCTTTCGGAGATAGAAGAAAAGCTATGTTACAAGATATAGCAATTTTAACAGGTGGAGAAGTTATTTCTGAAGAAAAAGGAATAAAATTGGAAGAAGCTGATATTGCATTGTTAGGACAAGCTAAAAAAGTTAGAATTACTAAAGATAATACAGTAATTGTGGACGGAATGGGTGATAAAGCTGAAATCAGTGCAAGAGTTGGACAAATTAAAAATGCAATTTCGGAAACTTCGTCTGACTATGACAGGGAAAAATTACAGGAAAGACTTGCAAAACTTGCGGGTGGAGTTGCAGTGATAAAAGTTGGTGCTGCGACAGAAACTGAAATGAAAGAGAGAAAACTTAGAATTGAGGATGCATTAAATGCTACAAAAGCGGCAGTTGAAGAAGGAATTGTAGCTGGAGGTGGAACAGTTTTAGTTGAAATTGCAAATGCGATTGAAGACTTTAAATTAGCTGGTGAAGAAGGATTAGGAGTAGAAATTGTTAAAAAAGCTCTATTTGCGCCACTTAGACAAATTGTCGTAAATGCTGGAATTGATGCTGGAGTTGTGCTTGAAAAAGTTAAAAATTCTGAAAATGGAATAGGGTTTGACGCTGCGAAAGAAGAATATGTAGATATGGTAAAAGCTGGAATAATTGATCCAGCCAAAGTAACTCGTTCAGCAATTCAAAACGCTGTTTCAGTATCTTCAGTTTTACTTACAACAGAAGTTGCAGTTGCAAATGAAAAGGAAGAAGCACCAGCTGGTGGAATGCCAGGAGGAATGGGAATGCCGGGAATGATGTAAAAATTTTAAAAATATAAGATTAGGATGTTTAAAGATTAAAAATAAACTACACTCTTTAATTTAGGTGTAGTTTTTTTTTATATATTTCTAATTTCTTCTAAAATATTTTTTATATTCTCAGAATTAATTATAAGTTTTTTTTCTAAAATTGTATTTACAACTAAATCGACTTCACCATCTTTTGCTCCCGAAAATAAAGCTAAAGTCCGTGCCTGTAATTTCATATGTCCTTTTTGAATTCCAGTCGTGACAAGCGCCTTTATAGCGGCAAGATTTTGTGCAAGTCCAACCGAAACTATTATTTTAGCTAATTCTATAGCACTTGGATTTTTTAAAATATCAAAAGCTGCAGTTACACTAGGATTTAAACCGATTGAACCGCCGACACTTGCAACTGGCATAGGAAGTGTTAATTCTCCTTTTAATTTGTTAATTTTTTCATCAAAAGTCCAAGTTGTAAGTCCTTCATATTTTCCATTTTTTGCTGCAAAAGCATGTCCTGCTGCTTCGATTCCACGCCAGTCATTTCCAGTCGCAATAACTACAGCGTCAATTCCATTAAAAATTCCTTTGTTGTGAGTTGCTGCTCTATAAGTATCAATTTTAGCGAATTTAGAAGCTAAATCAATTTTTTTCGCCACATGATTTCCTCCAAGTAATTTGGAGTCTATTTCGCAAGTTGCAGTAACTAAAGATTTTGTCGCATAATTTGATAAAATTCCCATTAGTGCAGTTGAATTTGTAATTTCTTCAAGTAGTGGTTTAATTCCTTCTAACATCGTATTTAAGATGTTTGCACCCATTGCTTCCTTCACATCGACAGTTAAATATACAACAAGAAAATTTTCTAATTTTTTGATTTCCAAACAAATAGCACCTCCACCTCTTTTTACAATTGATGGATAAGCTTCGTTTGCAATTTCTAAAATTTTATTTTCATTTTTCAAAATCAAATTTTTAGCTTTTTCAAAATCAATTATATCGTAAAGCGCAATTTCTCCAATCATTTTTCTATCTAGAGCAATTGTTTTAAAACCTTTGCATTTTGAAATGATTTTTGCGGCATAACTTGCAGCGGCGATTACAGACGGCTCTTCAGTGACCATCGGAACAGCATATTCTTTTCCATCAATTAAAAAGTTTGGTGCGATTCCCATTGGCAACGAAAAAGTTGCAATATTATTTTCGGTTATTTGATTTGCGATTTCTAGCGGCAAATTTTCATTTTCAAGAAGTATTTTTTTTGTATTTTTATCCAAGAAATCATTGTTTTCTAGCATTTCAATTCTTTCAATTCTTTCTTTTTTTTGAAATCCAAGCCAATTTTTTTTCTTTTCCTGTTCCTTTTTATTTTTATCCATTTTAATAACCTCTTTTTTTATAAATTCGTTTATGATTTTCAATTTTTTCCAAATAAAAAAGACTGTTATCTTGTAGTAAGTTAATGCTATTTCCATATTCGTCAAGTTCTATTTGTTCAAAAAACATTTTTTCATATTCAGAAGTGCTAAGTCTTTTTCTTTCGTCAAAATCTTTTATTCTGTCGTTTATCAGCTGATTTTTAAATCCATCAACAAGCGTAATACTAAAAATTTCACAAACTGCACCGCTTCCGTAACTATACATTCCAATTACATCACCTGCTTTTAAATTTTGACAATTTTCAAGTAATGAGAGCAAACTTAAATAAAGAGAACCTGTGTAAATATTCCCAATTCGTTTGCTGTAAACTATTGAAGAATAGAAATTATCTAAAAATATAGCTTTTTTTTCTTTTGTTAAATTTTCAGTTTCAGAAAAAAGTGAATTTAATCCTTTTAATCCAAGTTTTGGAAAAGGTAAATGGAAACAAAAAGCGTTAAAATCAAGTAAATTTTTGTTGTGGCGTTTTTTGTATTCGCAAAAAGTTGTAGTAAGGCAATCCAAATATTGTTTTGAAGAAAAATGTCCATCAACAAATGGAAAGTCGGCATAATTAGGACGCCAAAAATCCATTATATCTCTCGTCTGACAAACACTATCATCATTTAAAACAGCAATTTTAGGATCTTTTTTTATAAGCAGTGCCACGCTTCCTGCACCTTGAGTGGATTCTCCAGCAGTACCAATGCCATATTTAGCGATGTCCGAAGCTATAACTAAAACTTTTGACTCAGGATTTTTTAAAATATGGTTTTTCGCAAAATTTAGTGCAGCAGTTGCGCCGTAACAAGCCTCCTTTATTTCAACACATCTCGCAAAAGGTTGAATTTCAAGTAAATGATGAATAAAAACTCCAGAAGATTTGCTCTGGTCAATTCCCGATTCCGTTCCAACTATTATTAAATCAATACTTTTTTTATCTTCTTTGTTCAAAATTTTTTCTGCAGCACTAGCTCCCAATGTCACAATATCTTGAGTAATTGGAGCAACGCACATCTCACTTTGCAGTAATCCTTTTGTAAACTTATTTTCGTTTTGTTCTCTAGAAACCGCTAAATCTCTGATATCCAAAAAGAAATTCGGCATTGCAAATCCAATTTTATCTATTCCAATTTTCATATAAAATCCACCCTTCTATCGTTATTTAATATTCTAAATTTTAAGTTTTTTTTACTAAATAATTTTATAGTTATTTATTATATTTTACTACAAAAAAAATGAAATATCAAATATAGATAGAATAAAAATTTTTAGAAATAGAATTTTTTAAATAAAAATTTCTGAAACTGCAAATAATACAGCTTTTCCACTCAATGAAACTCGATTTTTTTCTCTATCTAATTTGCAATAGAGAATTCCAGTTCGTTTGGAAGCTTGAAATGCGACAATTTCATTTTTTCCCAATTTATCTGACCAAAGTGGTACAAGATGACAATGTCCAGAGCCACAAACAGGATCTTCGGCAACATCCAATTTTGGTGCAAAGGAACGAGAAATACAATCAAATTCTGATTTTTCATCAGCTTTAGCCGTAATGTGTAAAAGAAGTCCATCAAACAATTTAATTTTTTCCAAATTTGGCTCAAACTTTTCCACAAGTTCCGAATTTTCTAAAACACAAACTAAATCCCTGTCAATAAAGACTTCTAGCGGTTTAACTCCAATCGCATCAATTATTTCTTCCGTAATTTCAACAGATTTTAAGTCGTAAGAAGGAAAATTCAATTCAAATAATTCTCCTTTTTTATGAACAGTTAAATCGCCACTTAATGTGTCAAACACGATTTTATCAATATCTTTTTCATAAAAATTAGTTATCACAAAAGCTGTCGCCAAAGTAGCATGTCCACAAAGGTCGATTTCTCCGCCAGGAGTGAACCAACGCAATCTATATTTCTCATTTTCCTTCACAGCAAAAGCCGTCTCTGACAAATTATTTTCTCTAGTAATCGAAAGCATCAAGTCGTCATCTATCCAAGAATCCATAATACACACAGCAGCAGGATTCCCTTTGAAAAGAGTATCTGTAAAGGCATCTACAATGTATTGTTTCATATTTTTCCTTTCTGTTTTTTTGAAATAAAATTTAAAAAATTAGTTTTAAATACTTCAGAATATTGTATAGTAAAATAGGAAAAAATTCAAGGTTTAAATGAATTTTCGCTTACAATATTATAAATCACAATTGAGGAATTGCAATGGGAGGAAACAGGGATATTATAAAGAAGCCTTGAAAAAACAAGTAAAAGAATTTTTGGAATTTATTAAATAGACTTGAATTTTAAGAAAATTAAATATTCAAATTTAGAAATTAAAATTAATAGAAAACTCCACTCTAAAATGAATGGAGTTTTTTTGTAAATTACAACAATTTTTTATAAAGTTCTTTTATTTCTTCCAAGTTTGTATCTCGTGGATTTCCGCCAGTACAAACATCATTCAAAGCTGATTCAGCGATAAAATCTAAATCTTTTATATCCATTATTCCCTTTAAATTTTCAGGAATATTTACGTCATGTGCCAATTGTCTTACAGCCTCTACTGCTGCTTTTCTATATTCTTCGGGAGCCATTCTTTTAGTATGTTTTATTCCAAAAGCTTTTGCTATTTCTCTAAATTTTTCCCCTGTATATTCAGCATTGTATTCCATTACAGTTGGTAAAATTATAGCGTTTGCAACACCGTGCGGAGTTCCGTAAAATGCTCCTAGAGGATGAGCCATTGAGTGTACAATTCCAAGGCCTACATTTGAGAATCCCATTCCTGCTAAATATGAGGCAAGAGCCATTTTTTCTTTAGCTTCTTCGTCATTTTCCACAGCTTTTCTCAAATATTTTGCTATTAATTCAATTGCTTTTAAATGGAACATGTCAGTCATTTCCCAAGCAGCTTTTGTTGTAAATCCTTCGATTGCATGAGTTAGTGCATCAAGTCCAGTTGCAGCTGTCAATTCTTTTGGCATTGTCATCATCATTCCTGGATCAACTATCGCAACTATTGGCATATCGTGTGGGTCAACACAGACAAATTTTCTATTTTTTTCAACATCAGTTATAACATAATTTATTGTAACTTCGGCAGCTGTTCCAGCTGTAGTTGCAACTGCGATTATTGGAACGCATTTATTTTTTGTATCTGCAACTCCTTCAAGACTTCGAACATCAGAAAATTCAGGATTATTTATAATAATTGCTACAGCTTTGGCACAATCCATAGCAGAACCTCCACCAATTGCAATAATATAATCTGCACCACTTTCTTTAAATTTTTCAACTCCAGCTTTTACATTTTCAATTGTAGGATTTTGTTGAACATCAGAAAATATTAAATATTCCAAATTAGCTTTATCAAGTATATCAGTAATTTTTTTAGCTGCTCCAGCTTTAATTAATCCAGGATCTGTACAAATAAAAGCCTTTTTGAATTTATTTTTTTCCACTTCACCTGGAATAGATTCAATTGCTCCAAATCCATGATAAGATACTTCATTTAAAATGATACGGTTTACCATAACAAGTCACTTCCTTTTATTATAGAAATATTAATTATTTTTTTCTCTTTCTGATATAATTGTATCTCGAAAATTGTTGTTGTCAAGATGAAAAAATGTTGCATTTGATATTGTAGTTATAAAATTTTAAAAAAATAAATTTTTATTCTAAAGGGACAAAATATGTCTCATATAAAAAGTATAATTAGATAACAAAAATAAAGTTGAGGAGATGGGGAAAATGAGTAATGTAAAATTAGTTAAAAATGATGCTTTTTATAACGCTGAGTTTGATACCGATATTTTTTTATATTGGATGATAAAATGGTTAAATGTTGAGACTACAAATAATAGCAGTAAGGTGGCTTTAAAAAATATGGCAAAAAAATTTATTGAGGAAATTTTAGGAGAAAAGTTAACTACAGAAGATATTGAGATACATTTTTCAAATAAAAATTATTATTCTGAAAATGGAAGTTTTATTGATAGAATTTTAGGTGATTGTCCGATTTTGTTAATTTTAAATAGGAATCAAAATGGAAACAGAAAATATATATATTTCAGAGATTTTAGTTATTACGAATATTCAAAAGATTTTAATGAATACAATGGGAAATTAATTAAATTATTAAAAAAATATGAGAATTTAAAAGAAAACGAAGAGAATAATGTAAAAATTGTTCATTTTTCATCTGATTTAATTTCTAGGTATGAAAAGGAAGAAGTAGAAGAAATAAGTATTTTATACGATAAAGAAAAATTTTTAACTTTATTTGAAAATTCAAAAAAATATATAGATGACAGTATTTTTGACAGTTATTATAATCAAATTAATCAGGAAAATAAGAAAAATTTTGGTGTAAGTATTAACGAAAATTTATCTTTATATTTAGTTTTAGAAAGTTATATAAATAAAAAATTTGAAGATTATGATGTATATCGTTGTTTTGATTATATAAAATGGTTGAAACATGAATTTTTTATAGAATGTTTTTGTGTAAATTTAATTGCAGAAGATAAAAAAACAAATAATTATTTTTTGTTAAAATGGTTTAATGATAATAAAATCGAAGAAAAGACAATAAAATTAATTCAGAAAGAATTAAAAGATATATTTCCTAATTTTAAGGAAGTTAATTATGAAGATATTGATTGTGAAAATAATGAAATTCCATTAATGTGTTTTACAGTAAATCTAGATAGTTCATTAAAAGATATAAAAAAAATGGTTGATAAAATAACGGAAAAAATTGAGAAATTTAATAAAATGAAAAATTGTAGAGACATAAGAGAGGAATATGTAGAATATTTTGAAGAGAAGAGATTAAAGAAAAGATTTCGAAGTAATAGAAAAATTAGGAAAAAGTTTTAAATTTTGAAAAAGTGACAAATCAAGGTATAATTAAAACGTTGAGAAGAATTTTTTAGAAAGGCTTAATCTTAATCATGAAAAATGAAAATTCTGAGGAAAAATCGATTAGAATATTAAAAATAATGAAAAGGTTGAATCAAAAAGAGATAGTGAATAGAAGTGATTTAGCTAATGAATTTAAAGTTGATAAAAAAACGATACAACGAGATATAGCTACTTTGAGGAATTATTTTTTTGAAGAAGGTGAATCGGATATAAAATATTCTAGTTCAAAAAAAGGTTATTATCTTGAAAAGAATGACAAGATAGCTTTTACAAACGAAGAACTTTTGGCTATAAGTAAAATTATCCTTGAAAGTCGGGCTTTTAATAAAGAAGAAACTGAAAAATTAATAACGAAACTAGTTAACAATTCCTCAATAAACGATAGAGAGATAATAAAAAATTTGATAAATAGTGAAAAGGTGAATTATATTCCTTTACAACATGGACAGAAACTACTCGAAAGCATTTGGAAATTAGCGCAATGTATAAAAAACCAAGAATGGGTGCATTTAAATTATACAAAAAAAGATAAACAATACAAGGAATATAAAATAAAACCACTGTCAATAATGTTTTCTGAATATTATTTTTATTTAATTGGATATATTGAAAATAAAGAAGAATATCCTGCAATTTTTAGAATTGATAGAATGAAAAAGATAGAAAATACAGGCAAGAAGTTTAAAATCCTAAATTATTCTGACAAATTTAAAGATGGAGAATTTAGAAAATATATACATTTTATGCACTCAGGACCTCTTACAAGAATAGAATTTAAATACAGAGGCTATATCGAGTATGTGCTTGATAAATTTCCAACTGCAGAAATATTGGATGAAAAAATAGTTAAAGAAAATAATCGGGAAACTACAGTTTATACTATAAAAATCGAAGTTTATGGAAGTTTTGGAGCGGAAATGTGGCTACGAAGTCAGGGAGATTACGTTATTGAATACAAAATTTTAAAATAAATTTCTATAAAAAGGAGAAAATTTATGGAAAAAATACCAAAAATAAAAATTATAAGTTTAGGAGAAACAGCTCTAAGCACTATTGAAAAAGAAATAATTACACATGAAAATATAAGCATTATTACAATTAAAAATGACTACAAAGATTTAAAAATAAATTTTCAAGATACAGATGTAATTTTGATAATTTTAAATACATATTTTGAAAATGATAAAAATTTTGCCTTAGAAATAATCAGAAACACTGAAAAAAACGACATTTTTACTGGCATTTACGATATTGAAAATGGCTATACTGACCTATTTGATTCAAAAACAGACTTTATCATAAAATGCAAATCTTCAGAAGATTTAAAAAATGGAATCAACGGAATAACAAAAACTTTAACAGCAAAAGGAATGGTTACTCTTGATTTAGCGGACTTAAAAACTGTATTTCAAAAAACCTCAAAATCTTTCGTAATTTTTGAAAAAGGAAATTTAGAAACTTTTGATGATTTCTTGCAAAACCTAAAACTAAAGCTGGAAACTTTTGATAAAAATAAAACTTATAAAATATTTTTGAATATAACAGCAGGAAAAAATATCGAATTGACTCAGATAAAAGATATTGCTAAAATAATGACTAATATTCTTAATGAGCGGGCATTTCTTTGGGGACTGCAAATATATCCAGAAAATGAAAATTTCATAAATATTATTGCTTACATTGTGGAAGATTCAGTTAAATAAATAAATTAATTAATATTATAGAAAGAAGGGATTTAAAATGGAAAGAAACAATATTTTTAATTTTGCAACGTCAGAGCTGTCACAGGATGCTTTTATATGTTGGTTATGCAACTGGGTAAATTTTGATGATAATGATTTATCCGAAGATGAGAAAAAATTAAAAGAGCTTGCAACTGACTTTATTGAAAAAATGTCAGGTGAAAAACTTGGAGATAGAAAAGTAAATATAAAAAGACAATATCAGAAAATAGATGTATTATTGGAAATTCAAAATAAAACAGAATTTATAGAAAAAATTCCTGTAGTAGACATGTATGTAATAATAGAAGATAAAGTGGGAACAGGTTTACATAGTAATCAGCAGAAAACATATAGAGATATAATATCTGAAAAAAATGAAAAATATAATAGAAGTAGAGCTAAAATAAAAGTAGTTTATTATAAAATATGCGATGAAGATAATATGGAAAGATTAAAAGAGGAGGGTATAGATATAATATTTGAAAGAAAAGATATGCTAGCATTATTAGAAAAATATAAAAATAGTTTTAATAATATTCTAGTTGAAGATTATTATAATTATTTAAACAATATAGAAAAAGATGTAAATTCATATATAGATAAAAAATTAGAAGACTGGAATTCAAACTGTTATATCGGATTTTTTAAAGAATTAAAAAACAAAAAAAAAATTATTAGAGCATGCTATTGGAAGACAAAAAGATTGTAGTTGGGGGTATGTGAATAACTCATCAGGTGGATTTATGGGAATGTGGTGGTTTCCTTTAAAAATGGATGAAATATCTCAAGTAACTAAAAAATTTCAATTATGGCAAAATCAGCTAGAACTTAATAATGACTTGTATCTTCAAATTGAACAATTTTATAAAAAAGAAAAAGAGATATATAATAAGAAAAATATAATTGCTGTAAAATATTCATTGGGAGATAAAGATGATGAAAAATATGATGAAAAAGTGAAAATTTCTTCCGAAATTAGAAATAAAATTTATGAAGAATTAAAAGAAAAATTGAAAGAAAAAGGAATTGAGTTTTACAAAAAGAGATTTGCAGCAGGTCAGTATATGACAGTAGGATATTTAGAATTTGAAAATATTGATGATTGTAAAGATAAAATAAAAATCCTTCAATATGCTTTAAATCTTTTGTTAAAAGGGTGTGTAAAAATTTTTGTGTAAATCTCTAAATAATATATGATAAAATAACTATATAATATTTGGAGGTTTTTGTTATGGCTAAAAAGAAAATTGACAATAAAATTTTGACTTCTTAACAGCAAATGAATAAAATTTAGTTTCTGTTTTTTAAAAGAAAGTTTACCTTTTACAAGTAAAAAATAAATAATAAAACCTGCTTTAGAATTTTTTTAAATAAAAGCAGGTTTTTTATTTTTGATATATCTAAATGTTTAGAAGAATGTTGCTAACAAATAGTTCCGCCAGTTTCTTTAATATCTTTATCATTTTTTACAATAGTTTCAATTGCGGCAATTAAACCTTTTATAATAGTATTTAATTCCATTGATGGTGTATTTTTTTTATTAATAACTTGTTCTGGTAAAAATGGAATATGAATAAATCCAGATTTTTTGTTTTTGTATTTTTTATTTATTAAATAAAGTGTACCGTAAAGAACGTGATTACAGATGAAAGTTCCTGCAGTGTATGAAACTGAAGCTGGAATTTTATTTTTTTGTATGTTTTTTACCATAGCTTTTACAGGAAGATCTACAAAATATGCATTTTCTCCATCTGGAAAAATTGGCTCATCAATAGTTTGGTTTCCTTCGTTGTCAGGTATTCGGAAATCATCAAGATTTATTCCAACTCGTTCAACGGAAATATCAAATCTTCCGCCTGCTTGTCCAATTGACAAGATGA